>SKOR01000075.1 GCA_007119965.1 Syntrophomonadaceae bacterium
GAAAACGACCCGGTATCTTTTAATGTTCAAGATTGGCATGTACACAGAGAAAAGTTATATGCCGAACAAAATGGTATCCTGCAGCCATTGTCTGAAGGGATGTGATTTAATTATGGATAAAAAAATAATTGTTAACTGTGATAGCAGGGCTACACGAGTTGCCCTGCTGGAAAAGGGGAAGTTGGTCGAACTTGATATTGAAAGGCCCCTGCAGCACCGGGTGGTTGGAAATCTTTACAAGGGAACGGTTGCTAATGTTTTACCGGGCATGCAGGCTTCATTTGTTGATATTGGGCTGGAAAAAAACGCTTTCCTCTACGTTGATGATATTTTTGCTGATTTGGATGATGACAGCCCGCCTCCTGCCCGCAGTTCAATTGATAAGCTTTTGAAGGTTGGCGAAGAGATCATGGTCCAGGTGATCAAGGAACCTTACGGCAGCAAGGGGGCGCGGGTAACCGGGCAGATTACGATTCCGGGGCGCTACCTGGTGTTGGTACCCGGAGCTGATTACATTGGTGTGTCAAGGCGGATTGAAAGCCAGTCCGAAAGGGACCGCCTGCGCCGTGAAGTAGAAAAGCTTAAGCCCGCTGATGTCGGCCTTATTGTGCGCACCGTAGCTGAAGGAGTCGAGTCTAAGGTGATGGAGCAGGATCTGCAGTTTTTAGTCCAGCTCTGGAACCGGGTTTCAACCCGTTTTGATCAGAAAACAGCCCCCGCGATTCTCTACCAGGATCTATCTTTAACCTGCCGTATTGCCCGCGACCTTTTCGTTGAAGAATTCAGCAGCTTTTTGATTGATAACGAGCATGAGTATGACAAGGTGCGCGAAATTGTTGATTACATATCTCCCCACCTTCAATCAAAAGTAAAGCTATACAAGGAAAAAGAACCGATATTTGAACGTTACGGGGTTGAAGTGGAGCTGGAAAAAGCCCTGGCCCGCCAGGTATGGTTGAGAAGCGGCGGATACCTTGTTTTTGATGAAGCCGAAGCTTTAACTGTCGTCGATGTTAACACAGGGCGCTATATCGGGCGTCGTAACCTGGCCGATACAATATTGAAAACCAACCTGGAGGCAGCGGAAGAAATAGCCCGCCAGGTGCGCCTGCGCGATATCGGCGGGATTATCATTGTTGATTTTATCGATATGAGTATTGAAGATCACCGCCGCAAGGTTATCGATAAGCTTAATGCTTCTATTAAAAATGACCGCACCAAGACCTACGTTCTCGGTTTGACAAACCTGGGCCTGGTTGAGATGACCAGGAAGAAAGTCCGCCAGGATCTTTCTGAGTACCTGCAGCAGGCCTGCCCGTACTGCAGCGGTTCGGGAAAAGTCCTTACACCGCTTGTGGTCAGCACGCGCATTGAAAGCGATTTAAAAGATGAACTGCTTAATGAGAAAAGCAAGGCTGTCTTAGTTGAAATGCACCACGAAGTTGCCGCCATAATTATCGGCAGCGGCGGGGGAAACCTAAAAAAACTGGAAGAAGAATTGAAAAGACACATTTTCATCAGGGGAACGAAAGATATTCACATTGAGCATTACCGGATTGTCGCCCGCGGCAGTCATAAAGAGATTCAGGCCCTGGCGCTGCCCGTAAAGGTCGGAGAAGCCCTGGAACTGACCATCGAAGAGCCTCATTCTACCAATCCCAGTCACGGCATTGCCCGCATCCAGGGCTTTGTCATTAACGTTGAAGGGGCCGGCGAAAAAGTCGGCCAGAATGTTAAGGTAGAGATTAAAGATGTCAACCGCACTTTCGCCCGGGCGGCACTGAAAAAGAAATAAGCATCTGCGCACGCCACAAAGGGATCCGGATCTTCGGACAGCAGTAAGCGAAGCAGTTTCCTGCCTTGATACCTGCGTGGAAACAGGGCTTTCCCGTTTGCCTGGATTGTAAGCCGGTGCGACCTGTTCCCGGTTACCGGCAGTACTATTATTAACGGCACCGTTGATCGGTTTCTGGACATGGGTAAGCAGGTGATCTTTTACGGTACAACTATTACCGGCTCGAGAGAACTAGGGGGTCTTAACCGCTTTTGCCCGCAGGCTGCATGACGGCTTAAAACCATAGCAGATAAGGATTCAATTGACAAAGCAGGGTGGGCGTGTTAGAATCTGCAATAGATTTAATGCCGCACGAAAAAGGTCAAAATGCCCCGCAAAACCGGGCTACCTGATTCGGCGAGTCCTTACGGGGGGTTTGGTTATGTACGCAATCATTGAGACAGGCGGGAAGCAGTACCGCGCAGAAGAAGGCAAGGTTATACGCGTGGAGAAGCTTCCGGCAGAAAAAGGCGAAACAGTCAAGTTTGATAAAGTTTTAATGTTTAACAACGGCGATGAAATGCAGGTAGGGAATCCGTACCTGGACAACTGCAGTGTAGAGGGCAAAGTTGTAGCCGTGGGGCGCGGTAAAAAAATTACTGTTTTCAAGTTCAAACGTAAAAAGAATTACCGTCGCAAGCAGGGCCACAGGCAGCCTTACTCAGAAGTTATGATCAGTTTGATCAGCAGTTAATAAATATTTATATCATGAACAGGCATGAAAGAGAGGTGTCATAAATGGCTCATAAAAAAGGAGTAGGCAGTTCACGCAACGGCAGGGACAGCAATGCTAAAAGGCTAGGCGTTAAACGTTACGGGGGGCAGCTGGTTAAGGCAGGAAGCATTATCATCAGGCAGAGGGGAACCCGCTTTCACCCGGGGTTGAATGTAGGTAAAGGCAGCGATGATACCCTGTTTGCCAAGGCGCCCGGACGCGTTGTCTTCGAATATGACAGTCGTGCCAAGAAGCAGGTAAGCGTTTATCCGGAAGAGACAGCAGCAGTTAATTAGTATTTATGCAGCCCGGGTCTGCTGGCCCGGGCCTTTGTTTTACATTCTCCTTTAATTAGGGCATTGCTGCAGGTGATCGTGGACTAATGTTCGTAGACGAATTAGAGCTTTTAGTACGCGGAGGCCGCGGAGGCGACGGTGTGGTTTCATTCCGCCGGGAAAAATATGTGCCAAAGGGCGGTCCGGACGGAGGCGACGGTGGTAACGGCGGCTCTATTTACCTGTGGGCTGACCCTTCCAAACACAGTTTTCTTGATCTGCGCTATCGACGCTCACTTAAAGCGGTCGATGGCAGTCACGGGCGGGGCAAAGACCGTCATGGGGCTGCCGGCGCAGATTTGCTCGTTCCCGTCCCGCTGGGGACTATCGTTCGCGATAAAAAAAATAATGTAATTGCCGATTTAACGGTTCCCGGTCAGAAAGCGCTGGTAGCCGCAGGCGGCAGGGGCGGTAAAGGGAACGCCCGCTTTGCCACTTCCCGCAGGCGCGTTCCGCGCCTGGCCGAAAAAGGCCTCCCGGGCGAAGAAAAGGATTTATTGCTGGAACTGAAGCTGATGGCGCAGGTTGGATTGGTCGGTTTCCCCAATGCCGGCAAATCGACCCTTTTGGAGCGCATAACTGAAGCAAAACCTAAAATAGCCTCGTACCCCTTCACTACGATTACCCCCAACCTGGGAGTAGTTAAAGTAGGCGATAGCGGCAGCTTTGTCGTTGCCGATCTGCCCGGTTTGATTGAAGGCGCCCACGAAGGAGCAGGACTCGGCCACCAATTTTTAAGGCACGTGGAAAGAAACCTTCTCCTGTTGTTCTTAATCGATCTATCCCCTGAAGCCCATCCTGAACCGGCAGAAGTATATCAACTGCTTAAAGCAGAACTGTCACAGTTCAGTTCCCGGTTGAGTGATTACCCGCGTGTTGTTGTCGGCAGTAAGCTGGATCTGACCGGGGCTGCTGAACGCCTTGAACTGCTGCGGGAGGCTGTCCATAATGCCGATGGTGAAGAAACTGCGGTTTTTGCAATCTCTGCGGCAACAGGTCAAGGGGTAGAAGACTTGGTCCGCTATTTATACGGCCGGATCACAAAGCTTTCAGAAGAAAGAGCAAAAATAGAAGTAGAAGAGGTTGTCAGGGTAGAACAGGCCGACCAACTTCCCCTTAAAATTGAAATAGAAGACGATATTTATACGGTCAGCGGAACCGCCATTGAAAGAATGGCTGCTAAGACTGACTTTGATAATGAAGAGGCGCTGCTTCGTTTTCAGAATTACTGCCGACGCAGCGGACTCGATAAAGAACTAAAGAAAAAAGGGATCAAAGAGGGCGATACAGTGCGGATCGGACAGGAAGAATTTACCTATTACGAATAGCATTGCAAAGGAGATTCCAGTGTTCTTTTTTAATGCTCAACCGAACAAAACCGGAAGCTTGAATGTCGGCCTGATGGGCGGCACCTTCGATCCTATCCACATGGGGCACCTGGTTACTGCTGAGGAGGCGAGGCAGCAGTTTGATCTTGACTACGTTGTCTTTGTCCCGACCGGAATTCCTCCCCACAAGGATGAAAAAACAGTTTCGCTACCTGAGCACCGCTACCTGATGACTTCCCTGGCAGTAATGTCCAACCCTTCATTTTTTGTTTCCAGGCTCGAAATAGATCATGAAGCACCGACCTACACCATCGATACCGTCAGACATTTTGCCTGCGGCAAAGAAGCCGGGCTGGAAATATTTTTTATTACCGGTGCCGATGCAATTTTAGAGATATTTACCTGGAAAGATTACGAAGAGCTTCTGCGCCTCTGCACCTTTATTGCAGTGTCCAGGCCGGGTTATTCGCTGGATCGCTTCTATGAAAGCCTGGACCTCAGCTGCCCCGAAATGAGGCATAAAGTACACCTGCTTGAAATACCCGCTCTCGCGGTATCGTCGACCTTTATCAGGGAAAGGGTTACCCTGAGCAAAACGATCAAGTACTTAACCCCTGAGCCGGTAGAGCAGTATATCAGGAAACATGGTTTATACAGGACTGGTTTTTAGACAGGTTTTAATAACCTATAAATAGGTTATAATATAAACGGAGGTGAAAGTTTAAATGCAAAAAACTTTATACGTGGGGAACATCCCCTGGAGCACCAAGGAAGACGATCTGCAGGAATTTTTTTCTCAGTATGGCGAAATTATTGAGTGTCGGATTATCACTGAAAGAGCTACAGGGCGTTCCCGCGGGTATGGTTTTGTGGAAGTAGAGGAAGAAAACATGGAAGCAATTTTGGAACAAGCCAATGGCGCCGAGATGGAAGGACGCAAGATCGTTGTTAACGAAGCAAAACCGCGCGAGCAGTAACTCATGAATTATTCTTACATTATGCAAGAAAAGCTTGACGACGATCTTTACAGGCACTGCGTGTATACAGCCGAAGCTGCGGTTTCTTTGGCTGAACATTATGGCGCTGATGCAGAAAAAGCTTACCTGGCCGGTATAGTCCACGATTACGGGAAAAGATATTCAGGCCGGGAACTGCTCCACAAAGCAGATCAGCTGGGCTTATCGCTGGATCAGGTCACCAGGAAGCAGGAAAAGCTTCTCCATGCCCGGGTGGGAGCAGCTTTGCTTGAAAGCGAGCTGGGGATAAACGATTCCGAAATATTGAACGCGGTTGTTTACCATACCACCGGCCGGGAAGGTATGTCCCTGTTCGAAAAAATAATTTTTCTGGCAGATCATATTGAAAAAAGCCGGCAGTACGAAGGTGTTGATAAAATCAGGAAACTTGCTTTTCGTGATCTTGATCAGGCTCTCCTGGCAGCGGTTGATACAACGATACGCTCAGTTTTGGCCAGGGGACTAATGCTCCACACCCGGTCGGTAGAATTCCGGAACAGCCTTCTGGCAGAGATCGGAAAGAATGATTATAATTAATATTACGGAGGTGTTGCTGTTTGGCACAGGAACCGGCCAATGGCTCCAGGGAGTTGGCCTTATTTGCCGCGCAGCTGGCGTTGGAAAAAAAAGGGCACGATCTGTACTTGCTTGAAGTTGGACAGGTATCCATTGTGGCCGATTATTTCTTACTGGCTACAGGAACATCTGCTGTTCAGGTTCACGCAATTTGCGATCACCTGTCAGAAAGTCTTAAAAAAGAAGGCTATCATGCTTTACGGATTGAAGGTTACCGTGAAGGCTGGTGGGTAGTCCTGGATTATGGCGGACTGGTTATCCATGTCTTTCAACCGGAAGCGAGGATATTTTACGATCTGGAGCGTCTCTGGTCTGAAGCACCGCAAGTTACCCTGGATCAACCGGGGGAAAATTGAACGTTTTTATCTGAATAACAAAATAAGCCAAACAACAGGTGGCTGAAAAAGATGGAACAAGATGTGCTTCGTCAGGCGGTAATAGACGCTGCCTCAACAAAAAAAAGCCCGGCGGGAGAAGAATACAGTTCACTCTCTCTTGCCGGATCAAAGAACCTGGCCAAAAAACACGATATCAGCAGGCGAATTGTTGAAATAGCCGCCCTGGAAGCGGGTATTATTCCCGAGCGCTACCAGCGTAATATCGGCACAGTAGGTATCGGCGGCCAGTTAAAACTTCTTAACTCGGCAGTCGGCGTTGTAGGTGCCGGCGGTCTGGGCGGGTTTGCAATAGAGCTTTTAGCCCGGATGGGTGTGGGAAGGCTGTTTGTCGTTGATGACGATGTTTTTTCTGACAGCAACCTGAACAGGCAGCTGATAGCCCATGAAAAAAACCTTGATCGGCCTAAAGCCGATGCGGCCGCAAAGCGGATCTCTGAGATTAACGGCGCCGTGTCAGTAAAGGCATTTTTTCGGCGGGGTGATGCAGTAAATCTGCTTAAAATATTTGAAGAATGTGATCTTATTTTGGATTGCCTCGATAACCTAACTTCACGTTTCGAACTGGAGAAGGTCAGCCGGCAGCTAGGCGTGGTCATGGTTCACGGAGCGATTGCCGGCTTCTTAGGCCAGCTGGCGGTGATCAGGCCGGAACATCCTGTTCTGGAGAAGATATATGGGCCGCTGGATGACGGTAAAGCAGACAGGGGGGCCGAGGTGCAGCTTGGCAATCCGGCAACTACCCCGGCTATGCTTGCTTCCTGGCAGGCTAACGAAGCGGTGAAGATCCTGGCCGGGCTGGAGGGTGTCCTGCCTGAAGATAATATGTTGATTATCGATATGCAATCAGGCGAATCATTTAGAATTGAGGTATCTGCCGGCTAAGCCGGTTGCTATTGTAACCCCTAAAAGCTGCCGTTTTATGCAATAAGGCAGGCTCTCGGTCCAGCCTGGCATTATATTTGCACTGCATAGTTTAGGGCACCCTTTGCTTTTCTTTTTCGTGAGATCCACCGGAAACTCACAGGAAACCTTATATTCCTCTGCTTCCCTCCAGGGGCTTAATTATCTTTTCTGCTATTGACAAGGTTATATGGCGTGCATATAATGTAATATGTACTCGAGGTGCTATAAATAATTTGATGATGGGAAGCAGTAAGCGGGGGATGCTTAAACAGAGAGCCGGAGAGTGGTGAAAACCGGCAGGCAGAACTGCTGAACTCGTCCCGGAGAAGCGGCGGCAAACATTTAGCCGTTGCCGTATAACCGGCGTTAACGGTATAAAGCGGGTAGCATAACGGGGGGCTGTGGCGCAGTGGGAGCGCGCTTCCTTGGCATGGAAGAGGCCGCGGGTTCAACTCCCGCCAGCTCCACCACATGTTTGATCAATTAAGGGTGGTACCGCGGGTATAATCAATCCGTCCCTTTACCGGGCGGATTTTTTTATTATCTATGGAGGTACGATGTCTGTGAAAAAATACGATTCTGCTCAAATCGAAGAACACTGGCAAAAACTCTGGGAAAAAGAAGATTCATACCGTTCGGAAATAGACCATTCGAAAACCAAGTACTACGTTTTGGAAATGTTTCCTTATCCTTCAGGCAAGCTTCACATGGGGCATATGCGTGTTTATTCAATCGGGGATGTTCTGGCTCGTTTCTTAAGGATGCGCGGCTACAATGTTATACACCCGATGGGGTGGGATGCTTTCGGCCTTCCCGCTGAAAATGCCGCCATTGAGCACAATGTTAACCCCGCCCGGTGGACAGCCCGGAATATTGAACACATGAAAAAGCAACAAAACAGGCTCGGGGTCAGTTACGATTGGCACCGGGAAGTAAATACCTCTGCTCCCGATTATTACCGCTGGTCACAGTGGCTTTTTTTACTGATGTATAAAAAAGGGCTTGCCTACAAGAAGAAAGCCAGTGTTAACTGGTGCAGCGACTGCGCCACCGTCCTGGCCAACGAGCAGGTTGAAAAAGGGCTTTGTTGGCGCTGTTCTTCCGTAGTCGAAACCAGGGAACTGGAGCAGTGGTTCTTAAGGATTACCGATTACGCCGAAAGGCTTTTATACGATCTGGACAAGCTGGAGGACTGGCCCGAGCGGGTTAAAGTTATGCAGCAGCACTGGATAGGCCGCAGTGAGGGAGCGGAGATTGTCTTCAAAATCAAGGAGTTCCCGGGAGATGAAATCCGTACTTTTACTACCCGTCCCGATACACTTTTCGGGGTCACTTACATGGTCCTTGCACCCGAGCATCCCCTTGTCAATCGCCTGGTGGAAGGGACGGAAAAAGAGAAGGAAGTACTGGAATTTGTTTCCGAAACCAGGCAAGCCAGCGAAATTGAGCGTACTGCCGACGAAGCGCCAAAAATCGGCCTTTTTACCGGCCGCCATGCCGTTAACCCCATGAACGGGGAAGAAGTGCCTATTTTGGTCGGCAATTACGTTCTGATGGCTTACGGCACCGGGGCTGTGATGGGTGTACCTGCCCATGATCAGCGCGACTTCGAGTTTGCCCGCAAACATAACCTGCCGATCAGGGTAGTTATCCAGCCTGAAGGTGAAGAACTGTCCGCCGGAAGTATGCAGGAAGCCTATGCCGGTGAAGGAAAGATGGTCAATTCGGGGACATTTGACGGCCTGGATAACCTGCAGGGGATTAAAAAGGTAACCGCCTACCTTGATCAACAGGGTTTGGGCCGCGCTCAGGTTACCTACCGGCTGCGCGACTGGCTAATTTCCCGCCAGCGTTACTGGGGCGCCCCGATCCCGATTATCTACTGCGATAAATGCGGCACCGTACCAGTTCCTGAAGCAAACCTGCCTGTTGAACTGCCTATGGAAGTTGAATTGTCAGGCAACCGGGTACCCAGCCTGGCCCAATATGATCGTTTTGTCAACGTTAAGTGCCCTGCCTGCGGCAGCGCCGCTCGCCGTGAAACAGATACAATGGATACCTTCATCTGTTCTTCCTGGTATTTCCTGCGCTACACCAGTCCGCACTTCACGGAGGCCCCCTTTGACAGCGAAGAAGCGAACTACTGGATGCCTGTTGACCAGTACATCGGTGGGATTGAACACGCCGTTCTCCATCTGCTTTATGCCCGTTTCTTTACAAAGGTTCTATATGACGCAGGCATGATCAATGCCGAAGAGCCTTTCAGCCGCCTCCTGGCCCAGGGTATGGTTTATAAGGATGGAGCCAAGATGTCCAAATCTAAAGGAAACGTCGTCACTCCCGATGAAATTGTAGAGCAGTACGGGGCCGATACGGGCAGGTTATTCATTTTGTTTGCATCGCCCCCCGAAAAGGATCTTGACTGGAGCGATAAGGGTGTCGAAGGCTGCCACCGTTTTTTGCGCCGCACCTGGCGGCTGGTTGCTGAAAGCCTCGAGCAGTTTGCCGAGGGCGAAGGCAGCTTTAAGATAACCGAACATGAAACGACACTGGAGCGCCATGTCCACGCTGCAATCAAAAAAGTTACCCACGATATCCACGAGCGCTTTAATTTCAACACGGCAATCAGCGCAATTATGGAACTGGTCAATGCAACCTATGCTTACCGCCAGGCGACAAATGAAATGGGTCAAAACCACGCGGTATTAAGAGACTCCCTTGAAAAAACCATTTTACTGCTGGCGCCGTTTGCCCCGCACCTTGCCGAAGAATCATGGCATCAGATGGGCCACCGGGAAAGCGTCCATAAGCAGGGCTGGCCCGGTTACGATCCGGAAAAACTCGTTGTTGACGAAGTTGAAGTAGTTGTCCAGATTAACGGAAAAGTGCGCGGTAGAATTACCGTGCCCTTCGAATGCACAGAAGAAGAATTGATTGAAAAAGCGCGTGAAGGCGAGAGGATCGGGGAACTGCTGGAAGGCAAGGATGTTGTTAAAATTGTGACCGTGCCCGGTAAGCTTGTAAATATAGTAATCCGCTGATTGGAGTGGGCGGTTTGGGACTTCATGAGATTGGGGTTCATTTGCAGAAACTTCCGGCCGGGACATCATCGGAACCCACTGCCTGGTTTTAGGCACCATGAACCAGCATTTCAAAAATTTTCAACCGGGTCAATGCCGGGGTTTGTCTGATTACCTATCCGCTAAAAACTGCAGCATTCGGCGCCACACCTTTCCATGAAAGCTTAATTGAAGACAAACCGGCAGCCTGTACCTGCTTGTCCGGCCAGGTTTAAGCAAACCGCATCGTGTAAAGTATCTGTAAAACTTAGGCTGAAAGCAATTTTTCGGCCCTTCTTCCTTGACAGGTTTATATTCAAATTGTATAATATAAGAAATCAATTCTAACAATATGTTCACAATCCCCCTGCGTTTTTTGGATATAAGGCAGTAATTTAACTAAACCAACTATGTGAGTCAGTCGGCATTTTGTGACGACTTTTATAATCTAAAAAGGAGGAAATAGAATGAGTGAAGAAAAAAAAGCAAAAGGTACTGGAATAGAAGAAGCAGTACTCAAACCTGATCCGTCAAAAGAAGGAGATAGTATACGTATCTCTTCAGAAGTAATTGCTGTAATAACCAGCATTATTTCCAGTGATATTCCGGGAGTTGCCGGAATGAGTGGTGGAGTAGTAGGCGGCATAGCTGAAAGGCTCGGCCGTAAAGACATGACCAGGGGTATTAAGGTTCAGGTCGATGAGGACAAAGTGTCTATTGAACTGAGTATTATAGTCGAATACGGAATCTCAATTGTGGAAACCACTGATAAACTGAAAAAAGAGGTCCGCGGCAATGTGGAGAAAACAACCGGCTTAAAAGTTGAAGCCATTAACATTAATGTTCTCGGGATAAACGTACCCGGTGAAGAAGATGAAGATGAAGATGAAGAAAAAACAAAAGCGGAGAAGCCTGTAGAAGAAAAGAAGAAATAACAGCTTATTGACAGGTTAGAATTACTGATCTAAACCCCCGGCGCCCGGAGATGGCGCCGGGGGTTTTTTTATTGGGCAGCAGGAAAAAGACACAGTAAAAGCGAACTAATTAGAGCTTTTATTCTAAGGGTGCGAAAGGTTATAAGTTAACAAAAAGAAGCCTGTCTTCTTTTTGTTAACTTATTTATCAATTTAAAGAGTAAGTTTCAGGAGGCTGAGTAGATGGAAGGGAAAATAAGCCTGCGGGAAAAAATAATCCTCGGGGTCCTGGTCCTGCTTTTGATTGGCGGTGGGGCCTGGCGGGCGGTACAGGTTTCCGCACCAGCGCCGGCGCCGGAAATAATCCAGGCCGGCCATTCCGGTTACGGCACTGGAGCAGAAAGTGCAGAAGTTCCTGAGCCGGAAATGATTACGGTTCATCTTGTCGGGGCGGTTAACAACCCCGGTGTTCATCACCTGCCGGCCGGCTCGAGGGTCTATGAACTGCTGGAAGCAGCGGGGGGGTTTAGCAGTGAAGCTGACCGAGAAGCTTTAAACCAGGCCAGGCCCCTGCTTGACGGTGAGCAAATCTTTATCCCCCGCCTCGGGGAGGCAGGCCAACCTGCTACAGCTTCGGACGCTGCAGGCAAAATTAATATTAACCATGCTTCGGCTTCCGACCTGACTGCATTACCCGGTATCGGCGACGTGCGGGCGGCTCAGATTGTTGCACACCGTGATGAACACGGCTTCTTTACCAGTTTAGAGCAAATTATGGATGTCAGCGGGATCGGCGAGAGTATTTTCAGCAATATCGCCGACCTGGTCACTATTTACTGAGCTTAATCTACCTGCCATGATCTGAGGTACTGATCCTGGGTGCAGGAAAGGGTGTCGATCGTGATGCCCATCGCTTCGAGCTTGACGGCTGCAGTTTCCCGGTCGTATTTATTTGGCAGGGGGAGTACTTCTTTAGGCAGCTGTTTGCCGCTGCTGAGCAGGTACTGCATGGCCCCAAACTGCAGAGCAAAAGAGAGATCCATGATCTCGGCCGGGTGGCCGTCTCCCGCCGCCAGGTTTACCAGGCGTCCCTCTCCGAGCAGGTAGACCCGCCTGCCGTCATCCAGGCGGTATTCGTCAATATTATCGCGGGGCTGCCCTGCGTGCTGTCCCAACCCGGCCAGGGCGGTTTTGTCTATTTCCACGTCGAAATGTCCCGCGTTGCTTAAAATTGCGCCGTCCTTCAACAGGCCGATATGTTCTGCCGTAATAACTTTACAGCATCCGGTGGTGGTGACAAAGATATCGCCCAGGGCCGCAGCTTCTTTCATCGGCATGACCCGGAACCCTTCAATTGCTGCTTCAAGGGCATGGACCGGTTCTACCTCGGTAACAATAACATTGGCCCCCAGTCCGGTAGCCCGCATCGCTACACCGCGCCCGCACCAGCCGAATCCTGACACAACCACTGTTTTTCCTGCTATGAGCAGGTTAGTGGTGCGCATGATGCCGTCCCAGACCGATTGGCCCGTTCCATAGCGGTTATCGAAAAGATACTTGCACATGGCGTCGTTAACGGCAATTACCGGAAAAGCGAGCCTGCCTTCTCTGGCCATCGCCCTCAGGCGGATTAACCCTGTAGTCGTTTCCTCGGCGCCGCCGATAACACCGCTTAGCAGGCTGGGTCGCTCCCGGTGAAGCATGGTGATCAGATCGCCGCCGTCTTCGATAATTAAATGCGGTCCGGTATCGATGGTTTTGCGGATATGGCTTTTATACTCTGCATCGGTTGCGCCGTGCCAGGCATATACTTCCATTTCGTCTTCAGCCAGGGCGGCGGCAACAGCATCCTGAGTTGAAAGCGGGTTGCTGCCGGTAATGGCCACCTCGGCCCCGCACTTCTGAAAAGCCCGGGCCATAAATGCTGTCTTGGCTTCCAGGTGAATGCATATAGCCATTTTTACCCCTTTAAACGGTTTGTTGCCGCTGTAACGTTCGATCAACCGGTTCATGACAGGCATATGCCTGCCCGCCCATTCGATCCGCCTCTGCCCCTCAGGGGCTTTTTCAAAGTTTTTAATCTCGCTCATTAATCATTCCCCCCAATCTCTGCCCGCAATATAGTGAACTATTCTTATCCAGTCGGTCAAAATCCTGTCTGTCCGTAATTTAAAAAGGGATCTGTCTGTTTTATGCAGAATGAAGTTGACTACTTAAAGGTGGTGGGCCGGGTGAGAGCCTCCGATTTGATCTTAAAAAAACGCAGCGGTTCGGCTTTATCCGAAGCAGAGCTTAATTACCTGATCGACGGCTACGTGCAGGGCGCTGTCCCAGATTACCAGATGTCAGCCATGGCCATGGCTATTTATTTCATGGGGATGACCGAAGAAGAAGCACTTTTCCTGACCCTGGCGATGGTTAATTCGGGTGATACCATATCATTGGAGGTAATTCCCGGGGCCAGGGCCGATAAACACAGCACCGGCGGCGTAGGCGATACAACCACCCTTGTTTTAGCTCCCCTGGTCGCAGCAGCAGGCGTTCCTGTGGCTAAACTCTCGGGCCGTGGACTCGGGCATACGGGTGGGACACTGGATAAGCTGGAGTCGATTCCGGGCTTTCAGACTGACCTGTCGGCCGCTGAATTGATCGCAGCCGTAAAAAACATTGGCGTGGCTGTGGCGGGGCAGACTGCCAACCTCGTGCCGGCCGATAAAATGCTTTACGCCCTGCGCGATGTGACCGCGACAGTGGACAGCATCCCCCTGATTGCCGCCAGTATTATGAGTAAGAAACTTGCAGCCGGCCCCGGGAGCCTGGTCCTCGATGTTAAATGCGGAAGCGGTGCTTTTTTAAAAGAACTTGAACAGGCTTACAGCCTGGCCCGCCTGATGTGTGGTATCGGCAACGGGGCCGGCCTTGAAACGATAGCCCTGATCACCTCTATGGATCAACCGCTCGGCAGGGCTGTCGGCAATGCTTTAGAGGTAGAAGAAGCAATTTTGACCCTGCGCGGCGAAGGTCCCCCCGACTTAGAAGAGCTCTGCCTGGCCCTGGGCGGCTGGATGCTCTGCCTTTCGAAGAAGGTTTCTGATCCCGAAGCCGGCAAAGATATTTTAAAAGCATTGATCGCTGATGGCACTGCCCTTGAGAAATTCAGGGAGCTGATTGCGAACCAGCAAGGCAATGCTGCCGTAACAGAAGATCCCGGGCTGCTCCCCCGGGCTGAAAAGCAAGTCACGGTTAAAGCGGTAAAGGATGGTTTTGTTGTAGGGCTCAAAGCGGAGCAGATTGGGAATGCGGTTATGGCCCTGGGTGCGGGAAGGGAAACCAGGGATTCATCAATCGATCCGGCAGCCGGGATTGTCCTGGAGAAGAAAATCGGCGACAGGGTAAAAAAAGGGGAACCAATTGCAGTAATTCATGCCGGTCATGCATCATCGTCAGAACTGGTCTATTCAGTGGAAAACCAGATCATTTCAGCCTACGAGTTTGAAGATCGCCCCTGCGGCAAGCAGCAGCTGGTCCTGGGTCTCGTCGACCAGAAGGGAAGGTGAAGCGGTTCATGAAGCAGATCAGCAGCTATATCGATCACACCCTGCTTAAACCGGAAGCGACCGCCCGGGATATTGTAAAAATCTGCCGTGAGGCGGTTGAGAACAGGTTTTACGCAGTATGTATAAACCCTTCGCACGTGAAAACGGCCGCAAAAGAGCTGCAGGGCAGCGGTGTCCTCGTGTGCGCAGTGGTCGGCTTTCCGCTTGGCGCCACAACTTGCGCAGCGAAGGCATTTGAAACTGCTGAAGCCGTGGAAAACGGAGCTGATGAAATTGATATGGTCATGCATATCGGAGCCCTGAAGAACGGCGATCAAAATTACCTGTTCGATGATATCTCCGGAGTCATCAGGGCAGCCAGAGGGAAGATTGTAAAAGTGATTATTGAAACAGGCCTGCTCAGCAAACAAGAAATAGTACTGGCCTGCCGGCTGGCTAAAGAAGCGGGCGCCGATTTCGTGAAAACTTCAACCGGTTTCGGTCCCGGCGGGGCCACTGCTTCCGACTTGCGGCTGATGCGGGAAACAGTGGGCCCCGCCATGGGAATCAAGGCCTCCGGGGGAGTGCGTACTGCGGCTGCAGTATGGCAGATGATCGAGGCCGGCGCCACCAGGATCGGAACCAGTTCCGGATCGGCCATCGTCAGTGAGCAGCGCGCCGAGAAATAAACAGGGCTCCTTTTAATATTTATCCTGGCTGCAAACTCTCGATACCCGGCCCGGGCCCAGGCAGTACAGCAGCAATGCTGAATAAACGGGCCGGCGGTCATTTTTTTGACAACAGCCATGAGGTAGTCTAAAATACATATGGACAAAGCATTTTCTTAACCGGTGCAGAACCGGTATTTTATTTTCCTGGAGGGATTATTTTGCGCGGTCGTTTTATATGGTATTTTGCCGGCGCGGTCGTATTGTTTTCATTGGTGCTGACCGGAACAAACTTTTACCTTGATTTGCTCTGGTTCACGGAATTGGATGTGGAGCAGGTTTTTTGGACGCAGTACCTCACCCAATGGGGTATGCGGATTGGCGGTTTTGTTTTTCTCTTTGCTTTCTTTTTTGTCAACCTGATCTTAACAAAGCGCTATGTTCTCAGTTTTCCTAACTTAGCCCTGCGGGAAAGGTTAATGGCTACAGGCGCCATGCGCTTTTTTACGCCGCGCCGCCTGACTTTTTATTTTCTCGGGATAGCCCTCGTACTGTCTTATATCTTTTCCGGCTATGTCGGGACATTTTGGATGGAAACCCTGCGTTTCTTTAACCAGGTGCCTTTTAACATCAGCGATCCGATCTTTGGCGCAGATGTTGCTTTCTATGTTTTCGGCCTGCCGTTTTACCGTTTTATCTACGGATTTTTGATGATGGCCGTAGTGATATCATTAATGATCGTTGGCGCGATCTACCTGCTGTTAAATGCTCCTGCCCAGGGAAAACAGGGATGGATGCTCCCTCCTTCCAGTGGAATCAGCCATTTAGCGGTGCTGCTTGCTATGGTTTTCGGCCTGAAAGCCTGGGATTACAGGCTCAGCCAGCTGGAGCTGGTCCTTTCGCCGAGGGGAGTTGTATATGGTGCCGGTTATACCGATCTAAATGCCAATTACTACGTCCTGATGGTTCTCATGGTTTTAGCTGCGGTCCTGGCCCTTGTATTTATCGCAAATATATTCCTGCGCCGCTACCGCCTTTTTCTGTACGGTATCCTGGCTTTAATCGGAGTTTCGCTGCTGGGCGGCTGGGCCTATCCCGCTGCGATCCAGAGCTTTGTGGTTGAGCCGAGCGAGTTTAGCTACGAAGAACCATACCTGGACCATAATATAGAATTTACCCGTGCCGCTTACGGCCTCGATCAATTCGGGTCGCGCCAGTATCCGGCTACCCAGCAGCTGGGTTGGGACGATCTGCAGGCAAATGAAGGTACGATTAAGAACGTGCGTCTCTGGGATTACCGCCCCCTGCTGACTACTTTTAACGAGCTCCAGGCGATCCGCCCTTATTACCGTTTTGAAGACGTTGATATTGACCGTTATACTATCGATGGTGAATACCGCCAGGTGATGGTGTCGGCCCGGGAACTGGATAAAAGTCGCCTGGCTGCTCAGGCCCAGACCTGGGTTAACCTGCATCTGCAGTATACTCACGGTTACGGGGTTGCAATGAGCCCGGTTAACGAGGTAACCAGTGAAGGGATGCCCCGCTACTTTCTCGGTGACATTCCGCCGAGCGGAAACCTTGAGCTGGAAAACCCATCGATCTACTTCGGCGAGTTAACCAATGATTATGTGATTATCAATACAGAAACGCCCGAGTTTCATTATGCTACCGCCGGCGATCTAAACGAGTTTGTTTTCTACGACGGCGATGCAGGAATCCGGCTGCAATCTTTTTTCCGTCGGGCGATGTTGTCCCTGAGGTTTGCCGAATACAGAATTCTCATCTCCAACGAGCTTAGCAACGACAGCCGGATTATTTTTGACCGCAACATTCACGAGAGAGTGCGGAAAATTGCCCCCTTCCTTCGCTACGACAGTGATCCTTATATCGTGGTCAGTGAGAACCAGCTGTACTGGATTCAGGATGCTTATACCGTGACCGACAGGTACCCCTATTCTGCTCCCTACGATGATATCAATTACATTCGCAACTCGGTTAAAGTGGTTATCGATGCTTATAACGGGGACGTCAATTTTTACATTTTCGATCCCGACGATCCGCTGGTCCAGACATACAGTCAAATCTTCCCGGAGTTGTTCAGCCCCAAGGAAGAGATGCCTGAAGACCTGATGGCTAATGTCCGTTACCCGGAAGACCTTTTTGAGGTGCAATCACGGCTGCTGCAGCTCTACCATATCACCAATGCGAACCAGTTTTACAGCAGGGAAGACCTCTGGGCCATCCCCTTTGAGCAGTCTTTCGGCCAGGAGCAGTTGATGGAACCTTACTATACCATCCTGCAGCTGCCCGCTTATGACAAACCTGAGTATGTCTTAATCCTGCCCTTTACGCCCGATACAAGAAACAACATGATTGCCTGGATGGTGGCTCGCTGTGACCAGCCCAACTATGGCGATGTAGAAATATTCAACTTCCCAAGGGAAAGGGTTATCCTCGGCCCGAACCAGATTGAAAACAGGATCGATCAGAGCACCGAAATATCGGAGCAGTTTACCCTCTGGGGGCAGGTCGGGTCCCGGGTAATCCGTGGGAACCTGCTGGTCCTGCCCATTAATGATGCCCTGCTCTACGTGGAACCGATTTTCCTTGAAGCCGATACGGGCGGTTTGCCTGAACTGGCCAGGGTGATTGTAGCTTTTGATGAGACGGTTGTCATGGCCGAAACTCTTGATCTTGCCCTGGTGCGTCTCTTCGGAGAGATTGATGAGCTGCCGCCCGAGATTCCAATTGAAGATCTTCCCGATGATTTTGACCTTGACGAACCTGCCCCCGATGTGGAGGTAGATCTGGAAGCTGAACTTGCCGAGTTAATCCTCCGGGCCCAGGAAGTATACGAAGAAGCGCTGCAGCTGCAGCAGGAAGGCGACTGGGCCGGTTACGGCGAGAAGGTTCAGGAACTGGAACGTATTCTCGCAGATCTTGCCCGCTTCACTTCCTAGCGCCCTGCCAACGGCGCCTGCCCTGTTGTTGAAGTAAGGGTATGAAAATAATGCAAGTGCGCTGATCCTTTTAGTGCAGCTTTAACAGAATGTTAAGCAGCCAGTTAAGAATCGTCGCAATACAGGAGGTTAGAAGTAAGCATTGCTTAGAGCAGTTTATTGCTTTTTCTTTGCGTTCTCTCTAACCTCCAATTTATTATTGCAGTTGAGCGAGCACAAAAAATTAATTATAAGCAGGAGGCGGCCCGATGGCGGACAAAGAATATATAATTTATACTGACGGAGCCTGTTCAGGCAACCCCGGCCCGGGCGGCTGGGGTGCTGTGATCATGCATGGCGGCAGTGTTCAGGAAATCAGCGGGAAGGCGGATGAAACTACCAACCAGCGCATGGAACTGCAGGCTGCTGTGGAAGCGCTGCGCACGGTCCCACCCGGCAGCAGGGTCAAGCTCCACAGTGACAGCGCGTACCTGGTAAACTGTTTTAACCAGGGCTGGATGAAACGCTGGCTGAGAAACGGCTGGCGGAACAGTAAGGGAAACCAGGTTGAAAATCAGGATCTCTGGAAGCAGCTCCTTGAGCTTTCCGAAACAAACACGGTGGAGTGGATCAAGGTAAAGGGACACAGTTCCGATCAGCTCAACCAGCGCTGCGACCAGCTGGCCAGCGAAGCTATTCAGCCTGATAAAAACAGCAGCAGCCGGGAAGAAAATACGCCTCCCGGGATTGAGTACAGGGAAAGCCTGGGCAAAAACAGGGGCCGCAAAACAAAGCGCCTCGGGTTGTTGACCGGTGGCGGAGACTGCCCCGGTCTGAATGCGGTGATCAGGGCTGTTGTCAAAGGGGCTGAAAATAAATATAATATCGAATCAGTCGGTTTTAATAACGGTTTTAAAGGCCTGGTAGAAAATGACGCTGCACTGCTTGAAGACCTTGCGGTCTCAGGTATCCTCAACCGGGGAGGTACTATACTCGGCACATCCAACCGCGATAACCCCTTTGATTTTAAGCCCGGGGGCTCTGATTACCTGGAAACCGGTGAAGATCGTTCTGCCGATGCTGTCGAAAATCTCAACAAATGGGATATTGATGGGTTGGTCGTGATTGGCGGCGATGGCAGTTTACTGCTTGCTCACCGATTCAGCGAGCTCGGCGTTCCGATAATCGGCATTCCCAAAACGATCGACAACGACCTGCCTGCGACCGATCTTACTTTCGGTTTCGATTCTGCGGTCACTACCGCTACCGAAGCAATAGATAAAATTCATACTACGGCTGAATCACATCACCGCGTTATGGTGGTTGAGGTAATGGGCCGCCATGCCGGGTGGATCGCCCTGCAGGCCGGAATGGCCGGCGGCGGCGATATTATTCTCATCCCTGAGCTGCCCTTTGAATATTCTTACATCGTCGCGAAAATCATGGAGCGCCGCCAAAGAGGTAAAAAATTCAGTATCATTGTTGTCGCCGAGGGAGCTTTTCCGGCAGGGGAAGAACCAATTTACCAGCAAAAGGGTGACGTTAAGAGGCTCGGTGGCATAGGACTGTTGGTTTCGCGTGAAATTGAGAAGCGCACTAATATGGAAAGCAGGGCTACGGTGTTGGGTCACCTGCAGCGGGGCGGCAGCCCGACTGCTTTTGATCGGGTTTTAGCCACCAGGTTTGGGGTTAAAGCAGTTGATCTGTTTCAAAATGGCCGTTTTAACGAAATGGTTTGCCTGAGGGGAAACCAGGTTGAATCGGTTGCTCTTGATCAAGCCGTGAAGGGCACCAAAAGGGTTGATCCCGACAGCGAGCAGGTCCTTACTGCCCTGGCCGTCGGAACTTCTTTCGGCCATCCCCTTTAAATCCGCGGCGATACTGAAAAAAGGATAAAGACCATTAGCGCGGCATATAAGATCATGATCCCGCCGGCTGCCAGATCAACCCTGCCCATGTGCAGGGTTTTCATTTTAGTCCGTCCTTTTCCGCCGCTATAGCTTCTCGCTTCCATCGCTACAATCAACTCTTCCGCCCGCTTAAAAGCATTTATAAAGAGAGGCAGAAAAACTGGAAATATTTTCCGTGTTTTTTGAATGAAATTACCACGATCAAAAGCAACCCCCCTGGCCATCTGGGCTTTTACAATCTTGTCGAGTTCTTCGGCCAGGATCAGGACAAAGCGCAGGGCAATAACCATGGTCATTACCAGTTCCTGTGACGGCAGGCCAATTTTCCGAAGTGGGTTAAGCAGGCTTTCCAATCCATCTGTCAGGCTTACTATAGAAGTGGTCAGTGTAAGCATGGTGGTAACGGTAAACAGGAAGAGGACCCGCAGGGTAATCATATTGCCCATGTGCAGCCCTGTATCGGTAGCTGTAAAAATAAACCAGGAAAATAAGACCTCTGCATCAGGAGTGGAGTATAAAAACAGCTGGAAAACCCACATCAGGATCAACACGGGAAGCATTGGTTTGAGGCCGCAGAGGGCGAACCTGGGGGGTATGCCGGCAAAATAAATTATAGCGGCGGTAAATATAAAGAAAACCCCGTAAGCTTCATAAGATCTAATGAAGAGCAGCAAGATAATCAACAGGGTGGTGGCAATTATTTTTGTCCTCGGGTCTAAGCGGTGGATCGATGTTTCACCGGGCAGGTAAATGCCCAGGGTAATATTCTTGGTCAGTTCCACTAGTCACTCACCTGCCCTTTCTGCAGGTTTTCGGCAATTGACTGCAGGGCTTCTTCCAAATTTAAAATAGCGTCGGGAAGGTTATAGCCGCATGAACTTAAGCGGTCAGTAATGGTCATAATCTCCGGCAGTTCCAGGCCGATTGCCTTAAGCCGGGCAGACTGCCGGAAAACTTCCCTTGTTGCAGAGTTAAAAGCAACCCGGCCCCGGTCAACGACAATAATTCTCTCGGCCAGTTCAGCTACCTCGTCCATGCTGTTCGAAATGAAGATGATGGTGATTTTTTCATTGCAGTGCAGCTTTCTGACTACCTCTAGTATTTCTTCCCGGCCGCGCGGGTCAAGGCCTGCCGTGATGTCATCCAAAACCAGGATTCTCGGTTTGCAGGCTAATACCCCGGCAATAGCGGCCCGCCTTTTTTGGCCCCCGCTTAAGGCAAATATGTCGCGGTTATAAAAATTGTTGTAGTCAAGGCCGACCTGGGCCATAACTTCTTCAACCCTGTTTTCTACTTCTGCCGGTTTCAGGTTTTGGTTTATTGGTCCGAAAGCAATATCTTCGCCCACGGTGGGGGCAAATAACTGGTAATCGGGGTTTTGAAAAACATAACCGACTTCGTGCCTCAGGCTGATCAGGTCTGCTTTCTTGTCTGTCGTGTCACAGCCGTTAACGGTAACCCTGCCCTGCTGAGGGACAAAAAGGGCATTAAAATGCTGGGCCAAAGTTGTTTTGCCCGATTGGGTAGGTCCGATAAGCCCGATAAACTCACCATCTTCGATGCGCAGGCTGATATCATGGAGCACCTTTTTTTCAAAAGGGGTCCCCTTCTTATAGCTATGGCAGAGTTCGGTTACTTCAATCGGCATAAGCAGTCAATAATCTCCTCGGTTTGGATGATATCTTCCGGTACTTCTATTCCCCGGGAACGCAGGCCCCGGGCCAGTTGGGCAGCAACCGGTAAATCAAGGCCCAGGCTGATGATCTGCTCTCTCCGGCGAAATACCTCGCCGGGGGAACCCTCCATCTTAATGACACCCTGGTCCATAACAATCATCCTGTTACAGTGGACAGCTTCGTTCATAAAGTGGGTCAGCAAAACAGTGGTAATCCCTTCTTCCCGGTTCAGGTGAAGAATGCTGTCTAGAACGCCTCGTCTGCCGCGCGGGTCCAGGTGGGCCGTCGGTTCATCAAGGACAATACAGCGCGGTTTCATCGCTATAACACCGGCAATGGCTACAAGTTGTTTCTGTCCTTCAGATAACTGGTTGGGGGATTCACTGCGTAAATCCTGCAGGCCCAGAGTTTCGAGGGCATACTCGACCCTGTCTCTGATAACTGCGGGGGTCAGGCCTAAATTTTCAGGCCCGAAGGCGATATCTTCTTCGACAATGCTGCTAATCAACTGGTTATCGGGGTTTTGAAAAACCATGCCAACTATTTTTCGGATTTCCGGAATATTTTCTTTCTCGGCAACCGAGAGGCCTTCAACTAAGACTTTTCCTGCCTTTGGTGTTAGCAGGCCGTTAAAGTGGCGGGCCAGGGTCGATTTCCCCGACCCGTTTTGGCCGGTAATGGCCAGTATTTCTCCACGGTTAACCTGCAGGTTGATCCCGTTTAAAGCCTGCACCTCTTTACCGCTGCCCGCACGGTAAGTGTAGGACAGGTCAACTGCTTCGATTAAAGGATTCAAACCTGAACATCCCCTTAATTATGCATTGCATTAAAATCTGAGCGATCCGGGCTGTTCGGTGCCTGGCATGTCAGCCCGGGTGAAACCATGCTGTTAATCTTCTGTTGTCCTGATCCGCTGGATGCCCTTTACCAGGATTACCGTTAAGATTGCAGCAATTACCAGTTCGGGAACACCGTGCAAGACGCCGATTGATATTGAAACTTCAGGGGGCAGGTAGCCCCTCCAGGTAGCCATCCCCAAAACAAGGACCGTGTTGGTAATCGAACCTAAAGCTCCTGCTAAAATACAGGCCAGGGCCTTGTTGATTCTTTTGGTTGAGTAATAAACCAGGAATGCGACAACGCCGATAAAAAGACGGGGCAGGACTGAAACCAGGGGGTCGGCAAAAAAAGGTGCGCCGGGCTGCAGAAAACTAAACAGCCCAAAGATAACCCCTGTAATCAAGCCCACTACCGGCCCTTCAAGAATTCCACCCAGGATTACCGGTATATGCATAATTGTGGCATGTCCGGCAGGGGTGGGGACAGGGATAAACCCCAGCCGTGTGACACCCAGCAGGATCGATATCGCCCCGAGGATTCCTGATATGACAATTTTGCGGACGGATAAGTTCAATTTTAACAGCTCCCTTTTATGCGGTGATTAACCAAAATTATGTTCTACATATTAACGGGCGAATCCTTTAATAAATTAAGCTTGTCAGAGGATGCTCATTAATGCTGACCTAGATATTATAATAGCTGCAGGAGGAATAATACAGCTTATTGAAGAATTTATTAAAAACTATTGATTTATAATGATGATCATATTCCAACAAAGGGGCAAAAGCAGATGTTTAAGCATTACACTATCCTTATGATTATTCTTTTTGCAATTATCAGTTTCGGCATTTCCTGCAGCAGCAATGATGCTGAAACCAGGACGCCGGGCAGTACCTCTGTCGGCGGCGCCAATATATTAACGGGTCCCGAAGTAAATGAAGATCTTGAAATAACCGAAACACAGACAAGCTTTGAACCCAACCAGGAATTCTATTTTCATTTTCACAACAATATGCCTTTCAATTCAGAACTGGTAACCGTTCAGCTTGTCGGCAACAGTGATGAAAAGATCCTGGCTGAAAGCGATTATGAGGTTGATCCTGAGGATGCCGAACTGACTGATAAAATATGGTTTGGCAGCAGGGGTATGCACACCATCATAGTTATGGTTGATGGTGAAACCAGGGCTACCCGGGAGGTCCTGATCGAGTAGCATAATGCCTGCACGGCAAACCCTGCTGTGTGAGTGTGCATAAGCTGAAATTTTACGAGGTCATGCTCCGGCATGACCTTTTTTTGTTGCCAGAAAAATATTACAGGAAGCAGGAATTTTGAGCTGCCCGTCGAAAATTAAATTGCAATACATATGCATATAAAAAGTTTAATGATCAAGATTGCTGTCTGTTTTCTGCCTTTAATAATTATCAAAGGGGGTGTTCTGCCGGGAAGGGGCGCTTTGTCAGCAGCTGTTAAATCACACCAGGGAATACAATAAAATGAAAAGGATCAAAAAATGACTAAAACTAAATACTTAAGAGCTCTAGCAATGCTGATATTACCGTGTTTTCTGTTGGTCTCACTCTCGTCGCCGCTCGTTTTAGCAGATGCATTATCGACAAATGACCACGCGGAAGGCGAAGAGCCGCATCCTGTAACCCCGGCGCCTTCTGCAGCGCATGGGCCGGGGGCGTGCAGCAGCGGAGAGGATCAGGATGTTAATCCACCAGCCGGGGGTTCTGTTGATCAGCCTGATTCAGGGAAACAGGGCTTTCAGGCCGGATTGGTCAGCCCTGAAGGGCTGCAACCTGAAGTAACGCAAGCCGAGGAATTGCAAAGTGATCCTGCACCGGCAGAAAGCGAAAGCTGCCCGGATCATAATAGAGCACCGGCCAGTAAGGAACCCGGAGTTGAGTGGGAAGACAGCCTGGATTATAAAGGGCAAAAGACCGAAACAGGGGATACCCCGGACCGGGAAAGTGAAGATGTTGAAAATAAGCTGGAAATTAATGGTTCCGAAAAAATAGGCCCGGAAAAAGCAGGCGTATTAACTGCAAATGATGGAAACAAAGAAAAAGAGAGCAGCAGCAGGGCTCTTGAGCATACAGGGAACCAGCTGCAATTTAACGCTCCTGGGGCGGACCTGCAAGAGGCTGGCAGTTTTGTAAAGATCGAGACCCCTGAAGATTTGGATAAGATCAGGGATAACCTTAGCGGCCATTTCAAACTGATGGCCGATATCAGCTTAAGCGGTAACTGGTCTCCGATTGGAAGCAGTGAAACCGGTAACCAATTCAGCGGTATGTTTGATGGGCAGAATCACACGATCAGCGGTCTTTTGATTAATAACGGCAGTATGCCTGCCGACAAGTACGTCGGCCTATTCGGTTACGCAAGCGGCGCCACAATAAAAAATCTTAATCTCGACGGTGTTACAGTGTACGGCGATGAGTATGTCGGCGGCCTGGTCGGTTATGCCCGCGGCACAGTAATTTCAAACTGTTCGGTGAGCGGTACAGTAACCGGAACGGGCAATTTTGTCGGTGGCCTGGCCGGCAGCTTGAGTTCTATATTAAGCGTTTCGTCGCAAATATCGGCTTCATCGGTACATTGCCATGTGACAGGGAAACTTGGCGTCGGAGGTTTGGCCGGCTATGTTGGCCCCACGTGTAGTATTGATAATTCTTATGCCAGTGGAGAAGTAACCGGGGAAAATTATGCAGGAGGACTGACCGGGCAGCTGGCAAAAGATTCCTCGCTTATGAACAGTTATTCAGCAGTAAATGTAAATGAAGGGGCCCCAACTGCAAAAGATATCGGCAACCTGGCCGGACTCACCCATCCAACAGCTGCGATTAACAGCAGCAGCAATTACTGGTATTCTGCAGAAGGCGGCCAGGTTGAAGCTCCTGCGGGGTTGTCCCTGGATGCCGGGCAAATGAGGCAGCAGGGAAATTTTGCCGGTTGGTGCTTTGAACAGATCTGGGTAATGGAAGATAGTCTCGGTTACCCGGTTTTAGCATGGCAGGTGCCAGATCCTGAACCGGGTGTGACTCCTGAACCGGATCCCGGTCTGAATCCAGGTCCGGTTCCAGGCTTAAAGCCGGGCTGTGGAGGCAGCTTTATTTTAAGCCGGGAGCCGGTTCCACTCAGCGGACTGGCCCTGAAAATCAGCCATGTATTGAACAACCATTTGAAAACAGCGCAGGAGTTAATCGGCGCCATGCTGGAAGGGACAGAAGAAGTAACTGCTGAAAACCTTGAATTGGTCAAAATGGAGCTGGCGAAGGTAGAACTGATCCTGGTTTTGTACCGGGATTATGTACCGGTGACGGAAAGAGAGCTCATTCTTGAGCAGATTGCGGTAATTATGGAGGCAGTCGGGAGCCTTGAAAAAAGCAGGTTAGCTCAACCGGCAGCTGTAAATTACGGCCGTGGCATCGTTCCTGCCTGATTATTATTAATGACAGGCAGGAATAATAGTAACCTTGTTGAATTAGCAGGAAGATGTCCAGCCGTTACTAAGCTGGAAAACTGTCCTGGAGGTATCAATAAAATGATTTTCAAGGTGCGCTTAGCCCTTGTAGCCCTGATTGTGCTGGTTATGTTTGTTTTGCATAACAGCTTCTGGCTTTGGGATCTCGACAGCCGGGTTCCGCTGCTTTTTGATTTTATGCCTTTTGCTTTTTCATTTTATGTCGGCTATGCAGTGCTGGCTGTAATTGCAATGAAGGTTATTATCGCCATAGCCTGGCCCGAACCGCCTGCAGATTTGTTCCAACAGGCAGGAGAGAAGGAGCCAGTTGAAAAATGATCACTACCCTGGGAATAATCATTATTGTCCTTTATTTTTCTGTGCTGATCGGAATCGGTATTTACGGGGCCAGGGTAAGCCTGAAGACCAGGGAAGATTATTTCCTGGCCGGGCGCGGCCTGGGCAGCATTGCCGTTTTTATGGCGCTCTTTGCCAGTAATATAACTGCTTTTACTATTATTGGCCATGCCGGTTTTTCTTATGAGGTAGGGTACGGCGCTTACGGCTATGTGATCGGTTGGAGTATTTTTATAACTCCCTTTACCTTCTACCTGGTTGGTTACCGATCCTGGCTTCTCGGTAAGCGTTACGGCTATGCCACCCAGCCCCAGGTTTTCGGCGGCATTTTTAACAGCAAACTGGTAGCCCTTATTTTCCTGGTTTTATTGCTCTACTACACCTTGCCTTACCTGGTGGTCAGCATCATCGGGGGCAGCCTTGCTTTTACCACTATTAGCGATGGTGCAGTCCCCTACTGGATTTCATCTTTGGTTATAATCTGCATATCATTAATCTATACTATCCCCGCGGGTTTGAGAGGCACGGTTTGGACCGATATTTTTCAGGGAACCCTGTTCCTGGCCGTAGCAGTGCTGCTTCTTGGTGCGGTTGCCCAGGCCCTGGGCGGGTTCTCCGCGGTTACCGAAAGGATTGTTGAGGCTA
Organism: Syntrophomonadaceae bacterium; assembly: GCA_007119965.1. Lineage (GTDB taxonomy): Bacteria > Bacillota > Dethiobacteria > DTU022 > DTU022 > T3SED10-7. The sequence continues at coordinate 27,125 of SKOR01000075.1, forward strand.
ACCCTGCTATGCTGCAAAGGGGCCTTTCGGAGCAGATTGCCCCGATAAATTGGTTCAGCTTCTCTTTTATCAACTCCATTGCCGTAATTGTTTTTCCCCAGATGTTCACGCGGATCCTGGCCGCTCGACAGCCCGGCAATTTAAAACGGGTCAGCCTATATTATCCTCTGGCCATGGCTGGAATTTTTGCCGTTTCCACCCTGCTCGGGGTGTGGGGTTCGGCAGCGGTCCCCGGTTTAACGGGGAAAGACGCTGATAATATCGTGCCGCTCTTAATTCATCGCTTTCTTTCACCGACCTGGATGATCCTGGGTCTGCTCGTTATCCTGGCCGTGGTCAAATCATCGATCGATTCCCAGCTGCTTTCTTTCACACACCTGGTTACCGATGATTTGCTGCCCCGCCTGAAACGTATTTCTTCCAGCCAGGCGGTTCTCTGGGGACGGATTTTGCTGGTAATATTTGCAATTGCAGCTTATTTTATTGCCCTGGTCCGCCCGGCTGCCATATTGAGTATTGCCGCCTTTGCTTTCTCCGGCTTTTCAGTGATGCTTCCGGTGATGATCGGGGCCCTTTACTGGCCGCGGGCTAATAAATACGGCGCCTGTGCCGCCCTTGTATTTCCGGCGATTATGCTGCACTTATGGTACCTGGGTGTTTTGCCGGAATGGACAACTTTTGGTTTTATGCCCGTATTCCCGGCTTTTATCCTTGCCATTGTTACCCTTATTGCCGTATCGTATGCAACTGCGCCCCCGCCGCCTGAACAGCGGGAAAAGACTTTCGGTATTTTTGATCGGGTTTTTAAATATGAAGAACCTGAGGCAGGAGAAACGGCCCGGGTGAAGAGCAGGTAAAATTAAGGCAGCTTTCATTTACCCAAAGCGGACAGAACCGGGGAGAGACTGACAAAAAGTTTCTTTTAACCGGCATATGCCAGCAGCTACACTATAAAAACTAATGATAACAGACGACACTAATGAAAACAGACGACACAGCAAATTACCGCCTCAGCTTTCCGATTATTAACGAACTGGCAAACCGGACTCTCATAGCAGTCACCCTGGCATATATTGCGGGGATTGGCGTCTGCCGGTTCTGGTTTGCCCAGCCTTCTGCTGCCTTCTGGGTGGCCGGATTATTACTTGCGCTACTTATATTAGCTGTATATTTCAGGGTATTTACCCTTTACAGGGCAGTCCTGGTCCTGCTCGCTGCCGCAGCAGGAGGGGCTGCCTTTTACTATGCAGTTCAGCAGCCCTCTTACGGTCTTACACACTATGCAGGCTCCCCTGTTTATATCGAAGGGACCGTGATTGAAGAACCGCTCTTCCATGATGACCATACGGCGTACCGCCTGCGGGTGGAAGTTGTCGAAACGCGGGCGGAACGTTACCCTGTCAGCGGTACCCTGCTGGTTAAAGTGTACGGTTGCGGCGATGGCTACTGGTTTGGGGAACGCCTGCGCCTGCGCGGGACGATAACCGAAGCGCGGGGACAGCGTAATCCGGGTGGTTTTGATTACCGTTTCTTCCTGCGCAGCCAGGGGCTGGATGCTTTAATCTACCCTGCCCCGGCCGCGGTCAGTTCCCTCGGCCCGGGAGAAGTCGGCCTTCATGCCGCATCTGCGGTCAGGCTGCGCAGCTCAATGGTTGAGAATATCAGCGCCGCCCTGCCTTCACCATCGGCGGAGCTTTTAACGGCAATCCTCTTTGGTCAAAGGCATCGTTTGCCCGATTCAATAGAAGATAATTTCCGCCGGGCAGGCGCTGGCCATCTGATGGCTGTTTCAGGCCTGCACGTTGGCCTGGCCGCAGCATTAATCCTGGGCCTTGTGCGCCACTTCAACCTGCGCGGGCGCCTGCCCCTGGTTTTAGCGATTGTCCTGGTTTTTGCCTATGCCTACCTCACCGGAATGCGGCCTTCTGCTTTACGGGCTGCCATCATGGTTTCTATGGCCCTGGGGGCCATACTGCTGGATCGGGAACATGATCTGCCCACGACGATCGCTTTTGCCGCCCTGGTTACACTCTTCATTAATCCGCTTTTACTATTTACAATCGGCTTTCAGCTTTCTTACGCGGCAACCATGGTGCTGGTTTATACTTACCGGCCCCTGGAAAAATTACTGGCAGCATTGCGCTGCCCCCGTTTTCTGCGGGCGCCCCTGGCGGTCACTGCAGCAGCGCAGGTTGGAGTTTTACCGCTTTGTGTATATTATTTTCATTCCCTGCCCACAGGAGCCCTGTTATTTAACCTTCTTTTACTGCCGTTAATCGCCTTTGTAGTCGGTTTAGGCCTGGCCGGGGCTCTTGCTGGGCTGGTTTATCCTCCGGTGGGCGAGATCCTGCTGTGGGCGGCACGCCCCCTCCTGGAGACAATGCTCTATATTACAGGGCTGAGCAGCCCTGCTGTTTTCTATGTCACCCTCAGCCCTCCCGGGCCGTCCCTGCTTTTTGCATATTATGGCGTTCTCTTTGCCGTGTTGTCAATTTACTACCGGTGGGAAAAGCAGGACCGCGGCAATGAGCAAACCTCTTTTAGCGCTTACCTGAAATCTGTCATTTCCGATTCATTGTTGGCATGGCGTTACCGTTATCGTGTTTTCGGCTTCGCTGTTCTGGCCCTTGCCGTGGCTTTTGTTTGGACCGGGATCTTGTTTCCGCGGCAGGCCCTTTTGACGGTAACCTTTATTGATGTGGGGCAGGGTGCAGCTGCATTAATTGAACCCCCCTGCGGGTTGGTGATCATGATCGATGCCGGGGGAAGGCCCGAGTTTCAGGGTGACCCGGGAGAAATAGGGGAAAAAGTAGTCCTGCCCTATTTAAGGCACCGCGGTATCCGGAGCATTGATTTGGCCGTAATTACACATCCCCATGAAGATCATTTCGGCGGTTTTATTCCCATGGTGGGGGTAATATCTCTGGTGGAAATACTCGTTTCCCCGATCGGGGGCGGTTCCGGGCATTACAGTGAATTGCTGGAAAACGCTGCCAATGCAGGTTCAGAGATCCGAATGATCAGTGATGGGCAGGTCTGGTACTGCGGGGCTGATTTGCTGTTTGAAGTGATCGGGCCCCCTGAAAAAATGCTGAGAGGGACAAGCAGCGATCTGAATAATAACTCCATTGTCTTTATTTTGCACTACGGCGATATAAGCATGCTCTTTACCGGGGATGTTGAAGATGCGGCAGTCAGGAACCTGCTTCAGCGTGAAGTTGATATCAGATCTGATGTCCTGCTGGTGCCCCACCACGGCGGTTACCTGGAAGAAATGCCTGCCTTGTTGGATGCAGTCAGACCTTCCCTGGCTGTTATCCAGGTGGGCACAAACCCTTTCGGCCATCCCCACCCATATGTAACCGCGGCCCTGGAAGACGCCGATGTTGCTGTTTACCGCAACGATTATGACGGTGCCGTAATTATCGAAACCGACGGGCGCCGGCTTCAGGTGACAACCCAGGAACAGTCTGCCGTGTATTAGGGGAAAGGCCTCTTTGGGGTCAAATATAACCGGGTCTCCCGGCAGGTATTTTTACTCTATGATAAAGGATAATGTTTTATTTTGACGAAATTTAACAGGGGGCGGGACTATTGAAAGGGCGGTGAAGAGTATAGTGGAGCCGGTTGAAATTAAAAGGCTGGTTAAACAAAACGATAATGATTCCCGCCGTGTGCTTTTTGAAGCCTACTATAAGCGGACTTTTGCCGTGGCCTACAATATCCTGCGTCGCCGTGAAAATGCCGAAGATATCACCCAGGATGCCTTTATCAAAGCTTTCCAGAGTCTGCACCAGCTGCAGGATGAAACAAAGTTCGGGGCCTGGCTGTCAGTAATAGCATCTAACCTGGCCCGCAATTATTTAAAGCGGGAAAAGAAAATATTACTGACCGAGGATCTGCCTGAAATATCCAGCGGTTCATCTCCTGATGATACCGAAGAGTCAGCTATGCGCTCCCTGGAAATTGAAAGGGTCAGAAAAGCAATCAGGGCTCTGCCGTCTGAGCAGTACCAGGTTGTGGTCCTCCAGTACTACCATGATTTAAAGGTGGAAGAGATCGCTGCACTGCTGAAAATAAGGGCGGGGACAGTTAAGTCCCGGCTGTTCAGGGCCAGGCAAAAACTTGCGGCAGCATTGGAACTTGAAAGCGATTTCGCTTGTCTTACAGGTGAAGGAGGTGACCGGGAATAATGCCAGAAAATAATAACAGGGCTATCAGCGATGATTTGATCAGGGAAGCTTTGGTCCGGGAAATTGATTGTGTTGAATCCAGCCCCAGTGAAGATACCTGGAAAAAAATCGAGTCATCTCTTCAGAAAACCCGGCCCTCTTCTAAGCAGCGCTGGTTTACCTGGAGCCGGGCCGCTGCGCTTGCCGCAGCCTGCCTGGTTATGGTATTGGGCGGCATCGGGATCTACAGAAATTTAGAAACAGCTGTGCCCCTGGCCGATTCAGAGATAGCTCCCGAAGAAGCCGAAGACGTTGGTATCTTTGGAGTTGAAGATGGAGTTGAGCAGCCCGGAGTTTTAGAAGAGGGAACAGGGCGCGCTGTTCCTGGCCTTGAGCTTGTGATTGGTGAGCCTGATCCTGCCCCGCCTGACTGGCCGCACAGCCTGCCGGGAGATTACACTTTAGGCGAAACCATCCTGATTACTGAGGCGGGGGATCCGTTTTACAGCGGGGCGGTTTATTATTATGCCAATACGAGCTTGCTCCTGGTGGAGGAGGAAACTGTCGGCAAAGACCTGGCCGAGTTCATAGATCACCTTGAAGGGCATCTGCAGGTTGCCCTGCTTGATTTAGAAGAAGTTAACGGGTTTATCCGCTTTACAGTGGATGAACGTTTGGGCCTGGCCTGGCAGAAGAATGACCGCAACCAGGCCCTCGTGGTTCTATCCGGTTTTGAAGCTAAAGGAGAGCTGAAAAATATAGCACGCAGCATTGAATAACTTTAAAACCAACCTATCATGACGGTTTAATGTACTTCATCATTTTACGCAGCTTTTTCCCGACGTCAACAATCAGGTGCTTTTCTTCAATTTTCCTCAGCGCTTTAAACTGCGGCTGGTTAGCCTGGTTCTCCGTGATCCACTCCAGGGCAAAGCGGCCGTTTTGTATTTCACCGAGTATTTCCTTCATTTCGCTGCGGACACGGTCATCGATGATCCTGGGACCCCTTGTTAAGTCACCGTATTCTGCAGTGTCGCTCACAGAGTAGCGCATTCGCTCCAGGCCGCCTTCGTAAATCAGGTCAACGATCAGTTTAAGTTCGTGCAGGCATTCGAAATATGCTACTTCAGGCTGATACCCGGCGTCAACGAGGGTCTCAAAACTGGCTTTGACCAGGGCGGAAACCCCGCCGCATAAGATGACCTGCTCCCCGAAGAGATCTGTTTCTGTTTCTTCCTGCAGGGTGGTTTCAATGACCCCCGAGCGGGTACAGCCAATTCCCTTGGCATAAGCCAGGGCCAGCTGCTTCGCCTTGCCCGTGTAGTCCTGGTGAACTGCCATCAGTCCCGGGACTCCCGCCCCTTCCAGGTAGAGCCTTCTTAAAAGGTGCCCCGGGCTTTTCGGTGCAATCATAAATACGTCTACATTTTCAGGGGGAACAACCTGGTTGTAGAGAATATTAAAACCGTGAGATACAACCAGGGCCTTGCCTTCATTAAGGTGAGGCAAAACAGATTCCCTGTATACGGCAGACTGGTAGTTGTCGCCAATCAGGATCTGAATTACATCTGCTGCCTTGGCTGCTTCACTTACCGTCATTACTTCCAGGCCGTCTTTGATGACCTGTTCCCTGCTTTTACTTTCCGCGTGCAGGCCGACGATAACGTCTAACCCGCTGTCCCTGAGATTCTGTGCCTGGGAATGACCCTGGCTGCCGTAGCCGAGCACGGCAATTTTTTTTCCTTTCAGGACATTTAAATCGGCGTCCTGATCATAATACATAACTGACATTAATTAATCCTCCCTGCAAATATGATAACAATAGTAATTAGCTATTATAATCCAATCTCCTGCCTGCAGGAGATTTAAAGTCAAAAATAGAATATTTATATAACTACACTCTATCCTGGTTATATTCTATTTCCGAAAACCCGGGGGGAATTAGCAGGGAGAAATCATAGAAATCATGCTATGAAAGTACCTGCTCACCTCTTCAGGGGGATCCGGTGGTCGGTAGTTTACTCGAGCAGGCACTCATGAAATAAAGAAAGTAAGGAGTTATATGTTATCGACACTTGATTTAAATTTTCTTTTGACCCAGGGTACGAACTTATTGTTTTTAATTCTCATTCAGTTTGGTAATGGCTTGCTGGTTATCCACAAAAATGTAAAGGTAAACTATACCAGAAAAATTAATCACTTTATGCTTTTTTTTATCCCCATCTTTCTAAACAGGGATTATGCCAGTGAAGAGGCTTTTGGCCTCTTTGCCCTCGGTGCTTTTTTTGCAGTTGCCAAGTTTATTTTTTACGCGAAGCCGATCAGGGAAAGGGTCCCGTTTATCAAAACTATGTTTCGTTCGTTTGATCGTCCCGAAGACCGCCCCAACACCCTGTTGTGGCTGGTAACCCAGACGGCAGCCGGGTACGTGGTCCTGATTACGATGAGTATTTTATTCGTTAACCGCGGCCTGATGGATCTTGTTCTGATTCCGATTCTGATTTACGGTATCGGAGACGGCCTTGCTGAACCGGTGGGAGTTCGTTTCGGCAGGCATAAATATAAAACCCTGGCTCTTTTTACCCCGAAGGAGTACTACAGGACTCTTGAAGGCAGTTTCGTGGTTTTCCTGACCAGCCTTGTTGTAATTGCCGCATATTTTAATTATTTTACGCCGCCGCAATTCCTAATCGCCATCCTTGTCGTGCCGATCCTGATGACCCTGACTGAGGCTTACTCACCGCATACCTGGGATGCTCCAACCATGTTTTTGGCGGGGTTCTTATCACTTTTTTGGATTACCATGGTGTAATATGTTCACCGCTGTCCGCACAAAGGATTATGCAGGATAAGCGATGGTTGATTTTATCAGGAGGTTCAATTTGGCATGAAGAGGCATAATAAGCTCCCCCGGTACATTCTTTCAGCCGTGGTTTTGCTAACGGCCGTTCTTCACTCCGGCTGCCCTGCCGATCGATCAGATCTGCCGGAGAAAGAGATCAGTCTTGCTGCCAGCCATGAATTTGTCGTTCAGGAAGAGGGGCTGGCCAGTCTTGAAGAAACTTATGAATTCCACTTTGACATTGTTCATGAAATGGCGATCGGCTTTACCCACGAAGCTTTGCGAAGGGGGGATGTGGATGCGGCGATCGGGTTTGCTACCGACGGGAAAATCATGGAAGTAGATCTATTTAGGCTGGAGGATGACAGGGGCGCTTTCCCCGCACGTAACCCTGCCCCGGTCGTCCGGAGCGAAACTCTTGACCGTTATCCGCAAATTGAGGATATTATGGCCGGCATTACGCCGCTGTTAGATAATATAGCAATGATCCAGCTAAATTACCTGGTTGACTTTGAAGAAAAAGAGCCCTCAGATGTGGCCCGTGAATGGCTTTTGGAAAAAGAGCTTATCTCTGACAGGGTTCAGGAAACCGGCGGCGACCACCCGGTGAAGGTAAGCTCAAAAGAGTTTACAGAACAGCAAATCCTGAGACAGATTACCATACTGGCCCTGCAGGATGCCGGTATCCCCGTTCAGGATAAAGGGCACGTGGTTGGGACAGAAAATATCCGACTTGATCTGGACTATGACCATATAGATCTTTACTGGGAGTACACCGGAGTTGCCTGGAACAGGATTTTCAAAGAGGATGAAATAATAACCGATTCTGAGCGGGTTTTCAAGCTTGTCGCTGAAAGGGACGCTGAGCAAGGTTTGATCTGGCTTGATTATGCCCCCATGAATAAAACCTATATCATTTTAATGCTGAAAGAACATGCTGAATCTCTGGAGATAAACACCATTAGCGAGTTGGCTGAATGGGTTAAGCGTGTCCAGGCAGGAGAGCTTTAAACATGGAAATGCCCCCGATAACCCAAAATTACTTTTCGGCGATGCCGTCCCTGGAGAGAACCCTGCGCCGGTTATGGGCTTTCCTGCTCGCCCTAATTGTGCTGGCCCTGGTTTTCTTTTGGAATGAGCTGCGTGATCCCGAATCTACCTATTCGCTGGTTTCCATTACCATATCCAGCCCCATTGTGTTAAATTTTTTTAGGAGCGTCACCCTGCTCGGCAGTGAAGGTTTCTTCCTGGTCTTATTTTCGGTGATTTACTGGTCGGTCAACAAAATTCTCGGATTCTGGGGGCTGATCGTTATGCCGTTTTCGATATTTATGACCAGTGAGATACCAAAAGATATAATAAGGCTGCCGCGCCCCGATGTCAGGGGAGTTACTGTCCCCACCTATACCTTTCCCAGCGGCCATACCTCGGGGGCGGTAAGCGTGTGGGGTTTTTTGGCAATGCTTTTAAAACGGCGCTGGTTATGGCTCCTTGCCGCGTTGATCATTGTTCTGGTTGGCCTGTCCAGGGTAATGCTCGGCTATCACTTTCCCGGAGACGTTTTGGGGGGCATCGTAACCGGCAGCATATTTCTGGTTTTTTTATTCTGGTTCGGCAGTAAGGCTGAAGGGCGTAATTTTACGGCCGGCCTTTCCTTGAAATACTTGCTGGCGGCAGCAGTTGCTGTACCGATGGCCCTTTCTTTTATCCCCGCTACTTATGCCCCCAACTTAATGGGCTACGCTGCGGGAGCCGGGGCGGGCTACCTGTTGGAAAGAGAGAAACTGAATTACCGGCCTGACGGCCTGTGGTGGCAGCATTTAGCCAGGGCGCTCATCGGTGCTCTCGTAATAGCTGTTATCACCCTGGAACTGGCCCCGCGCCTGCCGTCATCAATTAACCTTTTTACCTTTGCCGCTTTTGGCCTCTCTACTTTCTGGTCGACCTACCTGGCCCCCCTGCTGTTCATAAAAGCGGGACTGGCCCGGGCAGGCAAGATAAATTTAGAAAAATAATAATCGGGTGCAGGTATTTTAGCTTTTCCCATCAAATAATAGTTAAGAGCCTGGCTCGATAAAAAGAAGTCGGGATTAATCTATAGAAGGAGTGTTGCATGATGAGTTTAAAGGGAACTAAAACTGAAAAAAACATTTTAACAGCCTTTGCCGGGGAATCTCAGGCCCGGAATCGTTACACCTATTTTGCCAGCCAGGCTAAAAAAGACGGTTACGTGCAGATATCCGCAATTTTTGAAGAGACTGCAAACCAGGAAAAAGAGCATGCCAAGAGGCTCTTCAAACTTTTAGAAGGCGGTGAAGTGGAAATTCAGGCCGCTTTTCCGGCCGGCGTGATCGGCACTACCATGGAAAACCTGAAAGAAGCTGCCGGCGGAGAAAACTACGAGTGGACCGATATGTACCCCGGTTTTGCCAGGGTAGCCAGGGAAGAAGGTTTTAATGAAATAGCCGATATCCTTGAGTCTATCGCTGTGGCCGAGAAACAGCATGAAAAACGTTACCTGGGCCTGATGAACAACATAGAAAAGGGTACCGTTTTTAAGAAGGATCGTGCGCTGCGCTGGTCCTGCCGCAACTGCGGTTATGTCCATGAGGGGCAGGAAGCGCCTGATCCCTGCCCGGCCTGCAACCATCCACAGGCTCACTTTGAAGTTACCTGTGAAAACTGGTAAAAGAGCAGCGGAACCCGGGTTAAATCACCGGGTTCCGCCTTTTTTGTTAATAAGGAGGTTAATTGCTTGAAACTGGTAAGATTCCTTGAAAACGAGGCTGTGCGGTTCGGAAGGCTGGAAGAAGATATAATTATTGAACTTGAGAGTACCGGACCTGATCTGGATATCAATCGACTTTCCGGGACCGGGCGGCAGTTTGAAACTGCCGCGGTTAAGCTTTTAACTCCCTGCCTGCCGTCAAAAATTATTTGCCTTGGCCTCAATTACCGTTCGCACGCCGAAGAAATGAAGCATCCCCTGCCGAAAAAGCCGATCATATTTCTGAAACCGTCGACTTCAGTAATCGGGACAGGCGAACCAATCATTTACCCGCCGCAGAGTAAGCGGGTCGATTATGAAGCAGAATTAGCGGTGGTCATCGGCCAAAGGGCTTACCGGACTGCCGCATCAGAGGCCCTGGATTACGTTGCCGGATATACTTGTGCCAACGATGTAACTGCCCGCGACAAACAGCCTAAAGAAGGGCAGTGGACATACGCAAAAAGCTTTGATACTTTTTGCCCCCTGGGTCCTGCGCTCGAAACAGGCATAACCGATCCCGAAAGCCTGGTAGTCAGGGGGTACTTAAACGGCAAGCTGGTTCAGGAAGCGCCAACTGCCGATCACTATTTTACAGTAGCTGACATAATTGAATTTGTTTCCGGCTGTATGACCCTGCTTCCGGGCGATGTAATCCTGACCGGAACCCCTTCCGGGATCGGTTCGCTGAACCCCGGTGACAGCTTTGAGGTTTCCATAGAAGGAATCGGGACGTTGGTTAACCGGGTTGAAACAGCAGGCCAGGCTGATTTGCCGGCCGGGAATATATGAGGAAAATTTACTGAAATATGGTGTTGTCATCGACCTGTTGATGGTATATAATAAAAGCAGTTTACAAGACCGTTTCGGGCATTCCTGTCGCAAGAAGGGTCTGCTCAGCCTCAGGTTTTCCAATCAGGATCCTGGCGGGCTGCCGGTCATGAATAGATTTGCTTTTAAATTTTTCTCCCTGATGAGGCAGCGTAGCCGCTGTCTCTTTTTTTTCAGAAAGGATGGTTGTTTAACTAATGCACATAATTATTGTCGGCGGAGGCGGGGTAGGCTATGAACTGGCCCGAAACCTTTCTGAAAAGGCCCAGGATGTCGTTGTCGTAGAGAAAAACGAAGCCAAAGCGAGGCGTTTTAAAGAGGCTCTAGACGTCCTGGTTATAGTAGATAACGGGGCCAATGCTGCCGTCCTGGAGCAGGCAGATGTTAAAAATGCCGACATGCTGATCGCTGTCACCCAGGTTGACGAAGTTAATATTATTGCCTGCATGCTGGCCAAGCAGTATGATGTGCCGATCACGGTCTGCCGGATCCGTAATTCAGGTTATGCGGGTGATGCCTCGGTATTAACCCCCAAGCAGCTCGGTATCGATATAGTAATTAACCCTGAGCGGGTTGCTGCCATGGAAATCTCGAAGATGCTGCATTTCCCCGATGCAGCGGAAGTAGAATACTTTAACCACGGCAAAGTTATGATGCTCGGAGTTGTTGTCGGTTCCGAAGCAGGTATTACAGGAGTGCCCCTCAGGAAACTGCCGATAAGCGCAGATGCAATTATTGTCGGGATCAGCGACCCTGAAGGAAAATTTATAGTGCCCGGCGGTGACGATGTAGTCAAGCCCGGCAATAAAATATATATGCTGGGCAACTCCCATACTTTAAAAGATATCAGTTCTCTATTGCACCATGAAAAGACCAGGATCAGCCAGGTGAGCATCCTCGGCGGCGGTATGATTGGCCGGCAGCTGGCCCGGCTTCTGGAGAGCAGTAAGCAGCCGTTTACCGTTAAGCTGATTGAAAAAAATATAGATCGCTGCGAAGAACTGTGCCGGGATTTGGACAAAACCCTGGTTATCCAGGGCGATGCTACCGAAATTGCCATGCTCAAGGAAGAAGATACCGACTGGGCCGATGCAGTCATTGCGGCAACCGGCGATGACCGCAATAATATCGTTGCCGCGCTCCTGGCCCGTCAGTTCGGGGTTAAGAAAATAATCTGCGAAGTGATGAAGCCCCAGTATGTGTCTGTTTACAATGCCCTGGGTATCGACAGCGTCATTAACCCCCGTCTGCTGGCGGCGGCCCAGATCCTCAGGTTAACCCGCAGAGAAGACATTGTTGCCTTTTCAATACTACAGGATGAAAAAGCAGAAGTTATTGAAATAATACTGCCTGAATCGGCTAAAGTAGCCAACAAAAAAGTATTGGCGGCCGGGTTGCCCCGCGGGATGCTGATCGGCTCCATTGTCCGTAATAATGAAGTGATCATTCCCAACGGCAACACGTTATTGCTGCCTGACGATCACCTGGTCATATTTGCCATACCCAGCGTCAGCGCAAAACTTGATCGCTACTTTGCCCCTGCATCAGCAAAAGAAGACAGGGAGTATATTCGCAACAAGTTGATTCATTTAGAAGAAAGCTGATTTCCCTGTTCTGCAGACGGGAGAATCAGCGTTTAGCAGGCAGGGAGGTTCGCCCATGCGCCATATTCGCATTTTTTACCTGCTCGGCATACTGCTTCTTTTCTTAGCCCTGGCCATGTTCCTGTCAGCTCTCTGGTCTCTGGGGGCACAGGGTCCCGACCGGCTCGCCTTTTTTACGGCAATTCTGATTACGGCTTCTGTCGGCGGTATAGTTTACTGGTTTTTCTCCCCCTCAAAAGGTAAAGAGTTGAGCATCGTTGAAAATTTTACCCTTGTTACCATGGCCTGGTTTGCAGCCGGCATATTCGGCGCATTGCCCTATCATTTTTACGGTGTTTTTGACGGCAATTACCTGCATGCATTTTTTGAAGCCGTATCAGGCTTTACCACTACAGGGGCCACCCTGATAGAGGATATCGAAACTTTACCCCGCGGAATATTGCTCTGGCGCAGCTTGACACAGTGGCTGGGCGGCATGGGCATTATAGTTCTCTTCCTGGCCATCCTGCCCCGTTTCGGCTTCCGCAGCATGACCATGTTCAAAGCCGAACTTCCGGGGCCTGTTGCGGAAAGGGTTGTGCCGCGGGTTGTGGAAACCGCCCGCCGGCTCTGGCTGATTTATGTAGCTTTAACCCTGGCCCAGATACTGTTTTTATTACTCAGCGGGCTGGGCTTCTATGATTCACTGTGCCATGCCCTGACTACCATGCCTACCGGCGGGTTTTCAACTTATAACGGCAGCATCGCCGCTTTCAATAACCCGATGGCTGAAATCGTGATCATCTTTTTTATGCTCCTTGCAGGGATTAACTTTGCCCTTTATTTCCGGTTGATGCGCGGGGATTTTCAAATTGTAAAAAACCCTGAATTGCGTTTTTACCTTGCCGTGATTGCTGCCGGCATCGCCCTGGTTACAATCAATACCTATGATCTTGCAGCTGGCGATTTCTTCCTCGTTTTGCGCCAGAGCGCATTCCAGGTGGTTTCTATCACAACCACCACAGGTTATGCCACGGCAGATTTTGATCTCTGGCCCAGTTTTTCACGTCTCTTTTTACTTTTTATGATGTTCTTCGGCGCCTGCGGCGGATCGACGGGCGGTTCAATGAAGCAGGTTCGCTGGATGCTGATGTTCAAATATGCTTTGCGTGAGCTGCGCATGGTTATTCATCCCTCGGCAATATCCTCAGTTAAATTGGGTGAACATTCTGTCAGCGCCGAAGTGCTCCGTCCTGTTATGGGATTCGGATTTATCTATATTACGTTAACGGCCCTGGCTACACTGGCCCTGGCATTTATGGGGCTTGATTTTGAGACGGCATTTTCTGCCGTTGCGGCAACAATCGGTAATGTCGGTCCCGGCCTGGGCGGAGTTGGCCCGGTGGAGACTTACCTGGTCATTCCGCCTGCAGGGCAGTTCCTTTTAACCGTAATGATGGTTGTCGGCCGCCTTGAAATATACACCGTCCTGGTTATATTTCTGCCCGAATCAAGGCGACTCTGGATGAGAAATATAAGGAAGAAAGGGTAACCTCCATGCTGTCTTACCAGGCTCTTGTTAACAAGATTAAGCAGGGTAACTTTGCCCCGGTCTACCTGTTTTACGGTGAGGAGAAATACCTGCAGGAAGAACTCGCCCGTTTTGTATCTGCAGCATTCCTGCAGCAGGAAAGTGACTTTGGACTGGAAAAGTTGGCCGGCAATACGCTCAGTTTGGAAGAGGTGTTGCGCAGGCTCGGTGAAACCGGTTTATTTGCATCGCGCCGTCTGTTGATTATAGATAACCCGCCTTATCTTACCCCGCCCAAAAAAGCAGAAGAAAAAGCCGGCCCCTGGGACGAGGGGACCGGCGAGAGTCCGGAAAAGTCCGGTATTGACCTGCTGGACAGGTATCTTGAACAGGCTGGTCGGGACGACCCGGACAGTTTGCTGGTTTTCCTTGCGGAGAGGGTAGATCGCCGCAAAAAACTATTTAAGCTGATCGATAAGAAGGGGGCCGCTGTGGAATGCAGCCCTCTTAAGGGGGAAGCGCTGGCTGCCTGGATCAGGAATAAAGTATCTGCCCTCGGCAAGAAAATTGAGCGGCCCGCACTGGAAAGGCTGCTCGCAGCGGGAGACCATAACCTGCATTACCTTTCCGGTGAGCTGGAAAAATATTGTACCTCTCTGGGCGAAGATCAGGAATTGATTACCGCCCGGACAGTAGAAGCCCTTTTTTCAGGAGATATTCAGGGTGATGTCTTTAAATTGTCCGATGCCATGGCCGAGGGCAATATGGCCGGGGCTCACAGCCTGCTGGACTTGTTGTTGAGGCGCCGTGAAAAACCGCTCCTGATCTTTTTCATGCTGGTCCGTCATTACCGCCTTCTTTTACAGGCTCACTGCCTGATGGAAGACGGCCTGCCCCAGAATGAGTTCGTTTCCACTCTGGAAGTACATCCTTTTGTCGCCCGTAAGTTGAGGGAACAGGCAGTTTCATACGACAGGCATACCCTGGAAGAGGTGATCCTGGCCCTGCAGAAAGCGGATCAACAGATCAAAACAGGCCGCATAGAACCTTCCCAGGCCCTGAAATTAATTTTAAGCAGGATTGATTATGTTCAAAGTACTGACTGCAGTGGTGTATAATATAACAAACGGGGATTTAGAGGTTCATGATCAGGGAAGGAGTGGTGTATGTGGAGAACAGGCCGAAGGTTGATAAAGAGAAAATTATCCAGGAAGTATACAGGCGGGGATATGAGTACGAACAGCGCTACGATGGCTGTGCTCAGTGTGTCGTCGGGGCTATTCAGGATTACTTCCCAATCAACAATGCTATATTTAAAGCGGCAACTTCTTTTTCCGGAGGCATAGCTTCAACAATCGAAGGCCCCTGCGGGGCTTTCAGCGGAGGGGTTTTGGTTCTCAGCTACTTTTTCGGGCGCTCCCGTGACGATTTTTCAGATATTGGCATGCTGCGCCGTCCCGGGCCGCTGGTGCGGGTATTCTGGGACCGCTTTGTCAAAGAATACGGCGGGTCCACCTGCAGGCAGGTCCAAACTCATCTTTTCGGCCAGGCTTACCGGTTTCTGGACAATGAAGAATACTATCAGTATGAAGAAGCAGGCGGGGTTAAGGATAAGTGCCCGGCCGTGGTCGGCCTGTCCGGGGCCTGGTTGGCGGAACTGCTTATAGATAATAACGTGCCCTGTTTAAAATCCTAACATCATCAAAAAAACGCTGTCCTGCTGTAACTTGCTTTCATTGAAAAGCCTGCCCGGGATAAAAAACAAAACCGACCTGCAGTCCATTATTAACTAAGGACAAGGGTCGGTTTTAACATTTTCCAGCCTGGAGAAGCTTAAATAAAAAATTTATACGGCATCACTTCTGTTAAAAACTCTGTTCAGGTGCGATTTCTTACGGGCCGCATTGTTCTTATGCATGATACCTTTAGACTGAGCTTTATCAATCTGGCGGACTGCCGCATTCAGTTTAACCCGGGCATCTTCACGGTCTCCGCTATCCATGGATTCTTCAAAACGGCGGATGGAAGTCTTGAGCATGCTCTTGACTCGCCGGTTGCGCTCTTCGCGTTTGATGTTTTGTCTGACTCTTTTTGCAGCCGATTTACTATTAGGCAAACTTATAACCTCCTTCCTGTGCTTAAAGGCAATAAAATACTATCATCAGTACCGGTAAAATGCAAGCCCTAGTTACAATTTTTCTGACAGGAAGGAGTAAAATGTACGGATATCGAAGTAAGCAATTGCTGTTGACGATCCGGAAAGGATGAGTATCTTGAAGATATTGAGCAGTGCTTCAATGAGAGAGGTCGACCGGCGGACTATTGAAGAGTTTGGCATGCCCGGTTCCGTGTTAATGGAGACAGCAGGCATGCGGGTAGCCGAGTTTGTATTTACAAAAATGCCGAAGCAGGCCCGGGTTGTAATTCTGGCCGGCCGGGGCAATAACGGCGGTGATGGCCTTGTTGCAGCCCGCCTCTTGAGTAGGGCCGGTTACCGGGTATCTCTCTGGTGTACGGCTAAGTCCGGGAGTTTCAGGGCTGAAGCGGGCGCGAACGAAAAATATTTAAAGAAGTCAGATTTTCCTGTCCGGTACATCTCAGCCGGTTCAGATCTTGATTGTGTAAAAGAAGATCTTCTATGCGCGGATTTGCTGATCGATGCCCTTCTCGGTATCGGCACCAATCGTGAAGTATCCGGCATAATGGCGGACCTGATCGGCCTGGTTAACGATTGCGGCGCACCTGTCCTGGCCCTGGATATCCCTTCGGGGATAAATGCCGATACCGGGGCAGTTATGGGCAGCGCCGTCAGGGCGGACTGGACGATTACTTTTTCCAACCCCAAGCTGGGCATGCTGTTCCACCCCGGGGCCGGCCTGTCAGGAGAAATCATCGTCGCTGATATTAATGTTCCTGAATCGCTTCTGGCTGGTGAACCCGTTACCCTGGTAACTGCTTCATTTGTCAGGAATAAACTGCCGGCCAGACCTGCTGATGCCCATAAGGGCAGTGTGGGCCGTGTTTTGATCGTGGCAGGTTCGCCGGGAATGACCGGGGCAGCTGTACTGACTGCTGAATCGGCACTAAAAGGCGGGGCCGGCCTGGTCTATTTAGCCGCCCCCGGGAGCGTCTGCTCAGCGCTTGAGGCGAAACTGACGGAAGTTATAATCGTTCCACTGCCTGAACAGGAGAGAGGCATAATCAGCCCGGGGGCCGCGGAAATAATAATCGAGAAAGCCAGGCAGTGTGACGCCCTGGCGATCGGGCCCGGGCTTGATACAGGTAACGTAACGGCAGATCTTTTATACAAACTGGTTCAGCTCAGCCCTGTCCCGCTGGTTTTAGATGCGGGAGCACTGACCGCACTGGGCAAGAAGATGAATATGCTGCGTTCGGCCAGGCACCTGCCTGTAATTACGCCGCACCCGGGTGAAATGGCTCGTATGACAGGAGTGTCGGCGGGAGAGGTCCAGAGCAGCCGCCTTGATGTGGCGATGAAAAATACCCGCCTCTGGGAATGTATTATCATGCTAAAAGGACCGAATACAGTTGTATCCGCGCCTGACGGCAGCGCCTCGGTAAACCCCACCGGCAACCAATCTCTTTCCACCGCCGGCTCAGGCGATCTGCTGACCGGCCTGGTTGCTTCCTTTATTGCCCAGGGAATGTCATCGGAAGATGCGGCCAGGGCCGGGGCTTTCATGCACGGCCTGGCCGGAGACATGGTCTCGCCGGGCCGCGGGCATATGGCCCGTGACGTTCTCGCCAACTACAAGGCTGCATTCCGCTGCCTTGAACAGTGTGACCAATCCTATGAGGGGAATCCTTACCTTACCAGGATAAGGCCTGTATAAAAACTTTGGAGGGGATTCAAAATGCTTGACTGCCTGATGACATCTGAAGAAAAATCATTGCGTGAAGAAGTGCGCGCCTTTGTCAGGGATGATGTTGACAAGCAAATGCTGCGCGATATGGACGAAGAAAAAATCCGTTATCCCCGCGAATTCCTGGAAAAAGCTGCCGCCCGGGGCCTGCTCGGCCTGCGTTTTCCGGAAAAATACGGAGGGCGGGGTATGCCCTGGACTTCTGAAATAGTTGCCCTGGAGGAAGTAGGTGTTCTCGGGACATCACTGGGCTGCCTTTATTCCCTGGTCAGCATTGTTGGTGAGGCGATTGAAAAATTCGGTTCAGAAATGCTGAAAGAAAAATACCTGCGCCCGACCATCGAAGGGCGCCTGACAGCGGCGGAAGCGCTGACCGAACCACGCGGGGGATCAGATTTTTTCGGAGCGACCTGTACGGCCGTTAAAGACGGAGACCACTATATCTTAAACGGCCAAAAACGTTTTGTGGTCGGCTCTGAAGGAGCAGATTACTTCATGGTTTATGCCCGTACTGACAGCAACGCTCATCCGCACAAATCGATCAGCGCTTTTCTGGTTGACCGCTGTCCGGAAGTTAAGGCCGAGTATCTTTACGGGTTGATGGGTACGCGCGGCGGGGGAACCGGCCGGCTGGTCTTTAAAGATGTTCGCGTGCCCGCAGAAAACCTGCTTGGGGAGGAGAACAACGGTTCGGCGATTTTTTACCAGATGATGATCCCCGAGCGCATGACCAGTGCTGGCGGTGCTGTAGGCATGGGCAGGGCTGCCCTGGATGTGGCGGCCCGTTACAGCACCAGGCGTAAAGCATTCGGAACGGAAATAAAAAATTTCCAGGGGGTCAGTTTTAAAGTGGCCGACAGCGTGACCCTGCTGGATGCGGCCAGGGGCATCGTTTACCTGGCGGCCCGTTCCGTCGATGCCGGCGATCCGGCAGGCAGGACAAGGCGTTTTGTTTCCGAGGCAAAAAAAGTGGCGACTGAAAATGCCTGGAAGGTGGTTAATAACGCTATGCAGGTGATGGGTGGTATCGGATATTCAAATGTTTACCCCATTGAAAAAATGCTCCGTGATGTCCGCCTGATCATGATCTGGACCGGAACAAATGAAATTATGGATCTGATTATCCAGCACGAATATTACAAAGAAATCGCTAAAGAAGGTTTTAAGGGACGCGATATTGAGTTCGACGCCATCGAGGCCGATAAAGTTGACGAAAAGATCTACGAATAAACAGGAGGCGTAGCACAGGCGATGGATAAAGGTATAGTAAAAATCGGTTTAT
Source organism: Syntrophomonadaceae bacterium (assembly GCA_007119965.1). GTDB lineage: Bacteria > Bacillota > Dethiobacteria > DTU022 > DTU022 > T3SED10-7. The sequence goes on from SKOR01000075.1 coordinate 46,017, forward strand.
TAGGCATCGGGACTATCGGGAGCGGTGTTGTAACCCTCCTGAAAAAAAACGGCAGGGCAATAAGTGAAAAAATAGATGTGGACCTGGTCCTCGAAAAAGTAGTGGATCGCGATCCTGCAAAGCTGCAGTCCCTCGGGCTACCTGAAGAAACAATCACCACCAAGGCTGCGGATGTCCTGGAAGACCCCGAAATAGATGTGGTGATCGAGCTGATCGGCGGCATTGAACCGGCTCGCAGCATGATCATTGCCGCGCTCGACAATGACAAGCATGTTGTCACGGCTAACAAGGATTTAATAGCTTCCCATGGTGAAGAACTGCTGGCCATAGCCCGTGATAAGAACCTGAACATCTATTATGAGGCCAGCGTAGGCGGTGGCATTCCGCTGATCCGTCCCCTGAAGCAAAGCCTCGTTGCCGACAGGATTCACCGCCTGGTCGGGATTGTCAACGGGACGACCAACTATATATTTACCCGCATGGATCAGGACAATCTAAGCCTGGAAGATGCCCTCCTGGAAGCGCAAAAACGGGGCTTTGCCGAATCTGATCCGTCAAACGATATTGAGGGTCGCGATGCAGCCTACAAGCTGATAATCATGAGCGGCCTAGCCTTCAGCAGCAGTATCGAACCGGACCAGGTCCACGTTGAGGGAATCGGCGGCGTTACCTATGAAGATATTGCTTATGCGCGCGAGATTGGTTATGCTGTAAAACTGTTGGCCATAGGCGAAAAACTGCCTGCAGGCCTGGCACTAAGAGTCCATCCGGCGCTCGTGCCCCTGGCCCACCCCCTGGCTGCCGTTTTAAATGAGTTTAACGCGATCTACATCGAAGGTGATGCTGTCGGGGAAGTGATGTTATACGGCCGGGGAGCAGGGGCCATGCCTACCGCTACGGCGGTCCTGGCCGACGTGGCAGAGGCTGCCCGTTCTATTCACCATCAATGTGTCGACACGATGATCGAAGGGACTTTCCACAAAGCGTCATTTGTGCCGATTAAAGATATTAGAACCCGCTTTTACCTGCGTTTTCTTGCCGATGATCGCCCCGGGGTTTTATCCGCCCTGGCCAATGCTTTTGGCAATGAACAGGTTAGCCTTGATATGGTTATTCAAAAACGCAGTTTTGGAGATACTGCCGAAATAGTGCTGGTCACCCATTTAGTAAGGGAAGAAGCTTTCCAGAAGGCTCTCGAAAAAGTAATGGCCCTGCCGGCGATTAAACCCAACCCCAGCATGATACGCCTGCTCGGCTGATTCCGGCGGGAAACGCCGAAATAAAATGGCTCAGGGGCAGAAAGGTGCAGATCATGGTTCATTCATATTTCTCGGCTCGTCCCGCCTGGGCGGAAATAAACCTGGATCACATTGCCCATAATGTGAAACAGTTCAGGCAGCAGATCGGGCCGATGACCCAGATTATGGCTGTAGTAAAAGCCGACGGATACGGACACGGGGCGGCAAAGATTGCTGAAACAGCCCTGCATTCGGGAGCTTCAAGCCTGGCGGTGGCCTTTGTGGAAGAAGCGGTTGAACTGCGCCTTTCCGGCCTGGATGTGCCGATTCTTCTGCTGGGCTATACCGATCCGTCCCAGTTTTCTTCCCTGGTGCAGTACAGGCTTACCCCCACAGTTTTTGGCTGGGAGACAGCCCTTAATTTTTCTGCACTGGCAGTGGAGCACGATGTTGTGCTGCCGCTTCACCTGAAAGTGGATACGGGAATGGGCAGGATAGGGCTGCTGCCTGATGAGGCCGGTGAAGTTGCGGCCAGGGTTGCCCGCCTGCCGGGATTAAAAATTGAAGGTATTTTTACCCACCTTGCGGCAGCCGAAGAGAGCGACGAAACATATACCAGGGAGCAGCTTCTGCTGTTCAACCGCATTATTGAAAGCTGCGGGGAAAGCGGGGTTGCATTTCCCCTTGTCCATGCGGCCAACAGCGCTGCGGCAATCAATCACCCATCTGCCCGCTATAACCTGGTCCGCTTGGGATTGTCCATGTACGGCTGCTATCCCGCCCCGGATCTGGAAGGTAAAGGACCGGAGCTTTTACCGGCCCTTACATTTAAAAGCAGGGTTATCCTGGTTAAAGAAGTCCCGGGGGGAAGCGCAATCAGCTATGGCTGCACATACCGAACCGAAAAGGAATCGCTGATTGCCACTATACCTGTCGGCTACGCCGATGGTTATAACAGGCTGCTTTCAAACAGGGGACATGTTCTAATTCGCGGCTGTCGGGCCCCGGTGGTTGGCAATGTATGCATGGATCAACTGATGGTTGATGTTACTCACATTCCCGGGGTGCGCTTAAATGATGAAGTGGTTTTATACGGCAGGCAGGGGGCAGAACAGGTTAGCGTGGAAGAAGCAGCCGGGCAGATTGGGACAATCAACTACGAGCTGCTCTGTGCTGTGGATAAAAGGGTTCCCCGTTACTATTATCAGGAAGGCAAACTTTCTTCAATCCTTGATTATATCGGTGAGAGGATCGTCTGCCTGGGCAGCTAAATCGCCGACATCGCGGTTAAACCAGAGTTTGTTTTCCATCAGGGCTGCCATGTAATGAGGCAGGGAAGAGGGCCTTAAAACAGAGCGGGCATAAAGCAGAAAAGCTCCCCAGAGGCAGGCGGCAAAGTTTTTTCGAAAATGCTCACTGAAAAATAAGTTGTAAAAATCTGCGGCATTACCACCCTTCCTCTCGGCCGCCCTGATTGCCTCAACGGCGAGGATAGAGCTGGAAAAAGAGTTGTAAAGGCCTTCTCCTGAAAAAGGTTCGACCAGGCCCGCAGCATCCCCGATTAACAGCAGGTTACCTTCAGCAACCTGTTGCAGCGGACCGAGAAAGGGCAGCGGCCAGGATGACGGGTTCATGTTTTCCGGCTCATCGTAAAATATTCTGTGGAAAGCCTTTATCAGCAGGCGCCTGCCTAAAAGGCCTCCTGCGCCGTGATTTGTCCAGTCAGGACCGCTAAATGACCAGCCCATCCCGCCCAGGAAAGGGAGGGGGTAAAATTTCAAAGTTCCCGTGTCAGCTACTTTTGACTTGGTATTAGTTATATGTGACAGGCCCCAGCCGCTCGGACCCTTCCTGTATTTTCTAAGCCCGGCAAGCTGTGCGGTAGCCCCCATAGCCCCGTCTGCGGCAACCAGGTAACGGGCTTTTAATGATCCCCCGGCAGGCAGGCCGGTTTCCAGAAGGTAGTATGTGTCTTTCCCGTTTCCGGCACTAATTATATTTAACGCGTGCAGGGGTTCATTTTCTCTTAACCGGGCGCCCTTGCTGCGGGCATATTCAGCCAGCAGCCGGTCAAAATATTTCCTGTCGATAACCAGGCCCAGGCGTTTTTTGCTGTTATAAATATAAGGTTTTCTTTTCTTGATTACCGATACCTGGTAAACAGCCTCGGAGTGCAGCGAAGAAATTTTAAAATCACCGGGCAGCAGGGCAATGCTGCGAGCGGAAAGAAAACCGCCGCATATCTTTGTGCGGGGGTGCTTTTTGCTCTCCAGGAACACTGTCGACAACCCTGATTCAGCAGCCAGCGCTGCTGCAAGTGACCCGGCCGGGCCGCTTCCGATCACAGCCAGATCAAAAATATTATCTTCTCCGGGCGTCATACCCGGTTTGTTCCCTGTATTGCTGCCATGCTTATTTACTGGCTCGTCCATCCGGCAACCCCGGTTTCTTTATTATTTCCGGCACCGATGCTGATGTAACGGCCGGGCGCAATGCTGTTCAGGTTGTCAGGCCGACTGCCGTTAAACAGCTTCGACCTGATTATAGCATAGTTTAAAAGGGAAGCGCTCTTATTTATAAACCTTACTGGCCGGGAGTCGCGATTAAAGTGCCGCAGGGTTTTACGGTATTAAAAAAGGAACTGTTTCGCTTACAGCCGGCCGGAGAAACGGATTGCTTCGGAGACGCGAGCAGGTCCTGAAAAATAAATATAGCCATAGACCGGCGCTCTCCTTGACTGGACTTTGTATCTAGATTAAAATTATTCTGTGATACTTAAACCGCTCAAGATAAACAGATCCGGACTGCTGCGAAATAAAACAGGCCTTAGAAACAGGTGCCTGTTACGCACGCTAGACGCTAAGTAACTACCGGAACCGGCTCAGGGAAGCCGGTTTATTGTTTTCAGGCTTTTATTATTCCTACGGGAGGCTTATTAATATGGCTATTGATTTCAGCAGGGAAGTTGATTACGTAGCCCGGCTGGCCCGCCTTACGCTGGAGCCTGCAGAAAAAGAGCGCATGGCAGGTCAGTTAAGCGACATTTTAGATACCGCAAGGCGAATCCAGGAGCTTGACACTTCTGCAGTCGAGCCTACATCACATGTTGTTGACATGCCAGCAGTCCTGCGCGATGATCAGACCAGGCCGTCTTTGATTTTAAGCAGGGTGCTGCAAAATGCCCCCCGCCGCCAGAAAGAATATTTCCGCGTTCCGAGTATCATCAGAACCGATCCCGATTGACCGGCCAGGAGCATTTTACCGGTTGATAACGTTAGAAAAGAGGGCTGATATGAAACTATACGAACAGACTGCATCGAGTCTGAGCCAACTGCTTCAGAATAAAGAAGTCAGTTCTGTTGAAGTTGTGCTGAGTTTTCTGGATCGTATCGAACTGATTGAACCGTATGTAAAAGCGTTTATCACCCATACCCCGGCAATGGCTCTCGAGACGGCAAGTGTTGTCGACAGCAGGAGATCGGGCGGCGAGGAGCTGCATCCCCTGGCCGGGGTGCCGATAGCGGTTAAGGACAATATCAGTACACGGGGTTTGCGTACGACCTGCGCCTCGAAAATTTTAGAGAACTATATACCCCCTTATGATGCTACCGTCATAGAGTCATTAAAAACAGCCGGACTGCCCCTTTTGGGCAAAACCAACATGGATGAATTTGCGATGGGTTCTTCTACCGAAAACTCTGCCTTTTACCCTACCCGCAATCCATGGGATTTAGAGCGTGTCCCCGGCGGCTCCAGCGGCGGTTCAGCTGTTGCAGTTTCCACTGGCATGACCCCCCTGGCCCTCGGTTCTGATACAGGCGGTTCAATCCGCCAGCCAGCCTCTTTGTGCGGTCTGACCGGCCTGCGGCCTACTTACGGCCGGGTTTCCCGCTATGGATTGATTGCCTTTGCTTCCTCTCTCGATCAAATCGGCCCGTTATCGCTGACTGCGCGGGATAGCGCCATGCTCATGAATGTCATCGCCGGCCATGATCCGCTCGATTCTACCGCTGTTTCAGAAGCGGTGCCCGATTATACAGCTCACCTCGAAGACGGGGTTAAGAAGCTAAGAATCGGCGTGATTAAACAGAATGTCGCCACGGGGTTTGATCCTGAGATAACTGCTGCCGTGATGAAAACGGTAACTCTTTTTAAAGATCACGGCGCAGAAGTCGACGAGGTTTCACTGCCCTTAACAGATTATGGGCTGGGGGCCTATTACCTGATTGCCCCCTCGGAAGCAAGCTCTAATCTCGGCCGTTATGATGGCGTTCGCTACGGCTATAACCACGGCGGAGACAATATCGAGACCATGTTCAGCGCTACCAGGGGCAAAGGGTTTGGAGCGGAAGTTAAACGCAGGATTATGATCGGAACCTATGCTTTAAGTGCCGGTTACTATGATGCCTACTACCTGCAGGCTATGAAAGTGAGAACCCTGATCCGCCGTGATTACGAAGCAGCCTTCAGGCGCTTCGACATCCTGGTCGGGGCTACCACACCCACCCCTGCTTTTAAAATCGGTGAAAAAATTGAAGATCCCCTCCAGATGTACCTGTCGGATGTTTGCAATATTACAGATGCCCTGGCCGGGGTGCCCTCGCTCTCCGTACCCTGCGGTATCAGTTCAGAAGGCCTTCCGCTTGGCATGCAGATGACAGCCTCCCCCTTCAGGGAAGGTCTGCTGTTGAAAGCAGCATGTTTCCTGGAGCAGAAGCGGGACCCTGTGTCCCTTCGCCCGAGGGTAAAGCTCCCCGAAGGAGGAGAAGTCTAAATGAAATATGAAGTTGTAATTGGCCTTGAAATTCACCTCGAGCTGCAGACGCTCTCCAAATTGTTTTGCGGCTGCAGTACCACTTTCGGGCGGGAACCGAATACAAACTGTTGTCCGGTCTGCCTCGGCCTGCCGGGTAGCCTTCCGGTCTTTAACCGCAGGGCGATAGAAATGGCTGTTACTGTGGCCCTGGCCCTGAATAGCTGCATTCACCCGCAGAGCCGTTTTGACCGTAAAAACTACTTCTACCCCGATCTGCCGAAAGCCTATCAGATCTCCCAGTATGACCGGCCGCTGTCCGGGGGCGGCTTTCTGCAGATTGAATTTGATGAAGAGGTAAGGAATATCAGCCTGGAAAGAGTGCACCTGGAAGAGGAAGCGGGTAAGTTAATCCATTCCGGGGAATCGATCATGGGTTCCGAATACTCCCTCGTCGATTACAACCGGGCCGGGATTCCCCTGCTTGAAATAGTGACCGCTCCCAACCTGGCTTCCGGCCGTGAAGCGCGCCTCTTTTTGGAAGAACTGCGCTCTGTGCTGCTCTATACAGGTGCCTCTGACTGCAAAATGGAAGAAGGTTCGCTGCGCTGTGATGCCAATATCTCGCTCCGGCCGGCTGGACAGAAGGAACTCGGCACCAAGGTCGAGGTGAAAAACATGAACTCCTTCAGGTCTGTCGAGCTGGCCCTCAACTTTGAAGCAAACAGGCAGGAAGAGCTCTTGTCCGCCGGCGGCGTCGTAGTTCAGGAGACCTGCCACTGGGATGAAGAAAAAAAAGAAACCATTCCTCTCCGCGGGAAAGAAGGTTCCTCGGATTACCGTTATTTTCCCGAACCGGATCTCCTGCCCCTGGTTCTGGAGGATTCTTTTATTAATCAAATTGCCGCTACCCTGCCTGAACTGCCTGCTTCCCGCCGGGTCCGATTAAAAGAGCAGTATGGCCTTTCCGGCAGTGAAGCGGTTCTTTTTACAGTCAACCGCCCTCTGGGGGACTTTTTTGAGGCGGCAGCAAAATTATACAGTGACTATAAGAACCTGTCCAAGTGGGTCCGGGGCGATCTGCTCTACCAGCTGCGCGAAAGCGGTAAAACTGCAGCAGAAACTGATCCGCAAAAATTTGCCGAACTGTTAACCATGCTCGACGGGGGTGAAATCAACCGCCCCGTGGCCAAGGAACTGCTTACTGAAATGGTCCTCAGCGGCAAAAGCCCGCAAAAGCTGGTGCGTGAAAAAGGTTTGGAACAGATAGCAGGTGATGAGCAGCTGCTGCCCCTGATTGAGCAGGTTATTGCCGAAAACTCTGATGCCGTTGAAAGTTACCGGCAGGGGAAGGACAAAGCGCTTGCCTTCCTGGTAGGCAAAGTTATGGCTATGACAGGGGGCAGGGCTGACCCGGGCCGGTTAAATGAGATATTAAAAGAAAAAATCAGTAGAGGATAGGCGGTGCTTTTATGAAAAAAAGTAATAGCCTGGCTGTAGTCGGCGCCCAGTGGGGCGATGAAGGTAAAGGTAAGGTGATTGACTACCTGGCCAGCGTAGCCGATGTCGTTGCCCGCTTTCAGGGCGGCAACAATGCCGGCCACACTGTTGTTTACGGCGCCAATATATTTAAACTGCACCATGTGCCTTCAGGAATTCTTAATGCGGGGACCCTCTGTCTGCTGGGCAATGGCATGGTTGTAGATCCCCTGGTGCTGGTCGAAGAGCTGGCCGAACTGCAAAAGCGCGGAATCGATACCTCAAACCTGCGCATCAGCGGAAAAGCCCACCTGAACATGGCCTATCACAAGGATCTCGATGAAGCGAATGAAAAATTGCTGGGTGAAAAGAAGATCGGCACCACTGGGCGCGGTATCGGTCCGGCTTATGCCGATAAAATCATGCGCCGAGGGATCAGGGCGATTGACATGACCGCTTATGAGCGTTTTCGCGAACGCCTGGCCGGCATACTGCCCCTGCAGAACCGTTTTTTGAAAGAAATATACGATCATGCCGGCTACGACCTGGATGAGCTGGCCGAACTTTACCGTCCCGCGCTGGAGAAGCTGGGTCCGATGGTTGCAGACAGTTCGCAGCTTTTAGTCGAAAACTTAAACGGGGGTAAAAAAGTTTTATTCGAAGGGGCACAGGGAGCCCTGCTTGACATAGACCACGGCACCTACCCTTACGTTACCTCGTCATCTACCGTTGCCGCAGCGGCCGCTACAGGTAACGGTATCGGGCCGCAGCACATCAGCCAGGCCCTGGGGGTAATCAAGGCTTATACAACCAGGGTTGGGGAAGGCCCCTTCCCCACTGAAGATCACACCGAAGCCGGAGATCAGCTCAGGGAACGCGGCAATGAATACGGGACAACCACGGGGCGCCCGCGTCGCTGCGGGTGGTTCGACGGCGTTATAGCCCGCTACGCAGCGATGGTAAACGGCCTGACCGGCCTGGCCGTGACAAAGCTCGACGTGCTCAGTGGTATGGACGAGGTTAATATGGCGGTTTCTTACCGCTGCGGGGAGGAAGTAATCAATAATTTTCCCCTAAGCATTGAAGAACTGAAAGAGTGCGAACCCGTTTACCGGTCATTTCCGGGCTGGGATGAGGATATTTCAAGAGCCCGCAGGCTGGAAGACCTTCCTGCGGCAGCCAGGAACTTCCTGGATGCCATTGAGGAAAGTGTCGGGATTAAGATTGAGCTGGTTTCAGTCGGCCCCGACCGCTCGCAGACAATTATCTGTAAGGGTTCGAACTTAGAATCATGGATTGCTTCCGGGCAACAAAAAAAGAGTTAAAAAGCAGGATTATCGCACCCGTCGGTCGAATAGGTAAGTTTAATTTCAATTTTTCGCACGTACCTGCTCAAACCTGCAAAGGGATCCGGATCTTCGGGCAGCTGCAAGCAAAGCATTTCCTTTCGCACTCTATATAAGATGCTGGACCTGGAATGTGGTTTATTTAAGAGACAATCTTTTTATGGGGGAGGAATAGTATTTGCATAGCCTAAAGGTTTCAGCTAAAATTGTGATCAGTTTTCTGTTTTCTCTTATTGTGCTTCTAACTTACCTTACAATATCACTCTTCGGGGTTCAGGCCCGGGATACTGTTAGCTTAATCGTTACCGAGGCCACCGGCCTGGAGAGGGACCTGGTGATGTTTACCGCCGACCTGCAGCCGCTGGTTATTCATAACGTATTCTGGCTTTGCCTTGCTTCATTCGGTTTTATGCTGATCTTCCTGTATTTTATCGATCACAAGTTCAGGGATTTTCTCGGCCCGGGGATTCTTGTCCTGGCCATCACCTTGTTTTTGTTGGTCGTTGTTACGATATCGGCTGATCAGATGCTGCGCTTTGCCGGTCCCTCAACAGGAATGTATATTGAAACAGCCGTCACCCGCTTCAGGCAGGCCGTCATCGGCATGGTTGCATTTGGCTTAGTGCTGACTGCAGTTGCTTTACGGGGCGATCGGCTGTTCAAAAAGATCAAAGCAAGGTAATCTTGCACGACCTTACTTCTTAACCATGTCAAAACAGGGGCGAATCAATCGCCCCTTTATCATTTCAGAACCGCACAGAGGAGATGAAAACCTTTGTCTGTCCTGCATACGGCTGACCTGCACCTGACCGAAAAAGATGAAAAAGGCTGGGCCGCTCTCGATGAACTGGTCAGGCTGGCCGGGCAGCACAAAATCTCTGCGCTGGTTATTTCAGGAGATCTTTTTGATCACGGTACCGAAGCAGAAAAAATGAGAGGGCGGCTGCGCGCAGCGATCGGCAGCGGAGACTTTCAGACAGTAATCCTTCCGGGAAACCATGATCACAGTGCTTACCGCAGCGGTCTTTATTTCGGGGAGAATGTTACTGTAATCAACAACTGGCAGGAACCGGCGCTGATAGAAGATGCTGTTATCTGGGGTCTGCCCTATGAGCAGATCAGCGGAGAAAAATTGGTTAGCCGCCTGCGGGAAATGGCAGCCCTGATGAATCCCGATCAGGCCAATTACCTGTTATTCCACGGCGAACTGCTCGATGCTTACTTCTCCCGTGAAGATATGGGTGACGAAGGGAACCTGCGCTACATGCCCGCCAGGCTTTCCTATTTCGCGCCCCTGCCCCTGCAGTATGTTTTAGCAGGCCATTTCCACTCACGCTACGCCAGCTGGAAGCTGCCCGGGGGAGGGCTGTTTATCTATCCCGGTTCGCCTGTTGCTGTAACCAGGCGGGAAACAGGAGTCAGGAAAGCAAACCTGATCAGCGCCGGTGAAGTCCCGCTTGAAATACCCCTCAATACTAATCATTACGAAGAGATGGTTCTGGAACTCGATCCCTTCAGCCATGAAGACCCCCTTGAAGTTCTGGATCATAAGTTAAAACTGACCCATCCCCTGGCCAAAATATTACTTACCGTGCAGGGTCTTTTCGACGGTTCTGCCCTGGGCCTGACTGAAAAAGAACTGGTTGCAGCCATCAAGAAGAGGGCAGGCGAACGCTTTGCCGATGAGCCCGGCCTGGAATTAGCTGATGTCCGGCACATCCTTGAAGATGATCTCTTCAGGCAGTTCAAAGAGAAGCTTGATCAAACCGATTGCCCTGGCGAACAGAAAGAAAAGATCAAAGAGATGCTGATCAGTGCCTTCAGGGTGGTGAAAGCATGAACCTGAAAGAATTTATGATCAGGCGCTACGGACCCCTGCCTGACAGCGGTCTTAAACAAACCGGGCCTTTTAACCTCTTTTTCGGGCCCAATGAAGAGGGTAAAACGCTTACTATCGACGCCCTGCTCAGGATGCTGATGGGAAAAGGGGTTAACCATTTTAAAGGGATCGGAAGAGTTGATGAGAACCCTGAAGGCTTTCTGATTATCGAGGAACAGGCCGGCGAAGAAATAAAACTTCCTGAAGCTGGTACGGTTGAGGATTTATTCGGGATCAGCCCGGCCGAGTTTTCCAACATCTTCGTGATCCGGGACAGCGATTTATCGATTAACGAAGAAAATACATTTTACCGCAATATTACCAACCGCCTGACCGGGCTGCGGACAGGTGAAATTGAGAAGCTCAAAAGAAAGGTTTGCGAACTGGGTGGAATCACTGCAGGCGGCGAATACCTGAATACCGCCCCTCTGAAACTTAAAGATAAAATTATAAAAGGTCGCAGCTTGCTTGAAAGAGCAGCTGCGCTGCTCGCGCAGCTGCAGGAAGAAGGTTTCAGCCGTTTCGAAGAAGAGCTCTCCGGGCTGGATGCCCGCAGGCGCGCTGCAGCTGAAAAAATAAACCTCTACCGGGCGGCTGAAAACAGGGAACTTTATGAAAAAGGGTCCGAAGCTTTAAAGCGGCTGGAGATTGCCCTGGCCGAAACTGAAACCCTTCTAAATTACAATCAAGAAGATTATGAAGACTGGCAGCGGGCTGAATCAAGCCTGGATCACTACCGCCGGGACCTGGAACATCTCGAAAGCGAAATCGCGGAACACGGGGAAACCCTGGAGTCTGCACGCAGCGAACTTAACGAAATAAAAAGAACTTATAAAAAAGCCGAACAGGAAGCAGTTGCGGCGGCAGAAAAAATTGAGCCAAAGCTGGCCGAATATGAACAGGTTGAACTTGACCTGCACAGGCAGGGAGAGCTGGTCAACTCCCCATTCTACAACCGGACAGCTACAGTTACCGCCCTGATCCTGGTGCTGAGCCTGGCCGGGTTAAGCGCCCAGCCGCACTGGTGGCTGCTTCCCGTCTTTATTGTTTCGGCAGCCCTGACCATCCTGCTGGCCGCTAATAAGTACAGTTATCTTCATAAAAAAGGCCGGATGGCGTCGATTGAAGCCGGGATATGCAGTGAAGCCGGAAAAGCCGGTCTGCCGGCAGATCATATCCGGGCTGTCCGCTCAGCCCTGGGTGCCCTGAAAACGGAGCTTTCCGCTAAATCGGCCCGGCTGGGCGAAGCGGAAAACTGGCTTGAATGGCAGCAAAAAGAAGAACGCCGCCTGCGGGCGGATCGCGAAGAAAAACTACGCAGGATCGGGGAAGCGGAAGGCCGGGCCGCATTAATCAGGCGCAAAGCCGGCCTGGAGTCTCTGGAAGAATACAGCGCAACCCTGGGCCGCAGGGATCAGCTTAAGGGTGAAATAGAAAAACAGGAAAGCATTCTCGCCAGCCATTTCAAAAGGGCGGGAGAGCTCCCATCCACTGATGCGCGCATCGCATTCTGGCATGAGCAGGTAGCGAAACTGCAGGGTTACTCGGGCGCAGCGAAGGGCCTCAGCTTTGATCAGGCTGCGTACGCCGGACTCATTGAACAAAAAGAAAAATTAGAACATGAATCCCGGGACCTGTCTGAAAAAATGCAGGAGCGCACAAATCAACTGCGCGACATTGAAAAGGAAGCAGGTGAACTGCTTCACGCCGATCGGGAAGGCGCTCTCGTCTGTCAGACCACCGTGGACCTTGAAGCAGTGCAGCTGAAAGTGGAAAAATGGCTTCAGACCCGGGAAGAGGACAGCGCAAACGCCAAGATTACCCGCGATATCCTAAGTGCTATCGAACAGGAAGAAGAAGAAAAAGTAACCGCCCTCTTCGGCCCGGCCAACCCGGTCAGCGGCTACTTCAACATGATCACCGGCGGGCTCTACAGGGAAGTATTTTTCGAGAGCAGGGAAAATAAGATCAAGACTGTCCGCGCCGACGGTACGGTACTTGAAGCCGCTCAGCTATCGGGCGGGGCTTATGATCAACTATACTTTGTGATCAGGCTCGCCCTGGGCGAAAAAATGCTCGCAGGCAGCAAAGGCTTCTTTATCCTTGACGACCCCTTCATCAAGGCCGACTCCGTAAGGTTAGAACTGCTCCTCGACATGCTCTCCACCATCACCGAACAGGGCTGGCAGATCCTGTACTTTAGCTCCAAAAAGGAAGTAAAAGAAGCCCTGCAGGAAAAAATCAACACAGGGGCAGTCAAAGTGATAAAAATTACCTGATTGGGGCAGGGGCACAGGTCAACTGTCCCACCAGGGAAACTTTAGGGCTTGTTTTTATGCCATCCATAAGTTGAATTCTTTGACGATCACTTAAAGCCGGCTGCTTTTTTTATCCATGCCGGCAAGCGAATCGACCGTTATTAAAGGAGAAATGACTGAAGCGGCGGGAGTCTTTGCGGTAGTTCCAGCTGCAGTGCTGCCCATCCTCATCTTTCTGCCCCGGAATTAATATTTTGCCCTGGATACCATGAACAGTTTTCCTGGTAAATAATATAATAAATAAAGGGATCTGTTCAACCAACCTGCCGGAATATCCGGCTCCCTTTGGAGGCGTGAGCAGATATAAACATAGTTATCCGTTAATTTAAACAATAACTGATTCTATGTTATACTCGAAATACCTTATCGTATGTAATTATGCAAGATTTTATCGCCTGTTTATCAAGTTTGCCGGGGACAACAGGCGCTTTGGTGGAAATGTTTTTTAAGGATCCGGGCGATCCGTTTTGTTTAAAGTTAAAGGAGGTTGGAGCAATGCAGTTGACAGTATTGGGCTGTTACGGACCTTACCCGCCGCAGGGTGGATGCTGCTCCGGGTACCTGCTGCAGGAAGAAAACTTTAACCTGCTAATTGACTGCGGCAACGGTGTATTAAGCCGCCTGCAGGAGCATCTGGATTACCGGAATTTAAATGCGGTTATTCTTTCCCACCTGCACGCCGACCACGTATCAGACATCATGATCATGCGCTATGGGCTTGAAATTGCTTATAAAAGCGGGCTGCGCAGCAAGCCGCTGCCGCTTTATGCTCCCGGAACCCCTGAAGCCGAATTTGAGCGCTTGCCTTATAAAAATGCTTACGCTGTCAACACCCAGGTTCCGGGAACAGATCTGCAAGCCGGGCCATTTACAATTCAAACCCGGACAGGCATTCATGCTGTTCCCTCCCTGGCCATGCGCATCGAATCGCCTTCTGGGACCCTGGTCTACTCGAGCGATACAGAATATTACTGCGACCTTGAAGAATTTGCTTCGGGTGCGGATCTTTTTCTCTGCGAAGCCAACTTCCTGGAAGTCGATATTGAAAAAAGCCTGCCCAACCACTTAAGTTCGGCACAGGCCGCACAAATTGCCGCTGCTGCAGGAGTTAAAAGGCTGCTGTTGACCCATCACCATCCCGAAGGCGACTTAGAAGTTTCCCTGGCTGAGGCGCAGAAATATTTCACCGCGGCCGAACAAGCCCGGGAAGGTGAGAAATATATAATTTCAGCCAAATAAAACAGTACACCGTTTTGGCTCTATTCCTGGAACCGGGTGCTCCCTTCAGTTTAACCCGGTGTATCGCAAGGAAAATTAAGGAGGATATTTATGACCAAGCAAAAACAGCCAACCCAATTGTTACTTGGCCCGATCCCTCCGGCCCTGATCGGTTGCGGTAACGAAAAAGAAAGCAACATCATAACCCTGGCCTGGGTGGGAGTGGTAAATTCGTCTCCCCCCATGATATCCGCAGCGGTGCGCGCCAACCGCCACTCCCATGATTTGATCAGGGACACCGGGGAGTTTACTGTAAACCTTCCCAACAGGGCTCAGGTTGACCTGGCCGACGGATGCGGCAATCTGAGCGGTCGCGATCTCGACAAATTTGAGCATTTTAACCTCACTGCTGCGAAAGGCTCTCTCGAACGGGCCCCGATGATCGCTGAATGTCCGATCAGCATGGAGTGCAGGGTTGAACATGTCCTTGAGCTTGGAAGCCACACCTTATTTATCGGCAGGTTAGTCAGTTCTTACGTCGAGGAAGGAGTCCTTACCGAAAAAGGCAAAATTGACTTCGAACGATGCGATCTGCTCGGGTTTTGTGCGGGAAGCTATCTTGAAACAAAGCCGCTCGGCCTCTCGATCGGCTATACAGTCAAAGAAAGGGGCTAGCTGTTTGTGCCGGCAAATTTTTCGCCCGGCCGGGCAGGATTTCCCCGTGCCCGGCAGCGGCCGCCGGGCAGAATGTGCTGTATTGCCTGCAGTTAAGTTGCCAAGCAGCTTTTTAAATTGTTATAATACTGGAAAGCTCAAATGGTTGACAGGATAGGGTTTTTTGCTACAACCAGGATGAAGTCAGCAAAAATTTTGATTGTAATTATTCTTGAAAAGAGGTTGTAAAATGGATAGTTATCAATCACTGCTCAGGGAACTGCCCGCAGTCGACCGGCTCCTGCGTGAGCCGTTGCTGGAAGATCTGGTCAAGCGCCTGCCCCGCCGCGTCATTCTGCAGGCAGCCCAGGAAACAATTGACTCTTATCGCCGGACAATAACAAGCTATACTGATCCTGATAAAATCCCGGAGAATATTGACCTGTCCCCGGCCACCCTGGCCATGGAAGCGGCCGCACTGGCCGAAAAGAATGCGGGTTCGAACCTGAAAGCGCTAATTAATGCTACAGGTATTATTATCCATACCAATCTGGGCCGTGCACCCCTGGCCGGCGCTGCAGTGAAGGCCTTAAACAGCATTTCTGCAAACTACAATAATTTAGAATTCTCCCTGCACAGCGGTACACGCGGTTCACGCCACGACCACCTGGAAGAGCTGCTATGTGAACTGTGCGGAGCCGAAGCGGCTGTCGTCCTGAATAACAATGCTGCAGCCGTTTTTCTTGCTTTAAACACGGTCGCCTCCGACAGGGAGGTGGTCGTTTCCCGCGGCCAACTGGTAGAAATAGGCGGTTCATTTCGCATCCCCGATATCATGAGCGCCAGCGGTGCCGGCCTGATTGAAGTCGGCACGACCAATAAAACCTACCTGCGCGATTACGAGGCTGCGGTTGCTGATAATACGGCCGCTTTTCTCAAGGTCCATGCCAGCAACTATTACATGGTCGGTTTTACTGCAGAAGTAAATGCCGCCGAACTTGCCGAGTTGGCCCACAGGCACGAACTGCTTCTAATTGAAGATCTCGGAAGCGGTGTTCTGCTCGATCTGGAAAAATACGGCCTGCCCTTCGAACCGCGCGTTCAGGACAGCATTGCCGCAGGCGTCGATCTGGTTACTTTCAGCGGCGATAAAATGCTGGGCGGCCCCCAGGCAGGCATAATAGTCGGGCGTAAAGATTTAATTGAAAACATACGATCTAACCAGCTGGCGAGAACCCTGCGGGTCGATAAATTTACCATAGCCGCCCTCGAGGCTACTCTCCGCCTCTACCTTGACGAAGAAAAAGCCCTCCTGGAAATACCGGTCTGGCGCATGCTCACTGCTGAAACCGATAACCTGAAACGGCGCGCTAACAAGTTGGCCGAAGCTTTAAGCGGTATTTTCGGCGCTGCCCCTGTCAGCGTTGTTAAAAGTGTTTCAAAGGTAGGCGGCGGGGCTTTGCCGACAGCAGAACTGCCCACCTACCTGGCAGCAGTAAAGCTGCCTGAAGATGATATGCCCCCGGGTGAATTGGCCGAAAAGCTGAGGCATACCAATCCACCGGTAATTTTGCGCCTCCAGCACGACACCCTGCTCTTCGACCCCCGGACTATCTTCGAAGATCAGGAAGCAATCCTTGTTGAGGCGGTTCGAAGAGCTTACAAGGGGTAAACGAAAAAAACCGGCTTTTATCTGGAACGATAACCTGCAGTTCAACCGAACAGGAGAGGTTCCGTCACGGTGTGCCGGGTCCCGCCTCCTGCAGTTTCACTATGGCAATGCGGTAAGGCGTCGCGGCCGATCCCGGATTAATCATTTAGAATCCCAGCAGCGCTAAATAAGGAGTGTTGGTAGCTTGGAGCAGCTAATTATTGGAACGGCGGGCCATGTTGATCACGGCAAAACAGTTCTGATTAAAGCGTTGACCGGAATCGATACCGATCGTTTCCAGGAAGAAAAAGAACGCGGAATCTCTATCGACCTGGGCTTTGCCCCCTTCAGGCTGCCCGGCGGCAGGTTGGCCGGGGTAGTCGATGTGCCTGGGCACGAGCGGTTTATCCACAATATGCTGGCCGGCGCAGCAGGAATGGACCTGGTCATGCTCGTTGTTGATGCCACCGAGGGGGTTATGCCCCAGACCAGCGAACATCTCGACATCTTAGAACTGCTCGGCACAAGAACCGGGATTGTCGTCATTACCAAAATTGATCTGGTCGAAGAAGAATGGCGCGAACTGGTCAGGGATGAAATCAGGGAAGCGCTGGAAGGCACATTTCTGGAACAGGCCCCAATCCACGCCGTTTCCGCTATCAGGGGCGAAGGTATAGAAGAATTAAAAAGCATGATCGACAGTCTTACCGCTGACCTTGAACCGCGTGATTCTTCCGGTCCGCTGCGTTTACCGGTAGACAGGTCCTTTGTGATCTCCGGTTTCGGAACCGTTGTCACGGGGACCCTTGTCCAGGGATCGGTCAGGGTTGGCGACACCGTCTCTATTATCCCTCCCGGTCTCGATGTAAGAGTGCGTAATATTCAGGTTCATGATGACGATGTACAGGAAGCAGTTGCGGGCACCAGGGTTGCCCTGAACCTTTCAGGCCTGGAAAAGGGCCAGGTTATAAGGGGCAGTGTGATCAGCAATCCCGGTTACTACAGCCAGACCGGGCTAATCGATGTGTCGATCGACCTCTTAGAGCGGGCGCCGCGGCAGATAAAAAACCTGGATCCGGTTCACTTTTTCCTCGGTACGGCCCGCACTGTCGCACGGCTTCACCTGCTTGATACAAAAGAGCTGCGCCCGGGGCAAAGCGCTCTCGTTCAGTGCCGTCTCGATCGCCCCCTGGTCGCAGAGCGCGGGGATCCGTTCGTGATTCGTTCCTACTCCCCGATGACCACGATCGGTGGCGGAAAAGTGCTCGATCCTTACCCCGTAAAACACCGCCGTTTTCGCCCCGACGTAATCGAGCGGCTGCAGGAACTTAAACAGGCCCCTTCGGCGGGGGGCGATTCCGCCTTCGTGCGCCGCAAACTTGAAGAACTTAAAGCTGCCGATATCAGCCGCCTGGCTAAAGAAACCCGGCTCGGGCAGGATAAAGTTGCCGCTATTCTCGATGAGCTTATCACCAGGGGGCTGGTGCAAAAATTGGGCAGCGCCTGCATCGTTACTGCAGTATTAAAAGAATATGAAGAAAAACTGCTCGCTGAGCTGGGAAAATTCCACCGTGAACAACCTCTGGCCCCCGGCATGTCAAGGGCCCGTCTTAAAGGACTGCTGCCGTCTGCCTTTACCCAGCGCGACTATGATGCCCTGCTCAAGAGCCTGCGGGACAGGGAACTGGTTTCAGCTAAAAGTGATCTGGTCTCGCTGTATGATTTCAAAGCAGATCCTTCGGCACAGGATAAAAGTAAGCTCGACAGCCTCACCGGTCTTTACCGCACGAGCTGGCTCCAGCCTCCGTCTGTAAAAGATGCCCTGGAGAAGATCGGGGAAGGCCAGGGCCGCAAAGAAGAACTCTATAATTATCTTGTCAGCAGCGGAATTTTGGTTAAAATAAGCGAAGAGCTCTACTTTCACCGCGACGCCTACGATGAAGCATTAAAACTGTTGCAGAAACATTTCGCCGAAAACGACAAGCTGACCCTCGGCGAATTCCGCGACTTAACCGGCAGCTCACGTAAGTACGCCCAGGCCCTGCTCGAACATTTCGACCAGGTCAGGGTTACCAGGCGGGTCGAAGACCACCGTATTGCCCTCAAACGTTAGTACAGGACCCGTTCTGGCAACAAGGAGGTTTATTAGATGAGCCGTGAAGAAATTCGCCTGACCAATATGACTACCAGCGCAGGCTGAGCAGCAAAAATTGGGCCTGAGGCCCTGGCGCAGGTTCTGCGTCGTTTACCGGCTATAGATGATCCGAATTACCTGAACCGCGAGCAGCATTTTTCTGATGCGGGTATCTATCGTATTTCCGAAACACAGGCCCTGGTCCAGACGGTCGACTTTTTCACCCCGATTGTCGATGACCCCTACAGTTTCGGCCAGATAGCTGCCGCCAATGCCCTTAGCGATGTTTACGCCATGGGCGGTAAGCCGCTGACCGCATTGAATATTATCTGTTTCCCAGCCTCCTGCCAGCCTCTCGGGATCATGGAGGCAATCCTGCGCGGCGGTTACGACAAAATAATTGAAGCAAAGGCTGTCCTGGTCGGCGGACACAGCATCGAAGATCCCGAACCGAAATACGGGCTAGCTGTAACCGGCCTGGTCGAGATCGATCAAATGGTTACCGGCAGCGGGGCGGTAACCGGAGACTGCCTTGTCCTGACCAAGCCTCTTGGCACGGGTATCATTGCTACTGCCATCAAGGGGGATATGGTTTCAAAGGAAGAAGCTGCAGTTGTCGAAAAGAGCATGGCTGCCCTGAGCGCGCCTGCATCTGAAGCGATGGTTAAAATCGGGGTGTCGGCCTGTACTGATATTACAGGTTTCAGCCTGCTCGGCCATCTCCATGAGCTGCTCATTTCCAGCAGCTGTGCCGCGGAGCTTTACCATAAACTGGTCCCCTTTTACCCCCTGGTCCGGGAAATGGCCGCCATGGGCATGATTCCCGGCGGCGCTTACCGCAACCTTGAATATATGCGGCCCTACCTGGACTGGCAGGGTCCGTCCGAAGAAAAAGAAGATACCCTGATTACCCTGGCCGATCCCCAGACCTCTGGCGGGCTCCTCGTTGCCCTTTCCGAGGCAAAACTTGAAACGTATCTTGCCGCTTTAAAAGAATGCGGTGTCGAGGGCCACCTGGTCGGTCGCATTACCGCCGGTTCTCCGGGCAGGATAGCTGTTTCCTGATCGACTGAAAAACTGAAAGCGTAAAAAACGGATCCTGCAGTTTTTTCCCGATCGGCAGCGCAGGCCGGGTCAATTACATTGTGTTCAAAACTGCCCGGGCAGGCTGACGGGCATCCCAGGGATCTAAGGGCTGGCAGTAACCGGGCGGGGAGCCTGACAGGGTGCAGCCGGCCTGAAAGTGAAGCTTCTGCGGATCGTTTCATGCATTAATAGTTGAACATGTTAAATATTTATGAATTTAAAAATATAGGCAGGAAAATTTTAAGGAAATGTCGAAATCCTTTAGAATAGAGCATAAATATCGCAATTGTCTATCTATTATATTAAAAAAATGAGGAGGTGGAAGCTGCGGAAAGTGTATCTGATCATTAACCGGCTGAGGAACCAGCTTTACCGGGAGCATTGCAGCATAATAATTACTTAATGATGCGGGGTATGCTAATGAGTACCGAAATGCAAACGTTTACCGAAAAATATGACCTGCTTGGTTGTATCCAATGCGGTCGCTGTACCGGCGGTTGCCCGGTTACTGTGCGGGCTGACCTGAATGTTCGGCAATTTGTTAATGATGCTTATGATGAAGATAAACTTGAGGAACTGGCCAAACTGGCTGAAATCTGGGATTGCACTGCCTGTCATACCTGCGCTGTCCGCTGTCCCAAGGGTCTGAAGCCACTTGAAGTATTAATCGGCCTCCGCACAATGATTGTCGAAAGCGGCAAAGTCGAACCGACAGTGCGCGATGCCCTGCAAAGTGTTCTTCTTGAGGGTAACCCCTGGGAGAAATCGCGGGCAACCCGTTCAGACTGGATGGAAGGCTTGGATGTCAGGATTGCCGATCCCGACGAGCCTGTGGAAAACCTCTTCTTTGTTTGCTGTACAATCGCCTACGACCCGCGCGTGCGTGCAGTGGCCCAGAACATGGTCAAACTGCTGAACAAGGCCGGGGTCGATTATGCTTTCCTGCCCGAGGACGAATCCTGCTGCGGCAGTGAAGTCTTGACCCTCGGCGAAGAAGGACTTTTTGAAATGCAGGTTGAAGACAACACGGAATACTTAAATGAGTTTAAGGCAGAGCGGATTGTTACGCTCTCGCCGCACTGTTTTACCACGTACAAAACTCACTACCCTGACCTGAAAACGCCTGTTGTTCACTATACCCAGCTTTTAGTCGATCTTCTTAATGACGGCAAACTGTCCTGGAAAGGTGAGCTGCCAAAAAAAATTGTTTATCATGATCCCTGCTACCTCGGGAAACAGGGTGGCATTTATGATGAGCCGCGGGAACTCTTGAAGAGCATCCCCGGTGCGGAACTGGTTGAATTCGAGCGCCGCCGTGAACGCAGCCTTTGCTGTGAAGGCGGCGGAGGCAAGATGTGGGTGGAATCGGAATCAAAGAAAGAGCGGCTTTCAGATACGCGGATTAAAGATGCCAAAGAACTGGGCGCTGAAATCGTGGCCGTGGCCTGTCCGTTTTGTGTATTGACCCTTGAAGACTCCATGAAAGGTTTGGGCTACGAAGAAGAAATGCGCGTAGCCGAAATAATGGAGCTTCTCGGTGAATTAATGGAAACATAAACAGGTATTTATTCTTTACAGGAGGTGGCATGAACATTGAAAACTTTTGTTTGCATTAAGTATGTGCCCGATACTTCCGAAGCGGAAGTAAAGCTGAACCCCGATGGCCTTACGGTTGATGACAGCCGTTTTTCGTTTGACATTAACGATGCTGATAACTATGCCGTTGAAGAATCGGTCATTATCAAGGAAGCGCAGGGCGGCGAAGTAACCGTTCTTTCAATCGGGCCCAAAAAATCTGAAGTTATGATTCGCATGGCCATGGCCAAAGGCTGCGATAAAGCTGTCCGCATCGAGGATGACAGGATTGCTGCCCACGATCCCCTGATGGTGGCAAAAGTGCTTGCCGGCGGACTCAAGGACCAGGAATTTGACCTGGTGCTGACCGGCTGTATGGCCAATGATGATTGGCATATGTCCACAGGGGTGGCCCTGGCCGAAGAGTTGGGCGTTAACCACGCCTCGATGGTCAACAAGGTCGAAATCCTCGACGGCAAAGTCAAGGTTAACCGCGAACTTGAAGGCGGTCTGATGGAAGTAGTTGAGGTTGATCTGCCCGCCGTTTTAACGATCCAGACCGGTATCAACGAACCGCGTTATGCCCCGATTCGCGGGATCCGTCAGGCCCAGAAAAAAGAACTTAACGTTGTCAGCTTAGATGACATGGGTATAGACGCTGCTGCTGTCAACGCTGACGCTTCCCAGGTTGTTTTAGAGAAACTCTATATCCCGGAAGTTGAATCCAGCGCTGAATTCATTGAGGGCGAGCCGGACGAAAAGGCTGAAAAACTGGCGTCCATCCTGCAAAAGGGAGGCTTAGTATAATGGGAAACGTTTTAGTATTGGCGGAACACCGCCAGGGAGCGCTAAGAGATGTTTCGTTTGAAATGTTAGCTGTAGCCCCCAAAATTGCTGAAGAGTTGGGTGGCGAAGCTGTTGTCTTACTGATGGGCAGCGGCATGGATGATATGGCTAAGAAAATGACCGGGTACGGCCTCAAGGTCATGGTTGTCGATGACCCTGCTTTCGAAAACTTCAATGCCGAAAAATACCAGATGGCCCTGTCGGCTCTACTTGATGACCTCAAACCCTCAGTTCTGATGGTCGGCCATACTGCCCAGGGGGTAGATTTCATGCCTGCCCTGGCCGTGGAGAAAAAATTGCCTCTCGTTGCCGACGTAGTGGAATTGGCCTTTGAAGACGGCACATTAAAAGCAACCCGCCAACTTTACTCGGGCAAAGTTAACGCTGTAGTGGCCTTTAAACCTGCAGATACCTTCCTGGTTACCTTCAGGGAAGGCGCAGTCGAAGCGCCCGAGGCATCGGCGGCTGGCGATGTGGAAAAGTTAGATTCACCGCTGAAAGAAGAAGTGCCTTACCGTAAGTTCGTAGAATATGTTGAAGCCGAAGTCGGCGATGTCGATATTACCCAGTCTGACATTTTAGTCGCAATCGGCCGCGGACTTAAAGAAGATAAAAACCTGCCCATGGTCGAAGAACTGGCTACGGCAATTAAGGCTGACATTGCCGGTTCCAGGGCAGCGACAGATGCCGGCTGGATTCCCCATGACCGCCAGGTAGGGACCTCAGGTAAAGCAGTAAAACCGAAGCTTTACATCGCGATGGGTATATCGGGAGCTTTCCAGCACCTGGCCGGGATGAAAGGGGCCAAGACAATTGTGGCGATTAATAAAGACCCCGAAGCCCCGATTTTCACAGTGGCCGACTATGCCATTGTCGATGATATGTTCAAAGTTTTGCCCAAGCTAACTGAAAAGCTCAAGGAGCTAAAATAAGCGCCACGAGTAAGTGCCAGGGCCAATCTTTGCGGGAGGATGAAAAACCAGATGACGGAAAAACCAAAAGTGGGCGTCTATATCTGTCACTGTGGAATCAACATTTCTTCGACAGTAGATGTGGATGCAGTTGCAGAATTTGCTCAAAAACTGCCTAATGTAAAAGTGGCGCGCACCTATTCCTATATGTGTTCCGATCCGGGACAGGTCCTGATCAAGAAAGATATAGAGGAGCAGGGGTTAAACAGGATTGTTGTCGCTTCATGTTCACCCCGCATGCACGAACCGACTTTCAGGAAGGCGATTTCGGAAGCGGGCGTGAACCCCTATTTTCTTGAGATGGCCAATATAAGGGAGCAGTGCTCCTGGGTCCATGAAGATATAGAAGAGGGCACAGCCAAGGCAGAAAAACTGGTTAGCGCTTCTGTAGCCAAAGTCAGGCTGCTCGAAGCGCTTGAAACAAAAGAGGTTGATGCTGAGCCGGCAGCCCTGGTTATCGGGGCGGGTATAGCAGGCATTCAATCTGCTTTAGATATTGCCGATGCAGGCTTCAAGGTTTATCTTGTTGAAAAGACTCCTTCTGTGGGCGGCCGGATGGCCCAATTGGATAAAACCTTCCCCACGCTGGATTGTTCGGCCTGTATCCTGACCCCGAAAATGGTCGATGCCGCCAGCCACCCCAACATCGAGCTTTTAAGCTACTCTGAAGTTGAGGAAATCAAGGGCTTTGTCGGCAATTTTGATGTCCGGGTGCGTAAAAAAGCGCGCTATGTCGATTTTGATAAATGCACCGGGTGCGGTGACTGCGCAACGGAGTGCCGCGTTAAAGACCGGTTCCCGAGCGAGTTTGACCAGGGCATGGGCAAGCGTTCAGCGATATACCTGCCCTTTCCCCAGGCAGTCCCGGCCAAGTATACCATTGACCCTGAAAACTGCCTCTACCTGAGCAGGGGCAAGTGCGGTAAGAGCCCGAAATGCCAGGATGTCTGTGGTGCGGGGGCGATCAGTTTCGACCAGGAAGATGAATTTGTTGAGTTCAAAGTCGGCGCTGTCATCGTGGCGACCGGTTTTGATCCATTTGATGCTTCACGCAAGCCCGAGTACGGCTATGATGATTATCCCAACGTGATTACGGGTATGGAGATGGAACGCCTGGTCTCCGCATCGGGCCCGACCGGCGGTAAAGTTAAGATCTTTAACGGGGAAGAAGAAATTGAACCGAAAGAGGTCGCCTTGATCAAGTGCGTCGGTTCGCGGGATACAAGCGTCGGCAACGAATACTGTTCAAGGGTTTGCTGCATGTATGTGGCGAAGCAGGCTCACCTGATCAGGGATAAACTGCCCGATGCCAATATCAGGATCTACTACATGGACGTCAGAGCCTTCGGTAAAGGCTTCGAAGAGTTTTACGATCGGGTTCGCCGCGAAAATGTCCGCTATATCCGCGGTAACCCTTCTGAAATATTTAAGCGGGGCAACAAGCTCGTGGTCAAGGTGGAAGATACCCTGACATCGACACCGCTTGAAGACGAAGTGGATATGGTTGTATTGGGGGTCGGCCTGGAGCCGCGCGCCGATATGCGCGGGGTGATGGACCTGCTCAGGCTCTCCCAGTCGCCCGACGGCTTTTTCTTAGAAGCACACCCGAAACTGCGTCCGGTCGATACAGCAACAGACGGGGTATTCTTGGCAGGCTGCGCCCAGGGGCCGAAAGATATCCCCGACACAGTGGCCCAGGCCAAGGGGGCTGCCGCTTCGGCAATGATCCCGCTGGCCAGGGGCAAAGTGACAATCAATGCCCAGGTTGCCACCGTGAATGAAGCAACCTGCCGGGGTTGTAGTTTCTGTGTCAGTATCTGTCCCTACACGGCTATTGAAATGGTCACCGTCAATCGATTCGGTAACGAAGTAGAGGTGGCCAGGGTCAACGAGGCCCTCTGTAAGGGCTGCGGTTCATGTTCGGCTGCCTGCTTGTCCGATTCAATCCAGCCGAAATCGTTCCGCGACAGCCAGATCTTACCGCAGATTGCAGCATTGGGGGTCTTAAAATGAGTGCAAACTTCGAACCTAACGTGGTAGCGTTCCTTTGTAACTGGTGCTCATACGCTGGCGCCGACCTGGCAGGAACCAGCCGGGTTAACTACCCTTCCAATATCCAGATTATCAGGGTAATGTGTTCCGGGCGGGTTAACCCCCTTTATGTTATGAACGCCCTCCAGCAGGGCGCCGACGGGGTTCTTGTTTCCGGCTGCCATCCTGGTGACTGCCACTACATGGAAGGCAACTTCTATGCCCGGAGACGCCTGGGTATGCTGAAGGACCTGATGGAGTTTGTCGGGGTCGATCCGAAGCGGTTCCATATGAGCTGGGTTTCGGCCTCTGAAGGGCATAAGTGGAAAGAAGTAGTAGAAAAAACCGTTGAAGACGCTAAAGAAGCCGGCCCTTTCGAAGGTTTCAGGCGTCGGCAGATCGACTGGTAGGAGGGGTAAATGAAGATGGATCTGGAACAATTACGCAAAACCGCGGCAGAGGTCGCAGCCCGTGAAGAAGTTAAGTACCTGGTCGGTTGGAAGCAGGGTACTTACGGCTACCGGGTCGCGCCCGCTTTTGTAGAGGACGCCGCCGGCGCTGCAGAGCTGATCTTTTCACCCCTCTGCACCGCCAACCTGGCCACCTACCTGACACTGGCAGAACAGCTGCCGGTTCCGCGTGGCGGGGAACCCGACGACCGGAAGGTCGCCCTGATGGTTAAAGGATGCGACAGCAGGGCTGTGACCCAACTCCTGGTAGAAAAAGGGATTGAGCGCGATGAAGTCGTCGTGATCGGCTGTCCCTGCCCGGGAGTTGTTGATGCCGCGCTACTCGCTGAAAAATATCCGGAAACTGAAGAACCGGCGGAGATGAAGTGGGATGGAGAAAACTTCCTGCTCATCCGCGGCGGGGAGGAAACTAAAATCGCCAGAAATGAAATCCTGGCTGAAAAATGCCGTCTCTGTCGTTACCCCAACCCGGTCGTCAGCGATATCATGCTTGGCGAAGAAGTTGAAACATGGGATCTTGCGGAAGATGAAGGCGTGCAGGAGCTTGAGAACAGAGATGTCGATGGGCGCGCGGAATACTGGGCAGAGCAGTTTGATAAGTGCGTGCGCTGTTACAGCTGTCGCAATGTATGCCCGCTCTGCTACTGCCAGGACTGCATTCTCGATCGCCTGAACCCGACCTGGGTAAACCGCTCGGTAAACTTTTCCGAGAATACAGCTTTCAATATTGCCCGGGCCTTTCACCTGGCCGGCCGCTGTATCGAGTGCGGTGAGTGCGAGCGAGTCTGCCCGGCTAATATTCCCCTGGGTAAGTTAAATCGCAAACTGGCCCGGGAAGTAAGGGACAAATACGATTTCGAGCCGGGAGTCGATCCCGACGCCGAACCGTTCCAGGCCAGCTTTAAGCCTGATGATCCCGAGGACTTCATACTGTAGAGGTGGGTGATATGTCAGCGATGCTGTTGAAAAAAGAAAAGTGGCCTGAATTTGTCGAAAAGTTGGCCGGTAAAAATATCTGGGCTCCCCAGGCAGAAGGCGATGCGATGCGCTTTGCCCCGGTAGCCGAAGGTGAAGCGCCTGCCCTCGATTATAATAATACCCGTGTGCCGCCCAAAGGGGCGCTCTTCCCCCAGACTGAAACAATGTTTAAATTCCAGCCGGAGGGGGCGCAGGTAGACGAACCGCAGCTTGAGCAGGAAACGGTAGTCCTCGGTTTAAGGCCCTGTGATGCACGGGCCATGGCTATCGTGGAAAAACTGTTTAAATGGGATATTGACGATCCCTACTATACCAGGCGGCGTGAATTGACCACCCTGGTTGGTTTGGCCTGCAATGAACCCGGCATGAACTGTTTTTGTCCTTCAGTCGGCGGAGGCCCTGCTTCAACCGAGGGGCTCGATCTTCTGATGGCCGATCTCGGTGAAAACTACCTCCTTGAGGCGGTGACTAAAAAAGGCGAAGCCCTGCTGACCGAAACGAAAGACCTTCTCGACGAGGCTGGGGTCGATGCCGTGAAGGAAAAAGAAAAGCTGGTCGGTGAAGCAGAGCAAAAAATCAAGCGGACAGTCGATACAGAAGGCGTGCCCGAAGGGCTGCCCGGGCTGTGGGAAGACCCTCTCTGGCAAAAAGTTTCAGCTTCATGCCTGGGTTGCGGTACCTGCACCTATCTCTGCCCGACCTGCCACTGTTTTGATATCCAGGATGAAACCGAAGGCCTTGCTGCCAGGCGCTGCCGCATGTGGGACTCCTGCATGTTTGATGAATATACCATGCACACTTCGGGGCACAACCCCCGTCCAACCCGCAGGGAGCGCACCAGGAACCGGATCAGCCATAAATACAGCTATTATGTCGATAAATTTGACGTGATTGCCTGTGTCGGGTGCGGCCGGTGTACCAATCTTTGTCCTGTCAATATCGACATTATAGAAACCATAAGGCAGGTGAAAGAAGCACTATGATAACTCACGCTAACCCTTATATCCCCTACCCGGCGACCATTGAGGAGACCTGGTACGAAACTGGCGGTGAGCGCTGCATAAAGACTTTCAAAGTCGTTTTCGACGACAAGGATGTGCTTGAAGAATGGAGTCACCTGCCCGGGCAGTGTGCCATGATCGGGGTGCTTGGCGTCGGTGAAAGTATGATTTCAATATCCTGCTCACCGACCGAAGGAAAATTCCTGCGCTT
This sequence comes from Syntrophomonadaceae bacterium, assembly GCA_007119965.1. Taxonomy (GTDB): domain Bacteria; phylum Bacillota; class Dethiobacteria; order DTU022; family DTU022; genus T3SED10-7. The sequence goes on from SKOR01000075.1 coordinate 73,856, forward strand.
TTCGGTAATGCGCATGGGTAAAGTAACACAGGCCCTGCACCAGCTTGAAGCGGGCGATAAAATGATGGTCCGCGGGCCTTACGGTAATAATTTTCCGATAGACGAATGGCAGGGCAAAAAGATTTTGACCATCGGCGGCGGCATCGGCCAGGCTCCCCTGCGCCCGATAGTCGAATACGTAAAGGCCAACCAGGACAAATACGAGGGGCTGACCATGATCTATGGCGCCCGGACCTCAAACGATCTCTGCTTCAAAGGCGAATTCGAAGAAATGAGCAAATGCGACGACCTCTCCTGCCACCTGACAATCGACGTGGAAGAAGAAGACTGGGCACACAATGTTGGTTTCGTTCCCCAGATGCTCTTAGACCTCGATCCTTCGCCGGAGAACACCATAGCGATTACCTGCGGCCCGCCAATTATGATCCGCTTCGTTCTGGAAAACCTGAAAAAACTGGGCTTCGAAGACGACCAAATTTACACTACCCTGGAAAACCGGATGAAATGCGGTATCGGTAAATGTGGCCGCTGCAATGCAGGAGGTATGTATGTCTGCAAAGACGGTCCTGTTTTCAACTACGCCGTCCTGAAAGAAATACCCGAAGCCTTCGCTTAAAAACGAAAAAAACCGCTGGACCAGAAAGGGCACATGCCGTTAGGGCAGTGCCCTTTTTTTTCCCCCGCAATAAGTTAACAAAAAGAGGACAGGCTTCTTTTTGTTAACTTATTGGCGCTGCGGTTCGCTACTTGTTACTCCCGCTTTGTTGTGCTAAGATTTATTTAACTTTACGGGAGGAGATTACCTATGGAACAGTACGGAGTTGTCACTGAAACCAAAGGTGAAATAGCAGTTGTCTCCCTGCAGCGCCACCTGATTTGCGGGGCATGTGGGAAATGCGGTATTTTGAGCGCAAGCAATCGCAAGGCAGACATAGAAGCGCATAATCCCATCCAAGCCGAAGAAGGCCAACGGGTGGTTATTGAATCAGACGATCGCCAGGTAATATTTCTGGCTTTTATGCTCTACATCGTACCCCTGGCGGGCCTGGTTGCCGGTATCTTTTTCTGGATACAGTTCGCGGGCAATTTTGGCTATGCCGGCAGCCAGGAACTGCAGGCTGTAGCGATCGGATTTGTAATGATGGGGTTGATTTTCGTCCTTCTTCGCCGGTGGGACAGCAGGGTTAAAGACGATCCCCGCTTCAAACCCGTTATCACCGGATTCCTGCTCGATAATCGGGAATGCGAAGATGACCTGCCCGAATAACAGACTTACTACCAGGAGGAAATCAAGTGGACAAAAAGTACAACGTAGCAGTAGCAGGAGCAACAGGGATGGTAGGACAAAAAATGATCGATGTTTTGTTTGAACGGCAGTTTCCAATCAAAGGTTTGAAATTGTTGGCATCTTCCCGCTCGGCAGGCAAAATAATTAAAGCAGGCCCTGAAACATATACTGTAGATAAAATCAGCCCTCAATCTTTCGAAGGGGTCGACTTCGTTTTTTTCAGTGCAGGAGGGGATATCAGTAAAGAAATGGCTCCTGAAGCAGCCAAACGCGGGGCCGTGGTTATCGATAACAGCAGCGCTTTTCGAATGGCAGAAGGGGTGCCCCTGGTTGTCCCAGAGGTTAATCCTGATGCCGCCCTGCAGCACAGTGGCATCATTGCTAACCCAAATTGCTCTACTATCCAGATGGTAGTGGCCTTAAAGCCTCTTCATGAGGCGGCAGTGCTGAAACGAGTTGTTGCCGCTACCTACCAGGCAGTTTCAGGCGCCGGCAGGGAAGCCGTTGAAGAGCTGCAGGAGCAGTGCCGCGCTTACCTTGACGGCAAGCCGGTTAAAACCGGGCGCATTCCCCACGAAGGGGCCCTGCGCACATATCAGCTGGCATTTAATCTCGTCCCCCAGCTGGATGTCTTTGTTGAAGACGGCTACTGCAAGGAAGAGATTAAAATGATCCGGGAAACCAGGAAAATCATGAGCCTTCCCGAACTGCCCGTTACAGCTACCACGGTCAGAGTTCCGGTTGTCAACGGACACTCTATCGCTTTGAACCTTGAACTGGAACAGGCCCTCAGTGCAGCAGATGCCCGGGAACTTTTAAGCAGATCACCCGGAGTGACTGTTGCAGACAACCCCGGTCAACTTGAATACCCCACACCACTCGATGCAGATGGCAGGGACGATGTTTTTGTCGGCCGCATCCGACCTGATTTTTCGGTAGCCCACGGCCTGAACCTCTGGGTCGTGTCAGATAATATCCGCAAAGGAGCGGCCACAAACTCGATACAAATTGCCGAACTATTAATCTAACCCTCTTACCCCGGGAACAGGGTTTAAAAAACAACCCTGCCATCCCGCTGAAGATGCCCGGATGAGAAGATAAAGCGGCTAATCTCCTGGCCGGCCGCAAAGTGTTCAACTAAAAGGAGGAAATCCAATGAGCAGAAATGTAAGAGTAGCTTTAATCCAGGCCCGGCATGAAGTGCATGGTGACGAACCGGTTCAAAAACATAAGGAAGCAGCAATCGAAAAACACCTCAAGATGATCAAGGAGGCGGCCGACCAAAAAGCCCAGATCGTCTGCCTGCAGGAAATCTTCTACGGCCCCTACTTCTGTGCGGAGCAAAAAACAAAATGGTATGCATCAACAGAAAAAGTCCCCGATGGCCCGACCACCAAGCTGATGCAGGAACAAGCTAAAAAATACGGCATGGTGATAATTGTTCCTCTTTATGAAGAAGATATCTCCGGTGTTTACTACAATACAACTGCAGTGATCGATGCAGATGGTTCTTACCTCGGTAAATTCCGGAAAATACATATCCCACAGGTCCAGGCCGGCGATTCTCCCGATACGGGGTTCTGGGAAAAATATTACTTCAAGCCCGGCAACATGGGCCACCCGGTTTTCCAGACCGCGTTTGCCAAGATTGGCATCTACATCTGTTACGACCGCCATTTCCCTGAAGGCCCCCGCATACTGGGCCTTAAAGGCGCCGAGATTGTATTCAACCCTTCAGCAACCGTGGCAGGTCTTTCCGAGTACCTTTGGAAGCTTGAGCAGCCCGCCCATGCAGTTGCCAATGCATACTTTGTAGCCGCCATCAATCGGGTCGGCACCGAGGCTCCCTGGAATATGGGCCACTTCTACGGCAGCAGCTACCTTTGCGACCCCCGCGGCCAGATAGTAGCCGAAGGCAGCCGCGTAGAAGACGAAGTTGTAATCGGCGATCTTAATCTTGACATGATCCGCGAAGTCAGGAACACCTGGCAGTTCTTCCGCGATCGGCGCCCCGATACTTATGGCGATATATGCGCCCCCTGAAACTGAAACCCGGTCCGCGTTTTTCGCAAGAACAGAAAAGGAGGACACCTTATGAGAACCTTGATAAAAAACGGAACTGTTGTTACTGCCTCCGATATCAGCCGCGCTGATATTTTAATTGAAGACGAAAAAATTATTGCCCTGGAGGCAAACTGCACCTCCGCGACCGACCTTACCTTTGACGCCGCCGGCAAACTGGTCTTTCCAGGGGCGATCGATGTCCATACACACCTGGACATGCCCTTCGGAGGCACCGTTACAGCCGACGATTTTACCACCGGAACGGTTGCCGCCGCCGCAGGAGGGACCACCTGCATCGTCGACTACGCTATCCAGACTCCGGGAAAATCACTTCAGGATGCCCTCGACGCCTGGCATAAAAAAGCCGATGGCAAATGCGCGATCGATTATGGGTTCCATGTCGCCGTCACCGACCTGAACGACGACGTTATGGCCGAGATGCCCGCCCTGATTGAAAATGGCTACCCATCCTTTAAATTATTTATGGCTTACAAGGGGGTTTTCCAGGTTGATGATGCCACCCTGCTGAAAATCCTCAAGCAATCGGGAGCATCAGGAGGGCTGGTCCTTGTCCACGCCGAAAACGGCGATGTGATCGATGTGTTAACCAGGGAAATGCTCGCCGCAGGCAAGACTGAACCGCTCTACCATGCCTTAAGCCGCCCGCCGCAGGCAGAAGAAGAAGCGGTTAACCGTTTTATCATTATGGCCGAACTAAGCGGTGCACCAGCTTACATTGTTCACTTAAGCGATGCCGGCGCTCTCGGCCGCGTCGCCGAAGCAAGGGTCAGGGGTCTGGATATCTATGCCGAAACCTGCCCTCAATATCTATACCTCAACATCGAACGTTACTCCGAACCCGGTTTCAACGGGGCCAAGTATGTTATGTCGCCCCCGTTAAGAGAGGAAGGAAACGAAGACTACCTCTGGAGCGGTCTGGCCTCGGGAAATCTGCAGGTTGTTGCTTCAGATCACTGCTCTTTTAACCTGAAAGAACAAAAGGAAATCGGCTGCGACGATTTCACCAAGATACCGAACGGGGCACCCGGTATAGAAACCAGGGTTCAGCTGCTCTATGCAGGAGGAGTAAACGGCGGCAAAATCAGTGTCAACAAATTTATCGACCTCGTCAGCACCGCCCCCGCCAGGCTCTTCGGTCTCTACCCGCGAAAAGGGACCATAGCCGTCGGCAGCGACGCAGACCTGGTTATTTTCGATTCCGAAGCCGATTTCAAAATCAGTGCCGCCACCCAGCACCAGAACGTCGACTACAACCCCTATGAAGGCTTCGGTGGAAAAGGAGTTCCCCAAAAAGTATTTTCCCGCGGCCGCCTCGTCTTCGATGAAGGCAAATACGTCGGTGAAACGGGGCACGGCTGCTTCCAGCGGCGCAGTCCTTTTACAGGCCTGTAAAACTGCAAGAAGCCCTTAACGGGGCAGTATTTAAAGGAGGTCAATCTTATGATAGTCGTCATGAATCCCGGCGCCCAGGAAAAAGATATTAATAAAATCACTGACAAGCTAAAGCAAATGGGTTACGGCGTACACCTTTCAACAGGTGAGAACCGCACCGTAATCGGGGTGATCGGCCAGAGGCGAGAGGAAGCTGCCCAGGCGATGGAAGCAATGCCTGAAGTTGAACAGGTGGTGTTTATCACCCGTCCCTTTAAGTTGGCCGGGCGTGAGTTCCACCCTGAAAACACGGTAATCAGTATCGGTGACCAGGTTACCATTGGCGGCGTCGACCTGACTGTCATGGCCGGCCCCTGTGCCGTTGAAAACGAAGAGCAGCTACTGCAGGCCGCCGAAGCGGTAAAAGCTGGCGGGGCGAAAATCCTCCGGGCAGGAGCTTTCAAACCCCGCACATCCCCCTACAGTTTCCAGGGGTTAGAACAGGAAGGCCTGGATTTCCTGAACGAAGTGCGCACGAAAACAGGCCTGCTTATAGTAACCGAGGTTATGGATCAGTTTACCGTCAAAGAGGTAGCCGAGTGTGCAGATATCATCCAGGTTGGCGCCCGCAATATGCAAAACTACTACCTGCTCCGCGAGCTCGGTAAAATCCGCAAACCGGTCCTTCTCAAAAGGGGTTTGTCTGCCACCATAGAGGAATGGCTGATGGCAGCCGAGTACATCTTAAGCGGTGGCAACTACGAAGTAATTCTCTGCGAAAGGGGTATCCGCACCTTTGAACCGTACACCCGCAACACCCTGGATCTAAGCGCCGTTCCACTGGTTAAGCAGCTCAGCCACCTGCCCATAATCGTTGATCCGAGTCACGGCACTGGCCTGGCAGCGCTGGTTCCGGCCATGAGTAAAGCTGCTCTTGCAGCAGGGGCGGACGGCCTGATGATTGAGGTCCACCCCAATCCGCAGGAAGCCCTTTCCGATGGCCCGCAATCCCTGACCCCAGGGCAGTTTAAAGATTTAACCAATGAACTAAAAGGAGTGGCTCTCAGTGTTGGGAAGCTCATCTGACAGCAGCTTTTTCTACCGCAGGGCAGCCCTGATCGGCACCGGCCTGATCGGTGGCAGTATCGGCATTGCATTACGCGAAAAGCGCCTGGTCGAGCAGGTCGCCGGTTACGATTGTGACCCGGAATCCTCTGCCCGGGCAGTAAAACGGGGGGCGATTGATAAAGCTTACCCTTCGGCTGCAGAAGCCGTCCGCGGAGCGGACCTGATCATCCTGGCTGTTCCGGTCCTCAGCACGGTAGAGTTGTCCAAAGAAATTCTGCCTGCGGTTGACAAAGGGGCCCTGGTAACAGATGTCGGCAGCACCAAGGCCTGGATTATGGAAGCTGTTGAGGCCATACTGCCGGAAGGAGTTAACTTTATCGGAGGCCACCCGATGGCCGGTTCGGAGGAAAGCGGAATCAGTGGCGCCGATCCCGCCCTGCTTGAAAATGCCATCTATGTCCTGACCCCCGGCCCGCAGACCCCGCAGGAGGTCACTAAAAAGCTTTCCAACATGCTTGAAGAAGCAGGGGCACAGCCGCTGATCCTGGATCCCCTGACCCATGATCGGGTCGTAGCAGCTGTCAGCCATCTGCCCCACCTGACAGCAGCCGCGTTGGTTCAAAGTGTTGCAGGTACAGACGAACTGGAGCTGGTGCGCACGCTGGCTGCCGGAGGCTTCCGTGACAGTACACGCATCGCCCTGGGTAACCCTGAACTATGGCGTGATATATGTATCAGCAATCGCTGGGCCCTGTTAGCCGCGCTGAAAAAGTATAAAGAAAGTCTTAATTCTCTTGAACAATACCTAATCGCCCCCAGTGCTGAAGCAATTGAAGAATACCTGCAGCAGGCCCGTGATTACCGCAGCACAATCCCGCACCGCGGCCGCGGTATTCTACCTGAAGTGTTCGATGTTATCGTGCTTGTTAGAGACACTCCGGGGGTTATCGGACAGCTGACCACCGAGCTGGGTGAAGCGGGGATAAATATTGATGCGATTGAAATTTTACATGTCAGGGAACTGGCGGGGGGCAGTATCCGCCTTGGGTTCAGAAGTACGGAAAACCAGCAAAAAGCTGTAACCCTTTTAAACGAAAAAGGCTACCGCACTCATACTGCCGGGTAATAATAAACAGTCCGGTAAAACAGGGGACCTGTCCCCGATTCCTGTCACCAATCTATGTGCTAAAAACAATGTAAATATTCAGGGATGCTTATCCATGTTACCTGTCATTCAATAACTACAACCGTAAATAAACTAACTCTTCAGATACAGCTTCTCCTGCTCAGCAGCCAGATCTGCGAGAGTTTTAACCTGAAGTTCTTTTTTAACGGCATCCTTAACCCGTGTCCACACCGAACGGGTTACACACATATCAACCCTATCACAGTAACTATCATTATCGACGCAGGCTACAGGAGCCATTGATCCCTCAATGCTTTCCACTATATCATAAAGGGTAATATCTTCGGGCTTTACCGCGAGATGGTAGCCGCCGCGGCTGCCTTTTTGTGTCCTTACGAATCCCCGCGCTCTCAGAGGAGCCATGATCTGTTCCAGGTATTTAACCGAAATATCTTGCTTGCAGGCAATGTCATTTAGCTGAATCGGTTCCACCTTGTAGTTTAAAGCTAACTCGATCATTGCCCTGGCTGCGTACCGTACTTTTGTTGACAGCTGCATCCTTTGACCTCCCAAAAAGAGAATATTAATACAATACCGATAATATTAATAACTATTAGTTGATTTATTCTACATCGTCTAATTTAAGTTGTCAAAGCAAATTTGCCGTTGGACATAACTGAAATGATCAATTTGACATTAATAATAAGGGAGTGTTTTTCACGTTTTCGAAGGAATCCGGACCTTCCGGCAGCTTAGCTGAGCAGATACTAGTTGGGTATAAAGCTACATGAAAAGTTCACGGGGTTACGAGGGGATTAAAATAATCAGCATGATATTGAGGGTAGAAGGGGGCAGGAAACAAATCGGCACTTTAAACCTTGCTCCATCAGCAAAGATCCTGCTGCAAAAAATTTTATACCATAATCTTTTCCGGCCAGCTGGCCAGCTTCCTGGTATGGTTTTTGTTCTGGCCTTTCAGTTTGCTAAAGACATTTGATGTTGCCTGATTGGCAGGATTATAGAGAATCAGGTACAGATCGCCTTTTTGGGTGTAGATGATCGTTTCTGTGGCAATATAGCAGAGCTGGCCATAACGGGGATGATCGTATTCGAAAACTTCACAAGTTAAATCGTGGTGCCTGTTATTCCTGTGGCTGGCATACCAATCAATGTCAAATTGTTTTTCTTTAAGCAGGATTTTAAAAATATAGTCGAAGTATTCTGTGTGCCTGTAGCGCAAAGTAGAGCGGCGGAACAGAAGGATCTCGATTTCAGCAACCTCCCGCCAGGAGGGGCCGATCATTTTTTTAAAGCCAAAATCGGCAGAATACAAAAAATACAAGCTATTTAATCCGCCGGGGATGGTATGGGCATAATCAACCAATTCGGAAGTCAGTAAAAACAGGTTAAGAGATGAAGTATTAGCCGCGACTATATCGCCGTAAGGATCTATGGCAAAAGCGGGGATTTCCAGGCTTTCCATCAGGCTGATAAGCAAATTCAGCTGCTGCTCAGGCTCTTCCTGGTTGAACAGTGCTTCATTTCTGAAGCCGACAGCTGCCATAAAAAATTCTTTCTGTTCCAGGCTTGTCAGGTTCAAAGCAGAGGCCAGGAGCTGTAGCGTCTGGGCGTCCAGGTACTTCCTATCCCCTCTTTCGAGTCTGCCAAGCTGGTTGGGCGTTAGGTGGATTGCCTCGCTAAGACTTTCCCTGGTCCAACGATTACCGTATTGATCAACACTGCTTTTTCGCAAGGCTTTTACCAGTAAGCCAAACTCGGTAAGGTTAATCGCAATCACCCCTAATAATAATCGAAATTATGCCGACCTTACGTTTTTTCGAACGGCACTGTTTGAAAAATCGCAACTAATTCACTATACAGGCAGCGGAGAAAGCAATATAATGTAAGCTAATGAATAAGTGTGTTCTCAGATAATTGATCCCAATTTCAGATTATAACAATCATTTTCTGATAACGCAAGCATATATTGTTTATATAAGCTGAATATTTAGATCTGCCTGCATCAGAAAAAACATAATCACCCTTTCAACATGACATATATATGACATCTGAGGTTGCTATACTGGGTATAGTGCTGCTCAACCGCAAAATGAAAGCTATTTTTAGTTAGCAATTATTATAGCGTTTGTGAAATAAAAACATTCAGGAGACGTGCTGGTTGAACTGTAATTATGCAAAACTGTTTTTACCCGGCGCATTATATAAAAGTTCAACACTGGGCCAACCGGGGAATAAGCAGCTTGTCCCGCCGCATCAGGCTAAGGCGTGGTGCGGAACACAATAAAATGGAGGTAACCACTATTAAGGAAATAATTACCCCATATGTCTCCACCACGGAGCCGCCGCAGCTGCCTCTTGACGATCAGGATAATATCCAGTCCCTGATTTTAAATTTGGCAGCCCGGTTTATGAACGTAATCCCCCATAATTATTATCATGTATTAACAGAAGTTTTTGAAACTGTCGGCAAAAAGCTTGAGGCTGACTATCTTTCTCTGTACTTTTACGATTTCCAAAATAAAGTGGCGGTAAAAACCTATCAGTGGTCCGTGGATGGAACAGTTTTCAACCCCGACGATTGTTCACCGGTTAAGTTTGAAAAAATTGTTGACATTATGAAGCTGCATCTGCAAAGCGAAATCACTACCGTTGATTTTAACGTTTACCCATCCGGACAAACAGACGGGATTGGTTGTTTCCTAAGAAAAGGCATACAGTTTCTCTCCCTGTACCCCCTGGTAACCCGGGGGCAGCGGATTGGCTTTATCATTTTTGAAAAAACTGAACAAAAGGAACGTATTCACAAGCAGGAAGGATGGCTGCTTAAAGCCCTGGCTGAGCTGGTAGCCTGTGCAGAATTACAGCGCAGGAAAGAAAATGAAAGAATGCAGCTTAAGCAGAAATATATTGACCTGGTGGAGCAGACCAGCGACTGGGTTTGGGAAGTAGATGTCAGGGGTGTATTTACATTTGTAAATGGTCAGGTTGAATCTGTCACCGGCTACAAACCTTCCGAGATGATCGGAAAATCTCCATTTGGGTTTATGGTACCCGGGTATGTTGACAGCGTGAAACAGCGCTTTTTTGATTCGGTTCGCGATGGCAGACCATTTAAAGATCTTGAAAACAGGTTTATCCATAAAGACGGACAGGTAGTTTATTTTGAAACAAGCGGCGTCCCTGTGTTAAACAGCTGGGGCCGGGTGAAAGGGTTCAGGGGTATCAGCAGGGATATAACCGATCGAAAATCGGTTGAAAGTGAACTTAAAGAGTCAGAGAAAAAACATCGTGAAATACTGGCGTCAATTGAGGAAGGCTATTATGAAGTAAATGCGAAAGGCAACCTGGTCAATTTTAACAATTCTACCTGCCGGATTACCGGGTATACGCGAAATGAGCTAAAAGGTATGAATTATAAGCAGCTTTATGTTGATTACAGGTCGGTATTCCGGGCTTTCAGGCAGGTTTATAAAACAGGGCAGCCAAACCGCGGTTTTATCCACCAGATAAGGCGTAAAGACGGCAGGATTTGTTATGGAGAGGTGTCTGTTTCAACAGTGAGGGATCGGGAAGGTTCATTTCTTGGCTTCCGCGGGGTCCTCCGAGATGTTACCGGCAGGGTCCAAAATCAAAAGCGGCTTGCTTATCTCAGCATGCACGACAAACTTACGGGTGTCTATAACCGGACTTATTTTGAAGAAGAATTGAAGCGGTTGCGCAATAGCAGGGATTATCCTATTTCCATGATATATGCAGATGTTAACGGTTTGAAGGTGGTTAATGATGCTTTTGGCCATGAAAAAGGCGATGCAATTTTGAAAGCAGCGGCGAAAGTCCTGCGCAAATCCCTGCGCAGCAGGGAAGTGCTATCCCGCATCGGTGGAGATGAGTTTGCCGCCGTTCTTCCCAATACAGATCAGGTAAACGGCCAGCGGGTTGTGATGCGGATACGTGAAAAAATTGAGCTCTATAATGAAAGCCACCAGGACATCCCCTTAAGCCTGTCCATTGGCCTTGCTACGGCTGATACAAATGAAACATCCATGGGGGAGCTGTTTAAGGTAGCCGATGATTTAATGTATCGTGACAAGATGTTCAGGGACGAAAAATTTTGTTTTAAACTTTTAGAAAAAACGTTAACCTCCACCTCGGGCAGCAGCAGTTCAGATGATTATAAATTAAAGCGCTATGTCAGTCTGTGCCAGGCCATGGGCCGGGTTGTCGGTCTTGACTCGCAGCGTCAATCCATGCTCCTGATGCTGGCTAAGGCACACAACATCGGCAATGCCGGCACTCCCCTTCGGATAATGCTCAAGCAGGGTGAATTGACCGAGGAAGAAAAAAAAGTAGTCAGGATGCATCCTGAAAAGGGATACCGTATAGCAATGGCTTCCCAGGAGCTCTCAGATATAGCTGATTTGATCCTTAAGCATCATGAATGGTGGGACGGCAGCGGCTACCCCCTTGGACTGAAAGGTGAAAACATCCCCCTCGAATGCAGAATCCTGGCGGTGGTAGATGCTTTCATTAATATGACTACTGCAAGGGTTTACAGAAATGCCTGCAGCAATGCGGAAGCTTTGGCGGAGTTGAATAGATGTGCGGGTACGCAGTTTGACCCGGCATTAGTCAGATCTTTTGTAAAACTGCATGAAAGAAGCAGTTCTACATAAAGGGAGTAGAATAGTTTAGCAGTTGCAGATACAACAGTTCAAATCAATAAGCGCGCATGAGTTACCATAAGTTGGTCTCGCTTGCGCGCTTAAGGTTCAAAGCTATTTTTAATTCAAACCTTTTAATCAGTCTTCGTACTTAAACGATACATTCATTTTTACTCTGTAGAAAACAACCTCTTCTTCAATTTTCATGTCCATTTCAACAACTTCTGCGACCCTCAGGTTACGTAAAGATTTTGAAGCCTTTTTCACTGCTACCATAGCCGCTTCTTCCCAGGATTTATCGCTGGTCCCGATAATTTCTACAACCTTGTATACGCTATCCACTTTACTCCTCCTTCCGCAGATTAAAATAATATATTCTTATTCTATAGATAATTCGCGTTCATGTCAATATTGCAATAATTCAACTTTAAATTCCTGCAGCCAGGATATCAAAAGAAGGCTGAATCATCAGGCCGATAGCGCCCGGACCGATGTGAGCGCCGATAGCCGGGCCGACCATACCGACATGCAGGTCAACAATTTCGTAGTGATCCTGCAGTTCGCTCAGGAGTTCCCTGGCGCTATCTTCCGCTCCGGTATGGACAACAGAAAGGTTGACAGGCTGATCGGGGGTGACATTTTTCAGGGCTCCCTTGAGCAGGCTGGGAATAATCTGAGAACGTCCGCGGACCTTGTCGTAAGGGGCGACCATGCCCTCAGGATCTGCAAAGAGGATCGGTTTGATTTGCAGCAGTGAGCCCAGCAGGGATGCTGCCTTGCCGATACGTCCGTTGCGCTGTAAAAACTCAAGGGTGTCGACGGCGAAAACACTGAAGGTGCTGGCGACCGATTTTTCAGTAACCTTTACGGCATCTTCAACCGGCATTTCTCTCCGGGAAGCCTCGGCAGCTGCTAAAACTGACAAAGCGATGCCCTGTGATGCCGTTTTGGTATCAATCGGAATAACCCTTGTATCAACCATGCTGGAAGCAAGTTGAGCAGAACTGAGAGTCCCGCTGAGTTTCCCGGAAATATGAACGCTTAAAATTGTTTCGCCCTTACCAGCCGTTTCTTCGTAAACCTGGCGAAATGCGTCGGGGGAAGGCTGTGAAGTTTTAGGCAGTTCCTTGCTCCTGGTAAGCCTCTCAAAAAATTCTTCTGCGCTCAGGTCTACACCGTCAGCATAGGAGTCGGCTCCGAAAGTTACATTAATCGGCACAACCTTTATTCCGTATTTTTTAACTTGCTCCGGCGAAAGGTCAGCAGTGCTGTCTGTCACAATTCGAATATGGTGCATGACAACTCTCCTTTTCAAATTAAAGATGATATTAAGTTTCACTATACAGAATAATATCATAATGGGGCGCCTTTGTGTCGTTCTTTACCTAAAATATTCCGGCAGCCGACAGTAAAGCTGGGCAAAAGCGCAGGCAAGAAAGGCGCAACCTGTGCTATTCAAGCTGAAGCGAACATGTTTAATGTTATAAGAATCTATGATAAAATACAGAAAAGTGAGTTGAGAGGGGTGTAGATAATGATAAAAATGGAGGTAAAAAATGTTACAGCAGACCAGGGCGGAAATTTTCTTGTCCTTTTAATGGATGACGAAGAAAAAAAAGTGCTGCCAATTTCAATCGGTCCTCTTGAAGCACAGGCCATCGCCCTGGTATTGCAGGGTGAAGCTCCGCCAAGGCCTATGACTCATGACCTGTTAAAAACAGTTTGCGAAAACTTAAATGGAAAAATGGAAAAAATTGTGATTACAGATATTAAAGACAGCACCTTTTATGCTGAAATATACCTGCAGCAAAATAGCGAAACGATAGTTCTTGATTCCAGGCCCAGTGATGCTATAGCCCTGGCTCTGCGTTTCGGTGCCCCGATATACATGGCTACAAAGATGGTTGAATTCACCTATGATTACCAGGATATAATTGCCCGTGAAGGCGGGGACGAGGAATTGCATTAATAAAAACACCCGGATTGCCGGTTTTCTATATAGCTTATAAGTAGAATCTGTTTGGTCTAGGGGATTATAGAGATGAAAGAGAATAACAGGCGCCCTGTATTTGATAGGTTGGCCCCGGGCGATATTGAATATCAGCTGCAGTTTGAAAAAACTGTAGCTGATATATCGAATACTTTTATCATTGCTTCTTCAGCTGAAACAGACCAGGCGATTATTCAAGCTCTTCAGAAATGCGGGGAATTGTTTGAAGTAGAACGCAGTTACATTTTTCAATTCGCGGAAGATGGAAAAACGGAAACAAATACCCATGAATGGTGTGCCGAGGGTATTGAACCCCAAAAAGAAAAGATGCAAAATCTCCCCGTCAATGAATTTTCCTGGACCCTGGAAAGAATACGCCGGGATGGCCATGTCTATGTTCCTGAAGTAAAACAGTTGCCGCCTGCGGCGGAACAGGAAAAAAAGTTTTTTTTGGACAATAAGATATGCTCACTTATTTTAATTGCCCTGACTATTGAAGGTGAAGTGCGGGGATTTTTTGGTTTTGACCTGCCTGAAGGAAAACGAGATTGGAAAAGCGAGCAGATCGCTTTATTAAAGGTAGTTACAGGGATCATTGCCGGTGCAATAGCCCGATATAACTCAGATCAGGAACTTCATAAAAGTGAAGAGATGTTCCGGTCAATCAGCGAGAATGTATATAATTTGATTGCCCTTATGGACTTAAAAGGGAATTATCTTTATTGCAACCTATCTTACAAGAAAATACTTGGTTACGAGCCTAAAGAATTGATTGGCAAAAGCGCTTTTGAAATTATTCACCCCGCAGAGAAAAACAAAGTAATTCATATTTGCCGGGAGGGCTCCGAAAACGGGATCGAAAAAGCAGACTACCTGATCCGCTTAATCTGCAAAGACGGCAGTATCAAGTGGGTTGAGCATAGCATGAAACTGCTTTACGCTGCAGGCGGACGGCCCGACAGAGTACTAGTTGTCGGCCAGGATATCAGTAAGCGCAGGCAGGCCGAAGAGCAGGTTCTGATCCAGCGAAACCTCGGCCTGAAACTGGCCGGTACTTCTGATCTTCAGCAGGCTCTTAAATTCTGCCTAGATGCAGCTATTGATGTATCCGGTATGGATAGCGGTGGAATGTACCTGGTTGATCAAAATAACGGGTCTTTGCAGCTTGTCTGTCATAAGGGTCTGTCTTCTGATTTTTACAATCAATGCAGCTATTACCAGCCTGGTTCCCCCAATGCGGAAATTGTAAAAAAGGGAAAACCACATTACCTGGTCGGTGCTGATAATTTCTTTAAAATTGATGCCGCCCGAAGAGAAGGGCTGACAGCAGCAGCGATTTTGCCCATAAACGTAGAGGGGCAGGTTTATGCCTGTCTCAATGTATCCTCCCATTCCCTCAATGATATCCCGACTGGTACACGTGTTGCCCTTGATACCATCGTTTCCCAGGTTAATGTGGCCATTGCCCGCCTCAGGGCAGAACAATTTCTTCAGAAAAATGTGGAAAAATACCAGACCCTGGTATCAAACGTGCCTGGTATAATATTTAGCTGCGCCCAGGATAGGAACTGGACCATGAACTACATCAGCGGTGATGTGGAAGAGCTGACCGGTTACAAAGCTTCAGATTTTGTCGGCAACCGGGTAAGATCTTTTGCCAGCATTATTCACCCTGAAGATCGTGAATATGTTTACAATACTATAAGCGGTCACCAGGAGAAGCGTTACCCCTACCATGTCCGCTACCGGATTATTACGGCCGATCAAAAAATCAGGTGGTTTCGCGAAAGCGGCCGCCCCGTATATAACAAGTATAACCTGATCAACCATTTAGACGGGGTAATTATCGATATAACCGAACTGAAAGCTTACGAGGAGCAGCTGAAATATTTAAGCCTCCATGATCAGTTAACAGGCCTGTTTAACCGTACATTCTTCGAGACTGAACTTTCCCGCCTGGAAGGAGGCAGGGAATACCCTATATCGATCATATCAACAGATTTAGACGGTTTAAAACTGATAAACGATACCATGGGCCATGCCAAAGGTGACCAACTGTTAAAAGCGAGCGCCAAAATCCTGCAGCAGACTTTTCGTGCCTCAGATATCCTGGCCCGGGTTGGCGGCGATGAATTTGCCGCTATCCTGCCCAATACCGACAGTCAAACCAGTGAAAGTATCGCCCGCAGAATCCGTGAAAATATTGCCGCCTTCAATAAGGACAATGCTGATTTGCCCCTGAGCTTATCCCTGGGTTTAGCTACCGCGGAGAGCAGCGAGATATCCATGACAAATCTCTTCAAGCAGGCTGATGATCTGATGTACCGCGACAAGCTCTACGGCAGTTTCAGCACCCGCAGCAAAGTCGTTAACAGCCTGATGAGTGCCCTGGCTGAAAGAGATTACATCACCGAGGGCCATGCTATGCGGCTTGAGAAGCTATCCCTGGCCTTGGGCGAAAAAAACAACCTCTCCTCAAGGCAGCTGGCCGACCTGGCTCTTCTGGCCCAGGTACATGATCTCGGAAAAGTGGGCATACCTGATCATGTGTTGTTGAAACCCGGCGCCCTGAATAACGACGAGTGGGCAGTAATGAAACTGCACCCTGAAAAAGGTTATCGTATAGCGCTGTCTTCTCCCGAACTGATCGCGATAGCCGACTTGATTCTGAAACACCACGAACACTGGGACGGCAGCGGCTACCCGCTGGGCCTGAAAGGGGAAGAAATACCGCTCAGCTGCCGAATCCTGGCTATAGTTGATGCGTTTGATGCCATGACAAATGACCGCCCCAATAAAAAAGCAATGAGCGTTGATGACGCGAAACTTGAGCTGTTGATCAACGCCGGCGGACAGTTTGACCCCCACCTGGTTGAAATGTTTCTTGCCCTGCCGGAGATAGAAAATTTGTAAAAGAGGATCTTCTAATAAGGGTTGACCAGGTCCGGGCGGACAGCTTCAATACCCTGTGTATATTTGCTGTTGGCAATATATTTTAAGCTGTGGCTGCGGACCAGGCGGCTCAGCCAGGGCGGCTGTTCCCGGCGGCACTTAACTTCAAGTACGATTATGTGGTAGTGGTGGTTTTTAAACAGGGCCGGTTTTGGATAGAGTGAATCTGTAGAGCAGCTGCGCACGTCATGATCCATGGTGATGCGCAGTTCTTCATTCGTCCGCGGCTTGTACCCTTCCCGGTAATATTCGACCAGCACTTTCGGGCGCAGGGCCCGCAAATAGTAAATCCGTTCAAATTCCTGTAAAATCGGGTCGTTGCTGCTGTTGGGCCAGTGCCTGGTTTTCATGAAACCAAGGTAATCAGCAATGCTGACTGCGGTGCTGTATTTTTCGATTGACTCCCCCCAGCGGTTTTTTAATTCTACCCGCAGCAGGGAACTATTGTCAGGAAGAACGTTATAGGTGCGGATCCGGCATTTAATTCTTCCGAAATTACCTTCAATTTTCTCATAATAGGCCTGAAACTGGTCGTTATCGAAATATAGGCTGCGCACCAGGTAGCGGTTGTTCGGGGCCTTTTGGGTAAAGCGATCTTTTTCCATGTACAGGGTGATCGCATTTTTAACCTTATAGTACTGCTGTACAGTCAGCCTGTATTTATATTCGAAGCGCCAGGGGACAACCTGGGTGTCGTCTCTTTTGAGAACCATATAAGCCCTTCCTTCTGTTACATCGGCAGCGCCAGCTGAGGAGCCAGCAGTGATACTTTTTTGACCCCTTCCAGCGCTTTTACCTCTGCAATAAAGCGTTCGGTTTCTTTTTCCTGGTCTTCGTTAAAACGCAGCTCATAAACTATTTCCCAGCCTTCATCAACAATATCGTGGGAACGAACCCGCGAACGGGCGCTGAAATTACGGATCACCTGGTTGGTATCATTGGGGGGGCTTTCATTATTTCCGGAAACAACCAGTACAAAGTCTGAGTGTTTCGGCCGCCCGTATTCAAAAAGGAAGAGCATAAAGATTATAATGGATATAAAGATAGTTGCCAGAAGGGCCAGGGTCCAGTTTTCAGTGCCGCAGCCGAGCCCGACGACAATGGCCCAGAAAAGAAAGACCATGTCGCGTGTATCTTTGATCGGTGTCCTGAAGCGGATAATAGAAAGAGATCCAATCAGGCCCAGCGATAATACCAGGTCACCGCGGATGAAAAACATGACCAGTGCGACAACAGGGGCGATTAAAACCAGGGTAGTCAAAAAAGCCGGTTCATAGTTCATCCCACGGTGGGTGTTACGGTAAATCATGGCGATAAAAAATGAGAGAATCAGGGCCATCAACAGGGCTGTAAACAGGCTTAAAGTCAATTCCCCGGGGATAAAAAATGATTCCAATATTTGTTGCCACATATTTAACCCTCCAATAAACTTTCATCGTCTCAAAAAACAACCCCGGATAGCGAGGTTTTCAATTCCGGGAGAAAAATCAGTGCGGGCGGGAATATCTGAGCCAGGAAGGGGATCTTCCCCTGAATCATAAAACCGGTGTGTTAAAACCTATTCTGACCCTGACCTTTATATGGATCAAACTTTTTTCAGTTTAGCTGTCTGCAAACTTTACTTAAACATATTACACGATTTTGCCTGGTTTGGTCAAATCCGCGGTTTTCCTGCCTGCCTGGCCAACTCAAAAAAACCGGCACGAGCTCCTGCCCGTTTCAGGTTGACTGCCGCTTAAAGGTCATGATAATATTGAGCAATATAAAAACACAATATTGGAAGTTTTAAAAAAATGCACTTAAGCTTAAGGGGGAAACATGTTGGAAAATGAATTGCTTGAGCTGCGGGAAAAGCTCGGTGAAATATCCGACCTGGAATCCAGCCTGGCCCTGTTGAGCTGGGACCAGCAGACTTACATGCCGCCTAAAGGTGCAGCTGCACGTGGCCGGCAGCAGGCAACAATCTCTGCCCTTGCGCACCAGATGTTAACCTCGCCGGAAATGGGTGAGCGTCTTCAGCGCCTGCATGAAAGCAGAGATGAACTGTCCGACGACGATAGGGCGCTTGTGGATGTCGCCTTTTACGATTATAAACGGACTGCCTGTCTGCCAGGAGACTTTATTGTAGAGCTCACCTTGGCCCAGTCATCTGGCTATGAAGCCTGGGTTGCAGCGCGAAAAAATATTGACTTTCCCTCATTCCTGCCCTGCCTGGAAAAACTAATCGACCTGGCAAAACGCAAAGCTGAATATCACGGGTATGAAGGTTCGCCTTATAATGCACTGCTTGAAGATTTCGAGCGGGGGATGACGGCGGAACAGTTGGACAGCATATTCGGCGAACTCTCCCTGCGCCAGAGCAATTTGGTGGGAAAAATTACCGCCTCATCGAACCAGCCTGATACAACCTGGCTCGACCGCAATTGGCCGGAACAGTCTCAGCTTGATTTTACTTTGCTTTTGCTCCGGGACATGGGGTTTGATTTCGACGCCGGCCGTCAGGACCTGGCACAGCATCCTTTTACAACCAGTTTTTCCCTGCACGATGTTAGACTGACTACCAGGACTTCCCGCAATGATCTTTTTTCCTGCCTGACCGGTTCTATCCATGAAGGCGGGCATGGCCTTTATGAGCAGGGTTTTCATGAAAGTGACGCCCGCACGCCGCTGGCCAAATGTGCATCGCTTGGGATTCATGAGTCCCAGGCGCGAGCGTGGGAGAATATTATCGGACGCAGCCTGCCCTTCTGGCGGCACTATGCACCACTTTTTTTAAAGCACCTGGACAGCGACCCGGCCAAAATATCGGCAGACCAAATCTTCCGCGCAATTAACCATGTTCGTCCCAGCCTGGTTCGCGTTGAAGCAGACGAGTGCACCTATAACCTGCATATCATCCTGCGCTATGAAATTGAACGCGCGTTGCTGGAAGGGAAGATGGCTGCAGGGGAGATTCCCGAAGCCTGGAATGCCCGGATGAAAGAACTGCTGGATATTGAAGTGCCCGATGACGCTTCAGGCTGCCTGCAGGATATTCACTGGTCAGTGGGATTGTTCGGCTACTTCCCTACCTATGCACTGGGCAACCTTTATGCTGCACAGATGTTCGAACAAATAGAAAAAGATCTGCCCAACCTCTGGACTGAAGTTGAAGCGGGGCAATTTGACGGGCTTCTCGGATGGCTGAGGCGAAATGTTCACCTCCACGGCCGAAGGAAACTGGCTCCCCGGATAATATATGACAGTACCGGCAGTGAACCATCCAGCAAAGCTTACCTGCGCTACATTGAAGCAAAATATGGCAAGCTGTACAACCTGTAATGGAAGAGAGGCACTGCAAGGACCTGGCCGCGCAAAACTGCCTGGCTCGATCCCCTTTCAGATATAATTGTGTGTGATTTCGCAATCATTTTAAGGGACGATAAGTTGAGGATGCAGCAGGGATTGCCCGGCGGTCGGTCAGGGTGATGGCATCTTTCAGGCAGTGAACACGGCAGACTCCACAGCCGTAACAGCGCAGCGAATCGATCGCAACTTTCTTCCGGGCCAGGCTGAAACTGATCGCTCCGAACTGGCAGGCTCTGACACAATTCCTGCAGCCGCTGCATCGTTCGGGTTCAACCTCTGCAGCGTACTCAGCCCGGAACATCACCGGCAGCGACTTCATAGCGGTAGCCTTCATGGCCATGCAGTCACGGTCGCAGTTGCAGATTCCGCCAATGAAAGGGGTGACAAAGGTCCAAACGGAATGAATGAGGCTTTTCTTTTCCAGCTCCTTAAACTGTTCCAGCGCCTCTTCCTTCGGGACAGTTTCCAAACCCTTTACATCAGGTCCGGTCAGGTAATCAGCTCCGATCGCTTCCACGATTTCTTTCAGCTTAGACTGCTCCGCGGGAACCATGCTAAGACCGTAGCAGTAGCGCTCTTCAGTTCCGAGAGATGCCTGGCGGCAGATACAGGGTAAACGGATCACGGAGCTTACGAAGCCAAATATTTCTTCCACATCCTCGATCGGTAGGACCTGGCCGTGGTGCATTTTTTTCATTCGGTTGGTTATGGCCGGTTTAATGACGGCCTGGACAAAAGCCGGCATGCGGTTCAGGGTGTCGAGCAGATCGATTCTATCCTTCAACCGCTGCGGATCCCTAAAAAAATGCTGGATATATTTGCTGCGGCGCATATCGCTCAATAAATCCTCAGCATAGTTTTCTGCCTTAAGGTACCATTTTTTCCCTTCACCATGCTGATGACAGAACTGACACATCTGCAATAATCCCCCAATCCAGAACCGGTTATTTCCTTCAATAACCCGATTATCCCACTATGCTCCAAGCCCGTCAATTTTCTACGGGCTGCTTAACTTTAGGTTGATAAACATTAATTTCATCTTCGCCTGTTATCTACGCCACCTTATTTACCTAACTGAGGAAAAAGAAGGGGCTGTACAGCGGCAATAAAAGTATTATCTATCTGCCCGGTTAACCTGCAGGCCTCCGGCAGCGGTATGTGAAGCAGGCCCTTAACTCTGCCCCTCTTTTGTAAATTAGGGACTTGAATAAGGTGTAGATATAAGATAAGTTAGATGATATAAGTATAATATGAATATGAAAAGAAAATCATTAAAAAGTGAGGTGTTTTGAATGAATAAGAGACAGGCTGAAAGAATGCAGGGCGGTCAGGGATTCGTTGCTGCACTGGATCAGAGTGGGGGCAGCACACCTAAAGCGCTTGCCGGTTATGGAATACAAAAAGATCAATATGATAGCGAAGATGAAATGTTCGACCTTGTTCATGCAATGAGAACCAGGATTATTACAAGCCCCTCTTTTACATCGAAGCATATTCTGGCAGCGATTTTATTTGAGCAAACCATGGATCGGACAATCGAAGATATATATACGGGAGACTACCTATGGGAAAAAAAGGGTATTGTTCCTATTCTCAAGGTAGATAAAGGCCTGGCTGATCAGGAAGAAGGGGTTCAGCTAATGAAGCCTATAACAGACTTGGAATCTAAACTGGAGCGAGCGATAGAACGGAAGATGTTCGGAACTAAGATGAGATCTGTTATAAAAAGTGCTGATCCTGAAGGCATTAAAAAAAATGTCGAGCAGCAATTTTATTACGGCAAAAAAATCATTGAAGCAGGACTTGTTCCTATTTTAGAGCCTGAAATCGATATAAACAGTCCTGATAAAGCAGAATCAGAGAGGTTAATGAAAATTGAAATATTGAAGCACCTGAACAATCTTTCTAAGGACGAAGCGATTATGCTGAAACTTTCTATACCAGATGAAGATGGTTTCTACTCTGAACTAATTGAACATCCACAGGTAATGCGTGTAGTAGCGCTTTCCGGTGGTTACAGCAGAGAAGAAGCCGTTATAAAGCTGGAAAGAAACCCCGGTCTTATAGCAAGCTTTTCCAGGGCATTGTTGGAAGGCCTTTATGCCCATCAAACAGACGAAGAATTTAATGCTACATTGGGCAATTCTATAGAAAATATTTACAAGGCATCGATTACTTAATTGTCTTGGGAGCCGTTAACAGACCCAGTTGATTTAAAGTCTTAAAAAGCGGTCAATGGAAAACTTTGTAAAAGCTCATTTGCATTTTTGCTGCCGAAAAAAAAAGCTATAACACCTGAATACTGATTCATTAATGTCAGGAACCCCTAAGATGAATAGAAGTGAGAAAGAGAGAGGGCACAGTATAGTTACTGTGCCCGATGAATATATATAAAAAGAGGGGGTCAACTCACTTACTATTATAGTGGTAAAAGATTACAGGAATATTACAGGCAGGTTATTTTTAAATTACATTTCTCTTTCGAGTTAATAAAAGCAGGATCAATGACAGTTTTAATTTGAAAAGAAAGGCATAATGCTATGTTTGATCGGCTTCTATGTATTACATAATAAATAACGGGGATACCTTCTTCAGCCAGCCAGGGCTTTGCTTTGCAATTTTTAGGAAACAGAATAATAAAAAGTGCTTCTGGAATAATCCAGAAGCACTCTAAGTTCAAAATTTAAGACTGTCTTTAGATGCAGGTTACATTTTCTGCTTGCTTGCCGCGATCCCCTTCAATTACTTCAAACTCAACCCTTTGACCTTCATCTAATGTTTTGAAACCGTCTCCCTGAATAGCGGAGAAGTGAACAAAGACGTCTTCGCCTTCTTCTCTCTCAATAAAACCGTACCCTTTGTCTGCATTAAACCATTTTACTGTTCCGTCCATTTTATAGCCTCCAAGATATTATTGTCCAAAAAGCGGAGTTACATTAAGCACCGTACGCCTGTTCTGTAAATCAGGAGGCTTATAAATGTTCAATTTCTTCAACTTTTTAGTACTACTTATAATATAACATAAAACAATATAATTTGCAAATGATAGCATATAACTTGAATATACTACAAGGGTTGCCTAAATTAAAATTAGTTCCCTTAAAAACGTAAATTTTTACAACATCAGCCGAACTTTAACCTGGCTGTAGCTACTGCAAGCCTGTCAGGAGCCCAATAAGTTTGATTGACATTGAAGAAGTAATAATATTCACAGCCTTTTCTAAACTTTTCCAATCCGATCCACTTCTCATATATATTTTTATAGTTTCCAGCGTCAATTTGATTTACAGTTGATCAACTAAGAGTTGCGAATGATTTTGACGATATGAGTGTATTTTTCCAGGGAATTAAGGTGCAGGCAATATAAAAAATATTGCATCTGTCAGTCTCAAATCTAAAGTAACTGAAAAAGTACCACGGCAGCCTCTGGAGCACAACTCTCTCCAGGGGCAATCTTATTTAATACGGAGTAATGCGTATAAAATTATATTCAAGAGTGACTTTAATTGTATTGTTGAAAGGATTTTTCAAAAATTTAACGAATCTGAAAACTAAACTCTTAAATCAAAACCACGTTTTTCTCATATTTATTAATTGCACAACATTGTTATGATTTAGATAATTGATATAATCCCTTAAGAACCCGAACCACAAAGCGATGTATAATGGATCTAAGATTTTTGACTTTGACAGCCATACTACCGGAATGGTCAAAAAACGTTTCGGTCTCCGGATATAAACATTTTTAATAATTTTTGTAAAATAAAACATGTTTTAAGCTTGAAATTAGGAGGGAAATGGCATGGGAAACGGAAAAGACAAACACCGCCTGCTTGTAGAAAACTTGCCCGATGCCTTCGCCCATCATCAACTGGTGATGGATGAAAACGACCATATAGTAGACTACATTTTTATAAACGTAAACCCTTTTTTTGAAGAGATAACCGGATTGAAAAAAGAAGATATCCTGGGTAAAAAGATTACCGAGGTCCTGCCTGACCTCAAGTTTTCTGATTTCGACTGGATCGGTGCTTACGAAAAAGTAGCGCTTACCGGGAAGGGCGTTCATGCCGAAGCTTTTTCAGAGCCGCTGGGTCGCTGGTACGAAGTTGTTGCCTTTAGTAATGAAAAAGGTTATTTTGTTACAGTGTTCAAAGATGTTAATGAATTAAAAATAGAAAACGAGACGAC
>SKOR01000051.1 GCA_007119965.1 Syntrophomonadaceae bacterium
CGCCCATCAGGTTAATGATTCCGTTAGCGGTAGAGCGTTTTTCCGGCGGGGTATGATCGGGCATCAGGGAAATGATCGGCCCACGGTAAGAGTGCATGGCCGCCGTGAAAACCACCTCGGTAATAATCAGGGTCCACAGCACAGCAGCAGCATAGGGGATGGCTAAAAATGAGAGGGCTGCCAGCGGCAGGGCGACCATGACAAACGGCAACCTGCGGCCTAACGGTGAATTGACCCTGTCGGACCAGGCGCCAATCACCGGAATTAACAATAACCCGATCAGGTTATCGGTACCCATCAGCAGGCCGATCAGGGCCCGTGATTCAAAAAACTCACGGTACATGAGGGGCAGAAAAGCATTATAAGTAGTGAAGGCCAGCTGGACACCGAGAAAACCAAACCCGATCCACCATATTTTTGCATAAGAAAATTTTTTCTCCGGCCCTGACGGGTCACCCTCTTTAGCACGCGGCGGGACGCTGCCAAACTGCATTTCTCTCATATTGAACCTCCCGATTTCCAGTTTAATTCCATTATAACTTAAGCTCCCACGATTGGCATTTGTTAATTTCAATGTTTAATTTATGCCTGCCGGCAGCGGGCTTTCTTTCCTTATTTGCCAGATTAGCCCCCCGCGTGACTTGATATTTAGGGCATTTTCCAGTAATATCAGAGCATTATCAGTTTTACGGCTCAACCCGGGGAGATTAACTATGTCAGGAATTGAACTTATTGCTACGTCCACTTTTGGCCTTGAAGCGATTGTTGCCCGGGAAGTTAAAGATCTGGGCTATGAAGATGTTACCGTTGAAAACGGAAAAGTCGCTTTTGCAGCCGATGAACGCGCAATCTGCCGTGCCAACCTCTGGCTGCGCACCGCAGACCGGGTCCGCCTGAAGGTAGGAGAATTCAAAGCGATAACCTTTGATCAGCTATTTGAGCAAACGAAAGCGCTGCCATGGGCCGACCTGCTGCCAGAAAATGCAGCATTCCCAGTAGATGGTAAATCCATCCAGTCCACCCTGTTCAGCATTTCCGACTGCCAGGCAATTGTTAAAAAAGCTGTTGCCGAGAGCATGAAAAAACGTTACCGGGTCGAATGGTTCAAAGAAGACGGCCCTCTTTACAGGATTGAAGTCTCAATGTTGAAAGATGTAGCTACGCTGACCATCGATACCAGCGGACCCGGCCTGCACAAGCGGGGCTACAGTGCCGCAGGCAGCGAAGCGCCGCTGAAGGAAACCCTGGCAGCTGCCCTGATTATGATTGCACGCTGGAAACCGGACATTACCCTGGTTGATCCGCTCTGCGGTTCAGGTACGATCCCGATTGAAGCAGCCCTGATTGGTCAGAATATCGCACCGGGCATGAACCGCACTTTTGTATCTGAAAACTGGCCGACTATCCCGCGGGAATACTGGCGCGAAGCGCGGAAGGAAACCCACGACCGCGCTGACTACGGGCGGGAGTTGGATCTATCCGGAACCGATATCAGCAGCGACCTTATTGAAGTAGCCCGTAAAAATGCTGCCGAAGCCGGCGTTGAAGAACAGGTTCACTTTCAGACCCGACCGCTATCAGAACTCAGCTCCAGGAAAAAGTACGGTAAAATTATCTGCAACCCGCCTTACGGTGAACGGCTGGGCAACCTGAAAGATGTGGAGCAGCTGTATAAGCAGATGGGAAAGCAATTTAAAAAGTTAGACACCTGGTCATTTTATATCATCACGGCACATGAAAACTTCGAGGCGCTGTTCGGGAAGAAGGCTTCCAAGAGGCGCAAGCTGTACCACGGAAATATTAAGGTGCAATATTACCAGTATTTCGGGCCCCGACCCCCAAAACGATAGGCAAGAGGAAACAGATGCCTCAACAAATCCCTGGAAACCCTGTTTAAAAATTCATTAGATGCAATTGTCCATATCGATTCTCAATCCTGTGTAATTGATGCCAACCAGTCACTTATCGCCCTTTTTGATTATTCGCTGGAAGTAGCCAGGGCTGAACTCGATGATGTTCCTGAACTCACTTTGACCCGAAACTGATCAAGGCATACCCTGCCCACTATCAATAAGAAGCATAAACTGCTCCCCTGTATTGATAAGCCGGGGCCCCCTTCACCCTTCAGATTGTGACATAAAACAGCTATAACAATATAATTTCTATAGGATATCCACTTGGCCTGATCGCCGGGCAACCACGATCATAAACCCGGAAGAAGTGTAACCGATGATTAGAAAAGCTAAGAAGTTAGTGGAAGATTAAAACAAGGTTGCCGGTGCAGGAGTCCAACTGGTCAGAGTCATTGGCAAACCCGGTGTTGAAGACTTCGATCCTTTTTTAATGTTGGGTACTTTTGATAATGATAATCCTGAAACATCCATCAAGGGATTCCCCTGGCACCCCCACAGGGGCATTGAAACAGTGACCTACCTGCTTAATGGAGAAGTGCAGAATGGCGACAGCCTTGGCAATTCGGGCGTGATCAGGGATGGCGGCTGCCAGTCGATAACGGCAGGAAGCGTCATTATTCATCATGAAATGCCCCATGTCACGTCAAACATGCTTGGAGTCCAACTGTGGGTCAACCTGCCTGCAGAACATAAAATAATCGCCCCTAAGTACAGGGACTTTACCAGGTCGGATATCCCGCGGGTTGATGGCGGCATCAGCACGCTTTCAGGGAAATTGATCAGAAAACTTTTATCAAAGAACACCACAGCGGCGGCACCATCAGCAGCAGCCGGGTAAACAGCCAATTCTATAACAGTTGAGATTTTGTAAATAATAATAAGCCGTTTTGGACGCCCCTCACAATGGGAAGGCATTTAACTTTCCATCCTGGCTGAAGGTGAACCTAAGCGGCTTTATTCTTGGAAAGTTTACTTAAGCGGCTCAAAGATGTAAAATAGAATTAGCGCAATAATCAGAAAGCGTGTTGATTGTGATCGTTTACATTGACGTGAGAAAATATTTGCTTTTGCTGCTGGTGGCGGCAGTTGCCGGGTTGGCTCTCTATACAACCCATAATATTTATGATCTGTCCCGGCAGGTACAGGTCCTGGCCTCTTCTTTAACCGACCAAGGAGAAGAGGGCCTGGCTGATGACAAAGATCATAATAACGATCAACCCATGGAGGCGCTCACCTTTCTGGTCTACGGCGTCGATGCGGGCGAATGGGTCGGCGACCAGGTAAGGGAGGGCAGGGGTAATGCTGACACGATCATCCTCGTCAACCTGTATCCCGACAGCGGAGATATCGCATTACTGTCGATCCCCCGTGACACCCTGGCAGCAATACCCGGGCACCATGAAACCAAAATAAACCAGGCCCACGCTTACGGGGGCAGCGATCTGCTGGTAGATACCATAGAGGATTTTATCGGTGTTTCTATCGATTACCATGTTGGGTTCAATTACCCTGCCTTCAGAAATATCATTAACCTGATGGGGGGCATCGAATTTTACGTAGACCGGGATATTGTTTTTGAAGGGTTCTATCTTGAGGCTGGCAAGCAGAAACTGGACGGCCACGAAGCTTTTGCCGTAATCCAGGGGCGCCGGGACCCGATGGGAGATGTTGACCGGGTTAAAAGACAGCAGCGCTTTTTGGAAACACTGGTTGCCAAAGTAAATGATCTGCCCCTGGAAAAATTATTCTTTATTGCCGTGGTTACCTGGGATCAAGTCGAGACCAACCTTGATATCATGACAGGAGTTAGTCTGGCCAATGCCTTCAGTGATATTTCCGAAGAAGACCTTAAAATGAAAGTGCTGCCCGGCCGGTTTATTGACATTGATGATGTCGTTTACTGGGAGACTGATCCTGCTCAGAATGAAGAGGTTATAAATGCGCTATTCAAAACCTACGGGGACGGGGATGGTGAGCCCGATGCCTGGTAAAAGCATGATCAAGAGCCGGTCCGCGCCCGGTTACATGGCAGTAATCCTGGTAATCCTCGGCATAATTTTTACCGGCTGGCTCAGCCAGGTCAGCATCGGCCTGCATAAAACCCTTTATAACAAAGAGTTCTACCAGTGTTCCCTGCAGGAAGTGAGACTGGAAGATGAACTGCGGGTTATGCTCATCGAGTATACTATAATGGAAAGCGACCGGCCAATATCGATAGCGCTGTCTGATATTTCGATGATCGCAAATGCCCTGGCCTCTGCCATAGACGAAGAATGGTTAAAAGGCAAGATAGAAGCAACGCTGGATGATGCAGTTGCTTTCGTGCTAGGTGACAGGGAGGAATTCGTCGTTAAATTTCCTTTACGGGAAAAACAGGCAATATTTGAAGAAGAAATGCGAAAAAATTGGAAAGCATATCCCGGCTATGCAAAGCTGGAAGAACTTTACATAGAGGTGCCTGACCCGACCATGTTTATAGAAAAGATCGATCTCCCCGGCGAGATTACCATTATCGAGCTGTCTTCTCTGTCGGAACTGGAGGAAGACAAACAAACAGCTGTAGCTGCTATCCGCAGCGCGGAACAGGAACTGCTGATCGCTCCATACCTACTGGTTGGACTGCTCGTCCCCTTCTCTTTAATCTTCTTCGGACTGGTTCCCGGCCTGAAATGGCTTGGGGCGGGCCTGTTCTCATCCGGGTTAAGTTTATACTTGTTATGGCCGCAAATGGAAAGCGCCGTCATAGACCATGCCCCGGCTGCCCTGGAGCCCTATGGTTTATCATTCCTGGCCAGCCCTGAAATCACGGCCACCGTTTACAGCTGCGCCCTGGCTGCCTTTACAGATATTCATATGGCATTTGCCGGGCTGGGCCTGCTTTTGATTGCAGCAGCTTATGTTATCCAACTCGGTTCAGTGCTAGCCGGAAAAGCAAGAAAACAATAGCTCCTGGCCGGGGTAAATACCTGCAGCCCGGTCTTATCAGCCGGTTTACTCAAAAAGGCGGCAGGCCAACTTCCCTACCCTCTTTCCCAACTGACGGCACTGATGAATAGCATTCTCATCGGGTTCCCTGATAGAAATTACGCCATAATGGTTTCCCCGGGCCTGACCCTGCACGATCATCCCGTGGACCAGCATTATCTGCAGAATACTGAGGACTGTTGTTTCACTGCCGCCTCCAATAACACCGGCACTTGAAAAGGCCCCTCCCACCATACCTTCCAACTTGCCGTGGTGCACTACACTCCGGTCAAAAAAATCTTTGACTGGGCCGGAAACCAGGCCGTAATAGGTGGGGGAACCGGCAATTATACCATCATATTCCGGAAGTTGATCGAGTGAACATTCGGCTACATCACATACAGTAACTTCGGCTCCTGTTCCTTTCACTCCCACGGCAACTGCTTCAGCCATTTTCCGGGTATTTCCGGTCCGGCTGTAGTAAAGAATTAATATTTTGGCCATTTTTATCCGCCCGTAAAGCGACACATTATTTTACGGGCAGCCCTCCCTTCTATGATCCGTTACGCTGCTTACTGCTTTATTAATTCATTCGGAGCCGGCACTCTTTGGTTAGCGATCCCTTTCGAGATCGTAGATGATTTTCTCCAGGTACCACTCTTCGGTATGACCGGGATAACGGTCTTTTAAGTTTGCCATGTACCGATCGATGGTTTCGTCGGCAGATATAGGCGATTGTTTTAAAAGGCGGCGGCATTCCTGTCGCAGAGTCTTCACTCTGCCTGTTCCCTGCCCGCCACGCTGCCTTAAGTAATATACCAATAACAATATTGCTGCTGCTGGTACTATTATAACCAGGATTTCCAAAATGCTTAAAACCTCCCCGGAATAGCTGCGCTTATCCAACCCAATTATACCATGACCTGAAACTGCTTCAACTTTGCCCGGGGTTTAAGCGGTATCCTGCCGGGGTAATTATTTCAATCGTTAAATGTTATAATTAAGTTAGTCACAGCGGCATGAAGTTTTAACTCCCAATAATACCGCTGGTGAAACTTACATGTGTTAGAGTTAAGCAGACCTTATAGTTGGTTATGCATCACTAATCTATGGGAGGGTTAAAAATGCTTAAACCCCTGCGCCACCCGGTTACATTTCTTGATGGCATCGCTGATCGCATCTTTACGGTTCTTGGTGCTGTTGCCCTTTCCCAGTTTCCCCAGTTCTACGGCCAGTACATGCAACGCCTTGGCGGCCACCTGGACGAAGCGAAAAGAGCCCTCGACCAATATATCCGGGCTGCCGAAAATTTAAATATGTCCCTGGAAGAATACATCAGGGAGCACCTTCAGTCAGGAAGCGATGTTTTTGTATCAACAGGCGAAGTGATCAAAAACCTGGCCGAAAGGGTGGAAACCCTGGAGCAGTCTTATATAGCCCTGCAGAATGCTACTATTTATAACCGCTGGCTGGTTTTTGTCCAGGAAGTCGATATGCAAATCGCTGCGGGCACCTGGAGTAATTTTATGCCGGGAGTCCCGACAACTGCGGAAGGCCTGACCTATGCTTTAACCGGCCTTCTGCTCGGCTGGGGCTTATATACGCTGCTTAAAACCGCAGTAACCCTCCCTTTTAAAGCGCTGGCGGCAAAACAATCTAAATCTAAAGAATATCGCAAATAATCCCGCCGCTAACCCTGCAGTATTTACAGGCTCGCCGTGTTAATTCCCGGGCATAAAGTATTTCTGAACATTAAAACCGATCGACAGCTTGGCTTTCTGCGTGCAGGGGAACCTTTGACAAACTAATCAGAACTTTGATATCATATGAACAGGCAAGCGATTGCCTAATATTCTCCTGGGAGGTGATTATATTGGGCCTTTTATCATGGATAATTGTTGGCGCTATAGCCGGTTGGCTGGCCACCCTGATCGCCGGAGGAGGCTTCGGACTGATCGGCAACATTTTCCTCGGTATCATAGGCGCTGTCGTGGGCAGCTGGCTTATCGGTTCTATTTTAAACCTTCCTTATGATGTAACGGGTTTCAACCTGACTTCGATTCTAGTTGCAACCGGGGGCGCTGTTGTTATCCTGTTCGTAGTCAACCTGATCAAGCGTTAGTCCTTTTCGATAAAACGTTTACAATAAGGAGGCATTTATAATGGGCAAGAAATTTAAGATTACTAAAAGCCTGGGGATGCTGCTGCTGGCAATCTGGTTGATCCTGACCGGGCTGCTGCAATTAGTCGACATCGGAATTCCTGCGGCTGGATTTATAATGGCCTTGCTGGCGATTGCCGCCGGGATTTTAGTGATTCTGGGCAGGTAAAGCTTCGCAGCCGGGCCCTGAAACGAACATATGCTCCCGTCTGGGCAGGCAGGATGACAAACGTAAGCCTGATGCCGGGCGGGGGCATTTCCATTTTAGGACAGGCCGGTTCCAGGAAAACCCTGACAGCAACCTTCTTCCGACAGTTCCCTGTAGCGTGGCCGTTTAAGAATTGATTCAATGTGGAAGATCTGCCCCTGCCGGAATGGTTTCAATATTTTTGCGCCGGAAACCCGGATTCTGCACGCGGCAGTAAAGGTTCCGGCGGTTGCATGGCGGGTGAGAGAGCAGCGTCGGCCACAGCTCGGGCACCGGTAATTCCCGGATATTCCCGAAAAACAGCGGCGTAAAATCACATGGGCCGAATTCCCCCCGGCCGGCAATGTGAAGCTGAAATTTTCAAGCCATGCAGCCATGGGGAAGCGGCGCCCGGCATTTTTGACCCCGGCAACAAGTAATACCAGAAAATAACAAAGGAGCCATTCTTTAGTAAGGAGTTATCATGCCTGACTGGACCTTTCCCCTGCTCTACATACTTATTGTAAGCCTCGTTTTTTACACATTCCTGAACCTTGCCGGCTATATCTGGGGATCACTTATTGGCCTGCTATTGGGCCACATGGTGGCTACTTTCATCCTATCCCGCCTGCCCGGTTTCTGGGGCGACAAATAAGTTAACAAACAGAAGACAGGCTCCTTTTTGTTAACTTATTATTATCTTTCACCCGCCGCATAACCGGTTTTCACGCAAACATTTAAAACCCCGCCCTCCAAGATCTCTAAAGAGCAGGCGGGCGAATTAAAACTGCTGCCATACTTAAGCATGCGAACCCGAACTGCGGTGCAACAGGTATTTTTCCACATCGCTGCGGGAACGGCTATTGAATACATCTTCTTTTCCAAGCCAGCCTTTTCGGGCAATAGCCACACCGACGTTAATGTCTTCAAAACTTTCCAGGCGGTGTGCATCCGGGTTAATTGAAACGAGCAGGCCCATTTCCTTTACTCTTTTCAGGTGTCTCCAGTCAAGATCAAGGCGAGCCGGGCTGGCGTTTAACTCGAGGATAACGCCATTATCCAGGGCAGCCTGAAAAATCTTCTCAAGTTCCAACGGTGAACTGTCGCGGCCTAAAAGAAGGCGGTTAGTGGGGTGCCCGAGCATGGTCACCAGGGGATGCGACAAAGCCCGGAGGAGTCTTTCGGTCATCTTGGAACGCTCCATCTTCAGCCCCGAGTGGACCGAGGCTATTACGAAGTCGAGCCGCTCAAGAACAGCATCGGGGTAATCAAGGCTGCCGTCAGTCCGAATATCTGATTCAACTCCGTGGAAAATAGCCAGTCCGGGATATTTTTCGCGCATTGCTTCGATCTCTTCCTGCTGCTCAATCAAGGCATCTTCATTAAGGCCGCCGGCATAAAATGCAGACTGGCTGTGATCAGTGATGCCCACATATTCATACCCTAACTCACTACAGTGGCGGACAACTTCTTCCAGGGTATTTGTGCCGTCACTGTAATTAGTGTGGACATGGAATATGCCCCTGATATCATCTTTTTCGATTAAAATGGGAAGAGTGCCGGCTTCGGCCGCTTCGATTTCCCCATAGTTCTCGCGCATTTCTGGGAAAATGTAAGCCAGGTTAAGCGCGGCAAAGAATTCGATTTCATTACGACAGGGGACAAGTTTATCGTCTGAAGTTCGGAACAAGCCGTATTCGTTTATTTTCAGGTCCATGTTTTTGGCACGGTGGCGCAGGGCAGTGTTGTGTTCTTTGCTGCCCGTAAAATGATGGAGAGCGTAAGGGTACTCATCCGGCCTGACTACCCGTAAGTCGGCATTTATTCCTTCATCCAGGCGGACAGAAGCTTTTGTGTCGCCGTGAGCAATCACATCTGTAACCTGGGGCAGTTCGGTGAAATATTGGGTCAGGCTGGCCGGCTCGTCGGTCGAAGCAACCAGGTCGATATCCTTGACAATTTCCCGGCAGCGCCTGATACTTCCAGCCAGGCTTATCTCTCCTAGCGACGGGAACTCTTTTAATTCTCGGATGAGGGATTCAGCAATGCGGCGGGCTTCGCTGTAAAAATACTGGCCCTGGTAGCGGCGGATAAACTCTATGCCTTCCAAGATATTCTCCTGGGTTTTCTGGCCAAATCCTTTCAGATTAACCAGCCGATTCTCCCGGCAGGCATATTCCAGTTCGGCCGGGTTGGTAATCTCAAGCATCTCATATAGCTTCCTGACTTTTTTTGGCCCGAGCCCGGGAACCTTCAGTACTTCAAAAAGCCCTTCGGGAACCTTAGCTTTTAATTCTTCATAGTAGTTCAAACTGCCTGTCTGAACAAGTTCTTTCACCTTTTCGTTGATGGCAGAACCGATCCCCCTGACATCTTTCAATTGATCCTCGCGGACCAGCCTTTCCAACTCTTCCTCACCGAGCAATTCAACGGTGCGGGCAGCATTGTAATAAGCCCTGCTCTTAAATGTGTTTTCCCCTTCAAGCTCCAGCAAGACTCCAATTTCCTCCAGAACCTTCGCCGTCCCCTGCTTCTCCAAGGACCTTCCCTCCCTCAATGGCGTCAATAAGTTAACAAAAACAAGCCTGTCCTCTTTTTGTTAACTTATTGACATTCACCATCACACACCATTAGTTTAGCATATTTCCCCGCAGATTGAGGAATAAGTTGGCAAGCCAGGCCTGTCAAACCGGGGCTGCCACCTTCCCAACATTTGTATTGAATAACTTCCAAAGGATAGATATAATCTTCTGGGAGGGGTGGAATTGAAAAGAATACGAATAGAATATGATGGAGCACTGTATCATGTAACCCAACGCGGCAATAACCATGAAGCCATATTCACCACCAACGCAGATAAAAAAACCTACCTGAGATTACTTAAAACCTATAATGGAAAATTCGACTTCCAACTGCTCGGATATGCCCTGATGGACAACCACTACCATCTGCTTGTACAGGCTAAAGCAGACCCCCTAAGCAAAGTTATGCATTCAATTAACACAACCTACAGCCGCTACTACAATAAAGAATATGATCGCAGCGGACATGTTTTTAGCAGCAGGTATGCTGCCGCCCTGGTTCTTGATGAAAAATATCTCTTCGCTGTTTTACGCTACCTGCACTGGAATCCTGTTCGGGCCGGCATCAGCCATTCCGCTGCCGACTATAAGTGGAGCAGCGACTATGCTTATCGCCACAACGATAACTCCTTCGTCAATATTGATTTCATATTAAAAACTTTTAATGCTGACCGGGATGACGCTATTCTGGCTTACAAACGGCTAATGATGATCCCTGGTGAAGAAGGATATGAAAACTCGCCGCTTATCGGTAGCCAACCTTCAACAGAAGAAGTTAAGCTTAAGTTGAAAACAGATAAAAAATTGGATATTAAAGAAAATATTGAGGCTGGCTCGAGCCGAAAACCTTTATCCGAAATTTTATCTGAAACCGGAGCCGATGATAATCAAAGAACTCTTATCAAGTCCGGGTCCCGGATAAGGCTCTTAAAACCCTTAAAAGCTGCATTTATTCAAAGCGCCGTAAAAGAGGGATACACTTACAGGGAAATCAGCAGGTACATTAGCATATCAGTGGCAGCGGTCAGCAAATTGGTTCAATAAGTTAACAAAAACAAGCCTGTCCTCTCTTTGTTAACTTATTTGGGATCTTTTACCCCCAGCAGACGGCAGACGGCATCCATGGATTGTTTATCAACTGCAAAGTGCCACTCTTCAGTTAATATGCGGCTAAGATGATCCCGGGCTCCCGGTTGGGCGTCCACTGCTTCGGCCAGCCTCTTGTAAATATCCGGGGTGTACTCGTAAACACGAATCAGGTGGTCGAGGTTATACTTTATTTTACTGATGTCTGTCGGTACTGCCATACATTTCTGGGCCATAAGCGGACAGGTAATTGAATCTTTTTGGGTCGAAAATTCAAAGAACTTGCTGCACATCGGGCAATAGTACCTGCCGGTATCCATATCGCCCAGAATGTCCAGGCTGTCCAGCTTGAAAGCCTGATCCACGGCCAGTTTCTCCTTTAAAATTTCCAGGGCAGGTTCCAGGATACTGAAGAAAACTTTACTGTCCCATACCTTTTCTAAGTCCGTCAACACCAGGGTAATCTCGCCCGGCCGAATCCGCTGGCCGGTTTCGCTGCCTGAAGTTGTAATAATAAAGCTTTTAATCGTCTGCAGCGGTTCATGCTTGTAGGCAAAATTCCACTGGTCAAGAAATGCAAGGTAGATATCGACCCATTTCGCGGCAACTTTTTCCGGGTTTCCTTTTGCCACGTAAGCCAACATCTTCTGTGGAATTTTCGGGTAAAAGAGGCCGATTTTTTCCAGGCAGACTGTAGATTCCGGGCCGGCCAGCTCTACAGGAATCGGGGTGTTAATACAGACCTTCGGCATATAGGGGCAGATTGGATCTTCCATGGAAAATAGCATTTTGCAGGTCAGGCACCAGTATCGCTTCGACGGCGATTTTTCTCCCGGCGGCATCTTCGCTACACGGGCCATGATTAATTCGCGGTTTTTAAACATATCCCCACCTCCAGGTTTTTTACAGCTATTTTTATTTATTTCAATATTCAAAAGACAGTTCCTGCAAGGTTTTCCCCTAATGACCCGGAGGGCAAATGCCTGAAGCACTAAATGTTATAAATATTAACGGCTTTTACGAAATATAATTTGCTTTCATGAAGAATTAACAGATAATCAGTTTTCTCGGTCTATAATCATAATTATTTGCACCTCGCGGCCAATAATCAGACTTGACCAAAATAATCGAGCTCGGCATAATATAATTAGCACTCGACAAGAGAGAGTGCTAAAAATAAGTGTCAGGAGGGATCGCCATGAGAGACTTGGTTAGAAGGAATACAGGCACAGGAAACGATCTGGATCGTGTCCGCTCGGGTTTCGATCACTTTTTGGCAGATGCGTTTTTCCGCAACTGGCCAACGGGCAGAGACACAGCTTTCCCGCCGGTAGATCTCTACGATACCGAGGGAGCCCTGGTTGCCAGGGTCAGTTTGCCGGGAGTACACATTGACGATGTAGAAGTGACAACCAATACAGATACCCTGACTATTTCAGGTGAAATCAAGATTGAACCCGCCGAAGGCGACGTGCTCTGGCAGGAGCGGTCAGGAGGCAGTTTCTACCGCAGCTTTAAACTGCCCGTTCCTATAAAAGCTGATGATGTCGATGCCAGCTTAAAAAACGGGATACTGCGGATAGAGATGCCCAAGACTGATGAGCTTAAAAGTCGCTCTGTTAAGATTAAAGCTGATAACAGCTGACAATCCGGATATCCGTTTCACTGCGGCCATGCAGGGGAAAACCCCGGCATGGCCTTGTTATTATATTTGTCCTGATCCTCAATTTGCGATAAGATATAGTTAGTTTTTGCGTTTTGCCGTTCAGTTTTTTATATAAACCATCCGGAGGGGATGCTGAGCCATGAAAATTGGAATGATCGGCCTGGGCAAAATGGGCTACTCCCTGGCTCTCAACATGAGGGACCATGGGCACAATGTGGTGGCATACAGCCGCAACCCTGAAAAAGCGGACGCTTTTTCAGCCGAAGGGTTGGAAGGGACTTCTGAGCTGCAAAGCTTCGCGGAAGCCATCCCGGGGCGCAAGCTTGTTTGGCTGATGGTCCCCGCAGGAGAGCCCGTTGAACGGATAATCTCACAATTGAACCCGCTTTTAAAAGAAGGCGACATCATCGTTGACGGCGGCAATTCTCATTACCGCGATTCGGCCCGTCGTTCCTCCGAACTGCTGCAAAGAGGCATTCATTATGTTGATGCCGGGATAAGCGGGGGACCGTCAGGCGCCCGCAGCGGAGCCTGCATGATGATTGGCGCCGATGAAAGCATTTATAATTACCTGGTACCGCTGCTGGATGACTTGTGCCTGGAAGACGGGCATCTCAGGGTTGGAGACAGCGGAGCGGGCCACTACGTAAAAATGATCCACAATGGCATTGAATACGGTATGATGCAGGCAATTGCGGAAGGATTTGAACTGATGGACAGCGGGCCTTACGATCTCGACTATCACAAGCTTGCCAGGCTCTGGAACAATGGGTCCGTGATCCGCAGCTGGTTGATCGAACTGACCGCCGACATTTTTGCCGCCGACCCCGGCCTTGAAAAGATTTTGGGAGTTGCCGGGTCATCAGGCACCGGAAAATGGACCGTTGAGGAAGCCCTGCTCAGGCAGGTACCTGTGCCCGCTATAACCCAGGCTCTTTTCGCCCGGTACCGCTCCGAGCAGGAGAATGCTTTTTCTGCAAGACTGATTGCCGGGCTGAGGCACGAATTCGGGGGACACGAAGTTAAAGATGCCTGATACTTTCCAAAGCCTATCTAAAGGAGCTGTTCCATTTGTCTGATCAGGGCTGCACGATGATTGTTTTTGGCGGAACTGGCGATCTTGCCCACCGTAAGTTAGCCCCCGCGATTTATAACCTCTCCGTGGAAGACAAGCTTCCGCCCGGCTTTTCCATGATCGGTGTCGGCAGAAAGCAGAAATTAAGCTCTCAGTACCGTGAAGAACTGGCCGCTTCGGTCAGCAAATACTCGCCTGCAACCTGGGATGAAAATAAGTGGGCGGCCCTGTCTTTGAAGCTGCATTACTTTGCGGGCGATATGCGTTATGCTGAAAACTATCCCTCCTTTAAAACAACAGTTGAAACTTACAACCTTGAAAGCGGAGCAAACGGCAACTACCTTTATTACATGGCCCTGGCGCCGCGGCTTTTTACCCCGATCGCCGAAAACCTTAAACACCACGGCATGACCTGCAGTGATTCGGGATGGCGGCGGCTTATGATTGAAAAACCTTTC
The DNA here is from genome assembly GCA_007119965.1 of Syntrophomonadaceae bacterium. Taxonomy (GTDB): domain Bacteria; phylum Bacillota; class Dethiobacteria; order DTU022; family DTU022; genus T3SED10-7. The sequence goes on from SKOR01000051.1 coordinate 14,093, forward strand.
GGGTCCGATCTGCTCTCGGCCCGGGATCTTAATGCTGCCCTTTCCACAGTGATTGATGAGAAAAACATATACCGCATCGATCACTATCTCGGTAAAGAAATGCTTCAAAACATCCTGGTTCTACGCTTCGCTAATTCAATATTTGAACCTCTGTGGAATGAACGGTTTATTGATCATGTCCAGATCAGCGCTGTAGAAAGTGAGGGAATCGGCGACCGGGGCCGCTACTATGACCGCGCCGGTGCTATGCGTGACATGTTCCAGAGCCACCTTCTGCAAATGCTGGCTCTGACCGCAATGGAACCTCCCTTAAAAGCCGATCCGGATACTATCCGCAGCGAAAAGCTCAAACTGCTTAATGCTGTGCAGTTATGGCCCGGGGAAGAAGAAAAAAGCAACCTGGTTTTTGGCCAGTATCACGGGTTCAGGCATGAGGAAGACGTCGCTGAGCACTCCCAAACCGAGACCTTTGCAGCGCTCAAGCTGGCTATTAATAACCCTCGCTGGCAGGGGGTACCCTTTTACATGCGGACTGGCAAAAAACTGGAAAATAAGCTGGCGAAGATTGTGATCCAGTTTAAAAACCCGCCGTCGCTCTATTTTGGCGATCCCCTGGGCGGGTTAAACCGTGATCAAAGCAACCTTTTAAACGTCCTGACTTTAAAAGTGCAGCCCCGTGAAGGCGTGGTTTTTCAATTTAACATAAAAAAACCGGCAACTATCGAAGAAATTGTGCCGGTTGAGATGGATTTCTGCCAGCCCTGCGCATTCATGATAAATACCCCCGAAGCATATGAGCGCCTGCTGGCCGATGCCATGGATGGTGATTCCGCCCGGTTTAGCAGTTGGAAGGAAATAGAAAGTTCATGGGCCCTGACAGATGCTATATATAACGAACACCAGCGCTCGCGCAGCAAGCTCGACATTTATGAGCCGGGCAGCACGGGCCCTGCAGCGGCGGAAAAATTACTGGCCGGTGATGGACGACACTGGTGGGAATCTTAAACGGGACCCTATTCAAGCTGAAACGGAGGCCGGCGCATGCTCCTTTATGATATTTCCATGACAGTCGAACCCGGAATGGCTGTCTACAAAAATAAAGCTGATAAACAGCCCCTGATTGAAACAGAAAAAGATTTTAAAGAAAGTTCCGTTTACGAGAGCCGCCTCTCAATGAACATGCATACAGGGACTCATCTCGATATGCCCCTGCACATGATTTCCACGGGCGGCAGCTCCGACCGCTGGGCTGCAGCCGACATGTTTACTGCCTGCACAGTGCTCGATTTTACTGACTTGCCGGCTGATTTTATTACTGCGGGTGACCTGGCAAAAAAGGAGTTCCCGCACAAGGATATCCGCGCTCTTACGGGTCTAGGCAGAACGGTTTTGCTTAAAACAAGAAATTCCCTGCAGGACGGATTTGACTTTTCTTTTGTTTATCTTGACAAAACAGGCGCCTCCCTTCTTGTTGATAATGCAATCGCAGGAGTCGGAATTGATGCGCTGGGGATAGAGCGCAACCAACCCAACCACGACACCCATAAAATCCTACTGGGCAGCGATGTATGGATTTTAGAAGGGCTGCGCCTGGGCGAGGTGCCGGAAGGCGGGTATATTCTTGCGCTAATGCCCCTCAAAATCAGGGGGGTTGAAGCCCTCCCGGCCAGGGCAGCCCTGCTTGAGCCGGGCAGTTTTTCAGCACGGTAAGATGTTTACAGTTTACTTTTTAAGGCCTTAAAAACAGCCTGCCAAAATTTTGCCTTGCCAATTACTATAACTGCAGGAGGGTTTATATGGAACTGGTCAGACTGGGTAAAACTGAATTAATGGTCAGCCGGCTCGGGTTCGGTGCTCTGCCGATTCAATCAGTCGATCGCAACAGTGCGGCTAAAGTAGTCCGTTATGCTTATGACAGAGGCTTCAACTTTTTTGATACCGCCAGGGGTTATACAACCAGTGAGAGCGACCTGGGAAGGGCCCTGGAAGGCCTCGGCGGCAGGGTTATTGTTGCCACCAAGTCTTACTACAAAGATATGGAGCAGCTCGATAAAAGCTTCAACACCAGCTTTGATAACCTGAAACGAAACTACATCGACCTGTTTCAATTCCATATTGTTAACTACGAAAATGAGCTCGGGGAAATCTTAAAAAAAGGCGGCCCTCTTGAATACCTCGAGGAGCAGAAGAAAAGAGGCAGGCTCCGCCATATTGGCATCACCTCTCACCGGCCGCAGTTAATGCTAAAAGCCCTGCCGACAGGTAAATTTGAAACAGTCCAGATACCCCTCAACTACATTGAGAACGAACCACTTGAAAAGCTTATCCCCCTGGCCCGCTCCCTGGATATCGGTATTATTGCCATGAAGCCTGTCGCCGGCGGTGTTTTTACCGATAACCGCTCGGCAGTGAGATGGATACTGCAGTATCCGGACGTCGTTCCCATTCCGGGCATGTGCCGCATTGAAGAAATCGATGACAACCTGCAGGCCCTGGACGGCACAATTACCGGGCCTGAGCTCGGTCAGCTCGAAGCAGACAGACAGGAACTGGGCAGTGCCTTCTGCCGCCGCTGTGACTACTGCATGCCCTGCCCCAATGAAATAGAAGCATCCTATATTGTCCGCTCGGGCATGATTTTTAAACGCGTAGGGTGGGATAAAATGGAAATGAATCATATCGACTCTTTTACCAAAGGACTTTACTGCTCCCAGTGCGGCGAATGCGCAGCAAGGTGCCCTTATGATCTGCCCCTGACCGAATTGGTAATTGACGAAAGCAAAACCATGCTGAGAAAAGGTGTCGAGCAGGGTCTGATCACTGAAGAAGAACTGCAGCAAAAACTTAGGGCGGCAGGGCTGGAAGACAATTGAGCAGACTGCAAAATCTTAAATACCCGGCAAAGGACATGAAATGAAATGGAATTAACTGCATTGCATGTAGCGGGCATGGTTGCGGCCATGCTCCTCGTGTTTGGAGTTGCCGTTTATTCGGGCAGCAAGGTTCACAATTCCGTGGATTTCTCGGTCAGTGGGCGTAAAGCCGGCCCGATCTTAGTGATGGGCACAATCCTGGGCACCCTGGTAGGCGGCGCTTCAACTATCGGCACTGCCCAGCTGGCCTACATCTACGGTTTTTCAGCCTGGTGGTTTACCCTTGGTGGCGGTATCGGATGCCTGATCATCGCAATTTTTTTGGTCAACCCGATGCGAGAGACCAGGTTTGAAACAATTCCCCGCTTCATCTCTTCCAGCTACGGGATAACAGCAGGCGTAACCGCAGCCCTGTTCGTCTCCGTGGGGATGTTTATAAACATTATGCCCCAGGTATTCTCCTCAATGGCCCTGCTCTCCTCGATGTTTGCCATTGACCTGCGGTTGGCTGCCCTGGCCGCAGTTACCATGGCTGTCCTCTACGTTGTTTTCGGCGGAGCATGGGGAACAGGCCTGATGGGCTTAACTAAAATTATGCTGACCTGCGTTGTAATGCTCACCGGTGGATTTATAGCCCTGACCCTCTCAGGAGGGCCTGCCGAACTAAGCGCATATTACCCGGCCCACCCATGGTTCAGCCTTTTTGGCCGCAGCGTTAACACAGACCTGGCAGCAGCCTTTGCCCTGATGGTCGGGGTGCTTTCCAGCCAGATCTATTTCCAGGGGGTTTTCTGCAGCCGCGATCTGGCTGCAGCCAGGGGCGGAGTCCTGCTCAGCGCTGTGCTGGCACCGGCAATCGGCCTGGGCGGAATTCTGGTCGGCCTTTACATGCGGATGCACTACCCTGCTATCGATCCTGCCCAGGCTTTGCCCCTTTTTGTGATCAACCACCTCAACCCCTGGTTCGGCGGAATAGTTTTTGCCACCCTGCTGCTGGCCTCTGTTGGAACGGCGGCCGGCCTGACTCTCGGGGTCAGCACGATGCTCAACCGTGATATCTACCTCAGGCTGCGCCCAAACGCAGATGACCGACGCGTTTTGCTCGTCTTTCGGATCCTGATTATTATAATTATGGCCCTCGCCCTGGGAGTTGTCCTGCTGACCAGGGGCGATGTTTTGATCCTGGAGTGGAGTTACCTATCTTTTGGCCTGCGTGGGGCGACGATCTGCTTTCCCCTCTTTGCCGCGATCTTTCTGAAAGGAAAAATATCGCCCCGGGCCGGGACGCTGGCTGTAATCAGCGGCCCATCGGTGGTTATTATCGGGACTTTATTACAGTTCAGCCTTAACCCGCTCTACCCTGGCCTGGCCATCAGTTTTTTAATTTTACTTATTGATTACTACAGTAACGGGGGCAAACATTTTGACCGGCAGGAGTAACCTGCAAACCGGAACACAGGGTATAATAATAAATACAAACCTGCTCACGTATCCGAAAGGGATCCGGATCTCCGGGAAGTTGTAGACCTGCAGGTTAGTTGAGCAGGCACAATAACTGTGGGTAAGATTCAGAAAGGAGAAACAGCCATGGGAAAAGGAACAAATGGTTTACCAGGCAGCAACCGCATAGCAATAACCGTTATCGGACCCGATCGGGTCGGCATTATTGCCGCGGTCACTGCAATACTGGCTGATAAAGGAGTTAATATTCTCGACATTAACCAGACCATTATGCAGGAATTTTTTGTGATGGTCCTGGTGGCCGATATGGAAAGCTCCAGGGTCGACCTGCTTAAACTCAAGGAATTGCTCGAGAAAAAAGGAGAAGAACTGCAGGTGCGCATAGATGCCCAGCATGAAAATGTTTTTAATTATATGCACCGCATTTAAGAGTAACGAAACCGGGGGGATTTACAGTGCTCACAATCGAAGAAATTTTAGAAACAATCAAGATGGTCCAGGAAGAAAACCTTGATATCCGGACAATCACCATGGGTATCAGCCTGCGTGACTGCAGTGACTCAAATTACAGGGCCGCCTGCCGAAAGATTTATGACAAAGTAACCCGCCTGGCCGATTCCCTGGTAAAAACGGGCGATGAAATTGCCCGCGAATACGGGCTGCCTATAGTCAATAAGCGAATATCCGTAACACCGATTGCTCTTGTTGCCGAAGCAAGCAGTGTTGAAAACTATCTTGCTTACGCTGAAGCCCTTGATAAAGCGGCGGCAGAGGTCGGGGTCAATTTTATCGGCGGCTTTTCGGCGCTGGTCCACAAGGGTTTTACAGCCGGAGACACAAACCTGATCGAATCGATACCGGAGGCTTTAAGTTCTACCGAACGGGTCTGCGCGTCGGTTAATGTAGCCACTTCCCGTGCCGGAATCAATATGGATGCCATTAACCTGGTTAGCAGGGTTATAAAAGAAACTGCCGACCTTACCGCAGAACAGGATAGCATCGGCTGCGCCAAGCTGGTTGTCTTTGCCAACGTTCCCGAGGATAACCCGTTCATGGCGGGCGCTTTCCACGGGATAGGCGAACCGGAATGCGTTATTAACACGGGTGTCAGCGGCCCCGGTGTGGTAAAAAGCGCTGTTGAGCGAAACGGCTGCGCAGACCTCGGTGCACTTTCTGAAACAATCAAAAAAACAGCATTTAAAATTACCCGCATGGGTGAACTGGTGGGCAGGACCGCGGCAGAAAGGCTTGGCATGCCCTTTGGTATTGTCGATGTCTCCCTGGCTCCGACCCCGGCTGTCGGAGACAGCGTTGCCGAAATCCTTGAGGAAATGGGTTTGGAACGCTGTGGCGCTCCCGGGTCTACAGCCGCACTTGCCCTTCTTAATGACGCCGTGAAAAAAGGCGGGGCGATGGCTTCGTCATATGTCGGAGGCCTTTCGGGCGCTTTTATCCCGGTCAGTGAAGATGCAGGGATGATTAAAGCTGTAAATGATGGAGCATTAACCATTGAAAAGTTGGAGGCTATGACCGCCGTATGCTCAGTCGGCCTCGACATGGTCGCCGTGCCGGGCGATACAACGGTTGAAACAATTGCCGCCATTATTGCAGATGAAGCAGCTATCGGTGTTTTCAACCATAAAACCACTGCAGTAAGAATTATCCCTGCCGCAGGAAAAAATGTAGGCGACCAGGTTGAATTCGGAGGTCTCCTGGGTAGAGCTCCGGTCATGGCTGTTAGCAGTTTTTCTGCAGAAAAGTTTGTCCGCCGCGGAGGCCGTATCCCGGCTCCCATCCACAGTTTGCGGAATTAGGGCACTTACCCGGGATTTTCAGCATTTCGCCGCAGTATTCCATCCCGGGCAACGCCAGGTGGCGGCAAAACAGATCCTGCCTTAGCCCTTTGTTTAATAAAGCATGGGATGATCTCATGGATATTGAGCTTTCCGCCTTACCGGCACCCGTGTAGAAGTTGATCAACCCC
>SKOR01000011.1 GCA_007119965.1 Syntrophomonadaceae bacterium
CTCTAAAGTAGCATCGTGAATACGATCAATGCCTGCTTCAGACATACAGCTGAGGCCGAAACCTTCATACATGCTTTCACCGGCTGCTTTGCTTCGTCGCAAGTAAACTACCTCCTAACCTTTTAACAGGATGATCTATTTGTATCTGCCCGTCAACCCTTCAGGTTTCCGTCCGATCCGGATCCCTCTGGAGATTTGAGCAGGTACATTTGTTTTCAATAATTCCTGAGCTATAATAGCACATCAATTTAATAACAGTCAATCTGGAGCAGCCATGCAATCCCCTAATATGCAGCCATCCCGGACAGGATGCATAACCTCTTACTCTTTTAACATTCGCCTCGACTTGATCTCCCCGAGATCGAGATGGTAAGTAAGGAACGCTGCTGTTACACAGGCCAGTTCTTTCTTCTGACAGTCTGTAGGGTGGACCTGGCTTGCCCGGCCAAGGGGCGCTTCGATTAAACGACGGGCAATAGCTGCCGTCCCCGGTCCCATTTTGATTGCATCGGCCCCATGGCAGCGGCTGCAAAGCAGGCCGCCCTGGCGGGGGCTGAACAGTGCAGCCTTATCAGTATTACAGTTTGTACATGAGTGCAGGTGCGGACTGTAGCCCGCCAGGTGGGCTAATTTCAATTCAAAAGAACGGCAGAGTAGAAAACGGTCGTTGTTTCCGCCGAGCAGCCTCCAGCCTTCCAAAAGCAGCCGGAAAATCGCTGCACACGGTTCTTCCCCTGATATAAGACGGTCGGTCAGCTCGGCCATGTATACTCCGTAAGGATACAGATCGGGATCATCCCTGAACCAGGAAAATCGCTCTATCGGATCCTGCCCTGTAATTATCGGCCAGGTTTTACCCCGGTGGAAAGTATAGCGGCCATAGGTAAAAAGGTCAACGCCGGCGGCCAGCCTACTTTTGGTTTTTCGGGCGCCCCGGGCTACGGCTTCAAATTTGCCTTCTTCCGGAGTTAGCAGGGTAACCAGGCGATCGGCCTCTCCCAAAACCCTGGTCCGCAGAACCAGGCCTTCTGCTTTAAAAATACGCTGCGTCAAAAGCTGCCTCCTTCTCCGCCGGGGTCAATGCCCCGCAGGTTAGGGCCGGCTCCTTTCATTGCTGCGGCAGGCAGCGGTTCCCGGCCCCCGGTTAACTGAAACCCAGGCGGCGCAGTTCTTCTTCGCGGTTACGCCAGTCAGGTTTAACCTTGACTCTCAAATCGAGGAAGATACGCTGCCCGAAAAGGGCTTCCAGTTCGGTCCTGGCCCGGGTCCCCGCTTCTTTCAGCAGGCTGCCGCCCTTGCCGACAATTATACCGACCTGGGATTTGCGTTCAACAAATATCTCGGCCCTGATATCAAGCAGATCCCCGTCTTGACGGACTTTCATCTCTTCAATAACCACGGCTATGGAAAAAGGGATCTCCTGCCGGGTGAGGTGAATCACTTTTTCACGGATTATTTCAGCAGCTATAAATTTTTCCGGCTGATCGGTAATCATATCCGGGGGATAAAACTGCGGCCCGGCGGGCAGCAGCTCCAGCACCGCTTCAACCAGGGGCTCCAGGTTGGTCTTCTTTAATGCTGAGAGGGCAAAGCTGGCTTTAAAGGAGCACATCTGCCTGTACCGCTCACTGTACCCTGCAAGCTTCTCAGCAGAAGCCAGGTCAATTTTGTTTAATACTAAAAATAGCGGGCTGTTAACCGTATTCAGTATCTCGGCAATGTACCGATCCCCGGGCCCGGGCGGTTGATCTGCTTCCACCAGGAAACAAACCATATCAACTTCATCCATGGTTGTCCGGGCGGTCTGGACCATGGAGGTTCCAAGCAGATGCTTCGGCTTATGCAGGCCGGGTGTATCAATAAAGATAATCTGGTATTCAGAGCGGGTTAAAACAGCCCTGATCTGGTTCCTGGTGGTCTGGGGGCGATCGGACATAATCGCCACCTTCTCGCCTACCAGGGCATTTAACAGGGTCGATTTTCCTACATTGGGACGGCCAATTAAGGCAACAAAACCTGAGCGGTGTATTATGATCACTTCCTTATCGGGGCATGACAGTTTTAATATCAAGAACCGGGGTGCCGTTGATTAAATCCAGGCCCCGGACGGTCAGGACATTCTTGTTTACCTCGACCAGGTTAACAGTTGATTGGGCTATGGAGTTGGGCCTCAGCGGCGCCCTGCAGGCAAAGACCCCGTATACTTCATTGCCCCTGCCGCTGCGCTTTTCTTTAAGGGTGTAATTTTTTGCCCGGTGCAGGTAAGATATTACGTTAATTTTCTCCTCTTCACCAAGGCGGTAGAGGCCTTCCTCCAACTCTGGGTCTATAATGACCTGTGAAAGAAGTTCTTTGTAGTTGGAAGGGATAGCCTGCGGAGTCTCATAACCGTTTGCCACGCAGCCTACCGGATGAAAAGACACAGAAACCCGCCAGTTATCTTCACTGTTCTGCTGATCTTCTTCCGAGTATGGGTTTTTATCCCATGACAGTGAACCAAATGGCCGGGGGAAAAGTGCGGAGAGGGTTGATATATCCATTTCCCCGTTTAAGTTTCCCGATATCACTTCCAGATCGCCGGCCATCTCCCTGAGCACTTGCCGGCAGGCCCCGCAGGGTGTTGGCGGAGGAGTGCAGTCGGCGGCGAGGGCAATTTTCTTAAAGCTGCGGTAGCCGGCGTGGATAGCTGTAAATAAAGCGATCCGCTCAGCGCAAACTGCCATGCCGTATGAAGCATTTTCAATATTCGATCCGGTTATGACAGCCCCTTCTTCCGTCAGCAGGGCGGCGCCAACCGGAAATCCAGAGTAAGGGGCATAAGCTCTCGAGCGGGATGCCCTCGCTGCTTCAAGTAATGTTTCTGCTTTCATTCTGCCACCTCACAGGTTAATCTTTGTGGACATATGCCGGCAGCTTAATAAAGCCGGAAGCGCTCAACTCAAAGTTCAGGCCACGCTGCCTTTCCAGTTGATTGGTGATTATACCCAAGCCGCTGATCAACAGGTCCGGATCACCGACAGCCTGGATCAGGACAGGGTTAGTCGGGATTTGATTTTGATTGACCAGGATCAGGGGGCCCGCACAACGAATGGCACTCGTGGTAGTCAGCCTCTGGTTACCCACGCTTATGCCGCTGGCCCCTGCGCAGAATAATTCGTTGACAATGTCCCTTATATCGGCATCATGAACCAGTGAATCGCTTCCCAGATTATTTTCGGCATCATAGACCTGGAGGATTATCCCCGGGCCGACCATTTCATCCAACCCGGCCCTGACCCTGGTTTCATAGAGCCTGATCTGCATCGAACTGAGGTCTTCACTGATAGCCCGCATCTGATCTTCGAATGTCTGGGGAACAACCAGCCTGCCAACCCCGTATTCTATTTCAATATCTATGTTCTGATTACCATGATACCGGTCCGGTGAAAATATTTGATTAATATGTCTGACTGTTCCGTCTTCCAGGAATTGATCGGGAATGATATTCAAATGATCCCCGTTAACCCGGATCATCAGATGTTTCGCCTCTACTGTTTCCTTCACCCCGGCATCATTATTGACGGCCATTAAAACTCTTTCTCTTAGCCTGGAAGAAGCTTCATCGTGGATTATTTCCTGTACCCGGCGGCCCTGGTTGATAATAACCTGGATCAGTTCATCACTTCCGGCAGAAACCTCCACGGCATAATTGTATTCAGCAATAGCATCCCTGACAAGCGCCCGGTCATACACTTCAAGGTTTTTGGCCAGGCGCTGGTTGTAATCAGACAAATCACGGGCCAGTTCCTGCTTGTAGAACAAAATAGAATCGCCGCCTGCAACGCGGGATGCGGCATAATAGTAACCAAATGCAATCAGTGATGTGTTGACAACTAAAACAACCAGAATCAGTAGCATTATTTTATCTTTCAGAAAGCCGGAGCGGCCCGGTTGCCGAACTTTAAACATCTCACACCCTCCATTACGGGTTTACTGCCCGGTTTAACAGGTAAATACCTACAAGGACAACATGCTGCGCAGGGCTTGCCAGAGTGGTGGGCTGAGAACGACCAGCCCGACGATTACAGCAAATAATGCCGTGAGCAATACTGCGCCGGCGGCAACATCCTTGGCGACCTGGGCCAGGCTATTGCGTTCTGCAGTATAAAGATCGATTGTTTTCTCAATTGCCGTGTTAAAAGCTTCGGAGACCAGCACTAACATTATCGCTGCAAGCAAAAAAAGCATTTCATACAACGAAACCCGCAGGATGATCCCCATCACTACGACAATTACCCCGACCATTGTATGAATAGTCATGTTTCGTTGGGTGCTGAAACAATACTGCAAACCATAACAGGCGTTTTTCAGGCTGTTCAGGACCTTGTGCATTTATTCATCTCCCGCCAGGCTTTGTTCAAAGGCCTCCAGCGTTAACTGTTCCTTTTTCTGCATTTCTCTCGCCTCAGCTTCAGAACCGTGATCATAGCCGATCAGGTGAAGTAAGCCGTGAATTGCCAGCAGGGCTAATTCTCTTTCTATGCTGTGTCCTGCCCCGCAGGCCTGGTCAGAAGCCCTGTCAACGGATATATAAATATCACCAACGGCGAATTCGTCGTCAGCCAACCCATGCACTTCACCAGGTTCAAGGTAATTGAAAGAAAGCACATCGGTCGGAGTATCCTTCTCCCTGTACTCCAGGTTCAGGCGCTGAAGCATCTGATCGTCGGTAAATACTATGCTGACCTCACCTGCGGAAAGCTTTTCTTCTGCTGCAAGCTGCCCGAGAACATCACTTAACCGGAACAAAAACTTTTCGGAAAGAACAGGCTCTTTTGTAAGGCATTGGATATTTATACTCACTTAACAGCTGAACTCCTTTCAAGCTCCGCTTTAAGGGCATTTTCCGGGTACTCGATCCGTGAGTGGTAAATGCCCGACATGATGTAAACAAAAGCGTCGGCAATCTGATCCAATTCTTTTAAAGTCAAATCAGACTGGTCGAGCTGACCGTCGTCAAGTTTTTCTTTGAACATTCGCTTAATCATCGTTTCAACCCTGTTGCTGGAAGGCTTGGAAAGCGAACGCACGCCTGCCTCAACTGCATCGGCAAGCATGATAATCGCTGCTTCCTTACTCTGAGGTTTCGGACCCTCATAGCGGAAATTATCGGCAGAAACGGTTTCCCGATCGCTCTGTTCAAGGGCTTGCTGATAGAAAAAGGAAATCATGCTCGTTCCGTGATGCTGAACAGCAATATCCAGTATCGCTTCAGGCAGTCGATGTTTGCAGCCCATTTCCATCCCATCCTTGGGATGGGCCCCGATAATCAGGGCGCTGAGGTTAGGAGATAACTTGGTATGGGGGTTTTCCCCCGATAGTTGGTTTTCTGAAAAGAAATAGGGCCGCTTCAGTTTTCCGATATCGTGGTAATAAGCTCCGACCCTGGCCAGCAGTGAATCGGCCTTGACCGATTCAGCAGCCGCTTCAGCTAAATTGGAAACCATCATACTGTGGTAATAAGTGCCGGGCGCTTTCATCAGCATCTGGCGCAGCAAAGGATGGTTGGGGTTGGACAGCTCAAGCAAAGTAATTGCAGTGGTCACCCCGAATAAGCTTTCCAGGTAAGGGAGCAAACCGATAGCAACGACTGATGACAAAAGGCCGCTGCCGATGCCCGCTGCTACACTGTAGCTGAAATCAATCAGTGAATTGTATTCCAGGCTGACGTTGCCGAAAAAGAGATAGGTGGCAATAATGACCGCTACATTGGTTACGGCCACGTAGAATCCGGCCCGGGCCAAATCGCTGCGCTGGCTTAAACGGGTAACAGCATATATTGAAACCAGGCCGCCCAGCAGGGCAACAAGGATATACGAAAAGTCTCCGCCTGTCACCAGGCCGACCATCAGGGCCAAAACAAGGTTAATAATTACCGCCAGCTTATAGCCAAATATAACGGTAATCAGGATAACTCCCATGGCCACAGGGATCAGGTACCCCGAAAAAAAGTTGGCTGCCACGATAAACCCCAGGGTAATGATCGTAATAATCCCCATAAGCAGCAATAGTTTCGGGTTGTTTAAAACCCCGCTGCCAAAGATGTACATGTATATGCCGACCAGAATAAAGATAATAACCAGCAGGGCAAACAAACCGATGTAGCCCAGGTAATCTGCCTGCTGCCCTACAATTAACCCGAGGCTTTCGAGCTGGGCAAGCTGTCGCTCTGTAACCGGTTCGCCTTCACTGACAATCAGGGTGTTTCGCAGGATCACTACCGGTTCAATTTCGCTCCTGACTTCTTCTTTTCTTTCTTCAGTTGCCTGGGCGCTGTAAACCATATTCTGTGCTATATAAGGTTCAATGACAACTTCGGCAATTCTTTTCAAGTCGGAGTTAAAGGGGTAAAGGGCAATCTCACGGGATAAGCGGCGCATAGCAGCATCTGTCTCGCCTTCTCCGATCCCCTGCTCAAATACTTCCCGCACAGAATTGTTCAGCCGACCCTGGAGATCCCTTAAGGTAGTCCTGTCGGTTAACAGCGATTCTACCCTGGCGGCAGGCAGTTCTTCAGGAATTTCATCCTGAAGCAGTTTCACCTTTTCGTCATCTTCGAGATCGGGGTCATCTTTTACTTCCAAAACCGTGTCAAAAAAAGTGCCGATCCGCCCTAAGGCCCTTTCCAGCACTGCCGGATTATAATCATAAACATCGTCTACAGCATCGGCAGCCTGGTCCCTGAGCTGACTCGTAGAATATTCATCAATAAAATCGCGAGGGGCATAAATTGTACGCGGGCTCGGTCGGCCTACAGTAAGGTCATAGCGGGCAGGCATGCTGACAATAGCCAGCAGGCCATAGATGGTCAGAAAGATAGCGATGACCAGGACAAGCCTCTGCAGATTCCGGTTGTCTTTGAAAGAGACTGACCGGTTAAAAAGATTACCGAGAACTGTTTTTATCTTCATTGTTGTCCCTTTCCGTTTTGGCCTCGTACACCTCATATGCCTTAATAATATTCTGGACGAGCGGATGCCTGACAACATCCTTTTCTGTCAGGTAAACCAGCTCGATGCCTTTAATTCCCGACAGGATTCGCGGCGCCTGTTCCAGGCCGGAGCTGCGTCCTTTCGGCAGATCTATCTGGGTAATATCCCCTGTTATAACCGCTTTCGAACCGAATCCGAGGCGGGTAAGGAACATCTTCATTTGTTCTGAGGTGGCGTTCTGCCCCTCATCGAGAATGACAAACGCATCATCAAGAGTGCGCCCCCTCATATAAGCCAGGGGGGCTATTTCGACGATACCCTTCTCCCGGTATTTCTGAAATGTATCGATACCCAGCAGGTCATACAAACCGTCATAGATGGGGCGCAGGTACGGATCCACCTTCTCCTGAAAATCTCCGGGCAGGAACCCCAAATGCTCCCCTGCTTCGACAGCGGGGCGAGTTAAAACCAGGCGCTGCACCTGTTTCTTCTTTAAAGCATCCACAGCCATGGCCAGGGCCAGGTAAGTTTTTCCCGTGCCTGCCGGTCCGATCGAAAGAACAATGTCATTGCTGCGAATGGCTTCAAGGTAGCGCTTCTGCCCTACTGTTTTGGGGCGAATCTGCTTGCCCCGATGGGTAACCAGGATCAGGTCGCTGAACAGGGTGCGAATCATATTTACTTCACCCTGACCGGTCAATTTTAGGGCATACTCAAATTCACGTCCCGACAAAAGGTGCCCCTTGCGAATATGAGTAAGCAGTTCCTGCAACATATTATAGACAGTTTCTACGTCGCCGGGAGTCCCCTCGACAATCAGCTCGTGGCCTTTAGGTATCAGGCGGACACCAAAGCTCGCTTCGATTAAATTGAAATGGCTATCATGCCGGCCAAGAAGCTGTACCGATTCATCGGCACTGTCCAAAACGACAGTTCGGCTCGTTTTGTTATCTGACAATAAAATGCATGCTCCTTTCTTACGGAAAAATATGGTTCGACAACAAGAATTATAAACTTAACTTGTTATTTGATCAAGAAATATAGTATCTACTCTCGTCTCCGAAATGATCCGGACCTGCAGGTTAGCTGAGCAGATACGAAACAACGGCTATTTGCGTCTGCGACGAAGGGCAAGTGGGGGGTCAATTATTTCATGAAAAATGAAAGCTGCCACCAGGGGTTCCTTTTGGGTTAAAACCTGCTGCAGGTTTGTAGTTACTGTTGAAGGTTGTCCGGACTCCCGTGCAACAACCCGGCCGGCCCTCTTTGCCGCCGGCTTAACTGTGGGCTTCTCTTCATCACCCGCAGTTTCCGGAGCCCTGATGCCCGTACTCTCACGGGCATCGTAACCGGTCGAGCGCTCAGTCTCTCCTGAAGACAGGGAACGGTAGATAAAATCATCATCTTTCCAGCGGCGAACAGGTTCTTCGCGCGGCAGGCTTTCAGGAGCGACCGCATCCTGCTGGAGGACAGCCTGCTGGCTGCCCCTGATCGCTTTTACAATAAAGTTGAACAGGTTAAAGACGATAATAATGATTATTAGAGTAAAAATACCTTCCATATGCAAAAGCCTCCCGCTTATTTATTCCTCATCTTCCGGTTGGCCCTGCTGGCCCAGTTTGCTTATATTCTCGCGCATATCGGTATCGGCCATAACGTTTTTCAACTGGTAATAATCCATTACACCGAGGTTGCCATCGCGCAGTGCCTGGGCAAAAGCCAGCGGTACTTCCGCTTCGGCTTCGGTAACTTTGGCTCTCATTTCCTGGACTGAAGCAATCATCTCCTGTTCGCGGGCAACCGCCATAGCGCGCCGCTCTTCAGCCTTAGCCTGGGCAATACGTTTATCAGCCTCAGCCTGATCTGTCTGCAGCTGGGCACCGATATTTTTCCCGACATCGACATCGGCTACGTCAATAGAAAGTATTTCATAGGCAGTACCGGAATCAAGACCCTTGGTAAGGACAGTATTGGAAATATTGTCCGGGTTTTCGAGAACCACTTTATGGTTATCGGAAGAACCGATCGTGGTTACAATCCCTTCACCGACCCTGGCGATAATCGTTTCTTCGCCGGCACCGCCAACCAGGCGGTCAATATTGGCCCGCACAGTAACTTTCGCCCGTGCTTTAACTTCAATTCCATCCTTGGCCACCGCAGCTACCACGGGGGTCTCAATAACTTTGGGGTTAACGCTCATCTGGACAGCCTCAAGGACATCACGCCCCGCCAGGTCAATGGCCGCAGCCCTTTCAAACAACAGCGGTATTTCAGCGCGCTGTGCTGCAATCAGGGCATTAACAACCCGATCGACATTACCCCCTGCCAAAAAATGCCCTTCAAGTTTGTTGACATTTAAATCGAGGCCCGCCTTAGTCGCCTTAATGAGAGGGGCAACTATTTTTACAGGGACAACCCGCCGCAGGCGCATGCCAATCAGGGCAAAAATGCCAACAGGAACTCGGGCAGCCAGGGCTGAAATCCACAGGCCCAGGGGAATAAAGCTAAAAACAACTACAACACCGATAACTATTAAAGCAATAAATAACAGGGGGATAATTATCTCTTCCATAGTAAAACCTCCTTTTGACTATCTAAACATAAACACCTGAAACATTACCTCTGCATAATTAGCTGCCATGCAAGATCACTCAGGGTCAGCCCGGCGGACAATAACCCGGACACCTTCAACCCTGTCAACTATCAACTTCTCACCGACAGGTATAAACGAACCCTCACTGACTACATCAATACGCCGGCCCTTAATTGAAGCTGTACCCGAAGGGCGCAGGGAAGTAACCGCCACGCCTTCCTGGCCGGTCAGTTCCTGCTGGTTCAGCGGCGCGACGTATCCTAAATCGGCACTTTCTTCATCTGAAAGGATAATATGGCGCAGCGCTCCGCGCCCCGCAAAATAACGAAAAGCAAAGACTGCAAATACGGCAGAAAGCGCCATTGCGATCAACAGCATAACCATCCCGGTCTGCACAGAAACAGCAGCCAGGACAATCGAGGCAAGCGTAGAGATTAACCCCGCAGCACCAAACACGCCAAGCCCGGGCATAAATGCCTCAAAAAGGAGCAGGGCAATCCCGAACACAAACAGGGCCAGGACCCAGTACTCGGCCATCCCGGCAGCGATATTGCCGCCAAAATAGAGAGCGAAAGCAGCCATGCTGAGTATGCCGGCCGCACCGAAACCGGCGCTGATCACCTCAAGGATTAAACCGCCGATACCGATCATCAACAGCAATGTCCCGACAAACGGGTTGGTAGTCCAACTTACCAGGGTATCTGTAACCCTCGACTCAACAAGGTACACTTCCCTGTCTGCCAGGCCCGTAAGCTGCAAAACTTCGGCAATGTTTGCTGCTGTCCCTTCGCTGTAACCAACTTCCAGGGCCTCGCCTGCAGTAAGCGTTAATAGTTCACCTGCCTCAACGAGGCCGTCAATGGAAATATCACGGCGCACCATTGCTGAAGCTATTTGCGAGTCGCGACCCGCACGCTCAGCCATAGAAGCCATTTCTTTTTCCCAGACCGAAAGCGTTTTTTCATCTACTTCACCCATCCCAAGTAAAGAAGGTTCAGCCGCGCCGATCGTGCTGCCGTCAACCATGTATATTTCATCGGCGGCAAGAGCCAGGTAAGCGCCGGCTGAAATCGCGCTCGGACTGACAAAAGCATAGATCGGGCTGTCGTAATCGTCCATCAGGCGCCTGATCGCTTCGGCGGCATTAATAAAGCCGCCGGGAGTGTCGTACACCATGATTACTGCCGGGGCATTGATTCTTTCTGCTTCCCCGAAAGCGTGGGCGACATAACTGGTGGTGCCCGGGTCAATAGTCCCCTTGATATCCAGGACTGCAACCGGCCCGTCAGCATTTATTCCTTCACCGGCCGGAATGATCAGGACAAACCCGATCAACAGGCAGGCTCCCCATATTAGCAACCTTTTGTGAATTGACAATCCAGGGCTCCCCTTATATAAAAGCCCAGCCGTGCAGGCCGGACTTTTATTCCAGTTTATTTTCGACTGTCTGGCGGACTTTGCCGCCATCTGCTCTGCCCTTGATGCTCGGCATAAGCAGGCTCATTACTTTTCCCATTTCCCGCTTTGTTTTCGCACCGCTTGCGGCAATTGCCTGATCAACCATTTTTTCCAGCTGATCATCGGACAACTGCTCCGGGAGATATTTGCTTAAGATCTCTATTTCCTGCTTCAAGCCATCAACAAGTTCCTGACGCCCGGATCTTTCAAAATCTCCCAGGGCGTCTTTTCTTCTTTTAACTTCCCGGGTCAGGATTGTTAACTCTTCCTCCCGATCAAGCGGGCTGCCTTTAGCAATGGCGCCGTTTTGCAATTCGGCCCTGAGCAGGCGAACCACCGACAGGCGAAAAGTATCTTTTGCCTTCATTGCTTCTTTTTGATCTGCCAAGAGCTTTTCTGCCAATGTGTTTTCGGACATAAGCAGGCACCCCCGTAATCAGCTTAGCGGCGCCTTTTGCGCGCAGCCTCAGCCTTTTTTTTGCGGCGTACACTTGGCTTCTCGTAATGCTCACGACGCCGTGCCTCGGATAACACACCTGCACGGACGCACTGTTTTTTAAACCTCTTCAGAGCCTTATCAAGGTTCTCATTTTTGCCGATTTTAACTTCCGTCATAATTCTTCCCCCCTCTCCTTAAAACCGCTGCCTGAGGGCCTGATTCAGTAAATCTAAACTCCCCTGCCCTTGGCTATGGTTTGCAACAAAGGTCTTCCTCCCAGGAGGTGGAGGTGAAGGTGAAAAACGATCTGCCCGGCATCGGCGCCGCAATTTATTACGACCCGGTAGCCTTTCTTATCCAGTTTAAAATCACTGGCAACTTGATTCGCTACCGAATGCATATGGCCGATCAGGGCTTCATCGTCCGTTTCAAGGTCCAGCAGAGTCGGGATATGCTTGTGCGGTACTATCAGGATATGAACAGGAGCCGCCGGGTTGATATCTTTAAAAGCAACGACTTGATCATCTTCATATACTATATCTGCATCAAGCTCCCGGTTAATAATCTTACAAAAAATACAATCTGCAGACATTACAATTCCTCCTGAACGGTATTATAACACAGCCCATTAAAGCAATCAAAAGGATTGCCCGCGTATTATGGAAGTTTACTTCGATAAATGATGCTCTATTACCTTTTTAGGAGAAAAATTTTTACATGGTTTCAGTGATCAGCTATAATTGAAGTGAAAGACTGAAGAAATGAGCGTGTTAAACGATGGAAATTGAAATTAAGGAAGCGCTGGAACGTTCGGATGTGCAGTTTATAGATGTCCGCACACCCGGTGAATACCAAAAGGCATCCATTCCCGGCGCGGCAAATATTCCGCTGTTCACTAACCGGGAACATACCCAGGTTGGCATTATTTATCACCAGTTGGGTGAATCTGAGGCACGCCGCGCAGCACTGGGGATAGTTGCCCCCAGGCTTCCCTTCCTAGTCGACAGTATAATTAATACCTGCGGCTCAAAAACCCCTCTTCTTTACTGCCGCCAGGGCGGGATGCGCAGCCTGGGCCTCTATGAAGTCCTCAGGCTGATCGGGGTTAACGCCCTCAGGCTGAAAAAGGGCTACAAAGCCTACCGAAACTATATAAATAAAAAGATAGCCGCCTACAAGCTTAACTGCAAGCTGTTTGTCCTGCACGGACTAACCGGGGTCGGCAAAACTGCGGTACTCAAAATACTGGAAGCAAAAGGGTTCCCGGTTATCGACCTTGAAGGGCTTGCCAACCACCGCGGTTCTGTTTTTGGCGCCATCGGAATTAATGCCGATCGTTCGCAGAAAGATTTTGACGCCCTGCTTCTTCAGGAACTCGATCGCCTCAGCGGCAGTGAATACCTGTTCATTGAAGGAGAAGGCCGCAGGATCGGCAATATCTACCTGCCCCCATTTTTGGGCGATGCGATGGATGAGGGTTTTCAAATCCTCCTGGATGCCTCTTTAGAGACCAGGGTCGACCGCATTATAGAAACCTACATTCCTGATGCGATCCCTGCTGACCTGTACCGCGGGCTTAAAACCGCCCTGGAAACACTCAGGAAGCGGTTAGGCGATAAAAAGACAGACCGGCTGCTGGCTATGCTTGACCGGGGGGACTACCGCAGTTTCGCCAGGGTTATGTGTACCGACTACTACGACCTGTTTTACAGTGATTCCAGGCCCGAGTGTTCATCCTTTGAAGCAGTAGTCGATGCCGAAAAACTCGATTCCGCTGCAGATAAAATCATTGAATTGGCTGAAACAGCAAAGCCTTTTTATACCCTGACTGCCGAAACCACTTAACAGCATACCGGGATCTGCAAATGTCTTTTTTTACCGCCTGGTTATTGCACTGACTGCCTGTTTAACGATATAATTTTCATACCTGTTCAATTCTCCAAGGGGATCTGAATCTTTGTTCAGTTGCAAGCAAAGCAGCTGCAAATTTTCTAATTTAAAGATGGGAGTGTTATATTAATGAATCCTTACGATGCCGCACATGCCCTGGCCAAAGCCCTGCGTGAATCTCCGGAGTTCAGGGAGATGAAGGAAGCCCAGGAGGCTGTTAAAGCTGACAGCTCCTCAAAGGAAATGCTGCTCGACTTCCGCAGGGAGCAGTTCAATATGCATAAGCAGCAGCTCTCAGGCGTTGAAATGTCCGATGAGCAAAAAGAAAAACTCGAAAAATTATTTGATGTAGTGAACATGAACACGTTGATCAAACGGCTCCTGACAGCAGAATATAAAGTATCGGTCATGCTGCAGGATATTCAGAAAATAATCAGTGAAGCCAATAAGGAAATATATGATACGGAAATGATTGGCGCTGCCGAAGACCTTTTTGGCGAGGACCAGGAAAATGAGCAGTAGGAAAACCGGTTATCGGGCACTGTTAATCGATTTAGACGGAACCCTGCTCGATCTTGACATCGAACGATTTATTTCAGCTTATACCGATGCCCTTTCCGCGCGGTTTGCCGCTTATGTAAACCGTGAAGATTTTATCAGCCACCTTTTTGGGGCAACCGGAGTAATGGTCGAAAATGATGATCCCTGTAAAAGCAATGAAGCGGTCTTTTACGAAGACTTCTGCCGGCGGATAGGGTGTTCATACAGCCAGATCAAACCTGTCATCGACGATTTTTACAGCCGTGATTTCCAGGTTTTAAGCCGTTACAGCAGGAAACATCCCTATTCCGGAGCTGTTATTGAAGCGGCAAAGCGTAAAAATATGACAGTAATCCTGGCTACAAACCCAATTTTTCCCGCACCGGCCGTTTTGCAGCGCCTCTCCTGGAGCGGCCTTTCCGAACAGAATTTTCAGCTGATCACAACTATGGAAAATATGCATTTCTGTAAACCTAAAAAGGAGTATTACCTGGAAATTTCAGAGAAAACCGGCTTTCATCCTGGTCAGTGCCTGATGGCCGGCAATGATACCTTAGAAGATCTCAATGCTTCGGAGGCGGGGATGGGAACCTTTCTGGTTGAAGATTTTATTCTGCAGCGGGGTAACGAAGAACCTTTATGCGACTACCGCGGAAGCCTGAAGGAGCTGGCCGGGTTTATTGAAAGCTTAAGCTGATCGGGCAGTACTGCTCACCTGCTATATTTTATGACCGGGCTTTTTTCCCGGCCTTTTTTTTACCCGGGCAGCTGTGACATACCCACCCTCTTCCTGGTCGAGGAGTGCATCAATCTCCCTGCCCCGCCAGTGAAGCCCTTTAATATCTGAGCTAACCCTGACCCGCAGGTAGTGGGGGGTTAAACCTTCACCGTAGGCATAGGGGACTACCTTTTCAACCAGGACCGGCTGGATCGTACCGATAAACTGCCGCCTGTATTGAGAAGCAAGCTCTTCGCCTAACCTGATCATTTCCCTGCTGCGCTCATCTTTAACCTGGTTAGGAAGATGACCGGAAAAGTCGGCAGCCGCTGTGAAGGGGCGGGGAGAATACTTGAAAACATGGAGGCTGCTGAACCCGATCTCCCTGATTAGCTTCATGCTGCGCCGATGGTGGCGTTCAGTCTCTCCCGGAAAGCCGACAATAACGTCAGTGCTTAACGATAAACCGGGGATTTCCTGTTTGAGCCACTTGGCCAGGTAGAGGTATTCCACCGGCTCGTAGGGCCTGTTCATCAGCCGTAAAATTTCCCCGTCGCCGCTCTGCAGGGGAATATGGAGGTGGGGACAGACCAGGCTCGATTTAACTATATGATCTACCAGCTCGGAGTTGATATCGGAAGGTTCCAATGAACTGAGGCGCAGGCGCAGCAAACCCGGAATTTTCTCGATCTCTTTTAAAAGGCCGGCCAGGGATACCCCCTGAAGGTCGGTACCGTACAGACCGAGATGAACGCCGGTCAGGACCAATTCCCTGCATCCTGAGCCTACAAGGGCCTCTGCCCTCAGCAAGACGTCTGCGGGGGTCATGCTGCGCAGCGGACCCCTGACCCGCGGGACAACGCAGTAGCTGCACTGCTGGCTGCACCCCTCCTGGATTTTTAAAAAGCCCCTGGTGCGGCCTCTCCGGCCGGCAGGAGGAAGCAATTCGAAGCCCCTGCCTGCCCTGTGAGATGTAACCAGGTCAAGCACAGTGCCGCGCTGAAATGATTGAACCAACCCTGGAAGATTGTCGCGCCCCTGGTTCCCGATAATTAAATCTGCCTGATCCATTTGCCTGATTTTTTCCGGGTCGCCCTGGGCATAGCAGCCCGTTGCAACGATAATTGCTTCCGGGGAGTTCCGCCTGGCCCGGCGGATTGCTTTACGGGACTTGTGATCGCTATGCCCCGTTACTGTACAGGTGTTGATGATATAAACATCAGCCTGATCATCAAAGGATGTGACCCGGTAACCGGCCTTTTCAAAGAGCACCTGCAGTGATTCTGTCTCACAGAAGTTTACCTTACAGCCCAGCGTAACAAATGCCACTTTTTTCTTCAAGTACACTCACCTTCCCCGGAGAGGTCGCCCCAGGCCGCCTGGACCATTGTTATTACAGCAGCTGCCGCGGTTTCGCTGCGCAGAATCCGCGGCCCCAGGTGAACCTTTTCGGCTCCGGCTTTGACTAAAGCTTCTATTTCAGACCTTGCAAACCCTCCCTCGGGACCGACAAATAAGAAAACAGCCTTCTCTTCTGAGTGGGGCTGTTTTAAGAGATCACCTAAAGAAGCTGCTTTTTCTTCTTCCCACGGTACGAGGGACCTGCATTCAGCAACCCTGGACAGGACAGACTGAAAAGCACAAACAGGCTCAATTGTCGGTAAGAATGCCCTCTGGCACTGGGCCGCAGCTGAACGGGCTTTACTGCTCCAGCGCACCAGTTTTTTTTCATCCTGCTGCCTGCCGCGCTGCGGGATGCTTCGACCGGTAATGAAAGGGACAATCCTGTAAACACCAAGTTCAACAGCCTGCCTGATTATTAAATCCATCTTGTCGCCCTTGACCAGCGACTGGAAAAGAGTAACCTTAAGCGGCGACTCGGCAGGCGCCTTTTCTTCGCCCAATAATACCAGAACTTTTTGCGGGGAAGATAAAGTAATCCTGCCCTGCCTGGCTTTGCCTAAGCCGTCGGCTACAACCACTTCGTCTCCCGCCTTCAGGCGCAAGACCCTGTAAGCGTGATTAATATCCTTTTCGGGCAGGGCTGTTTCTGCCCCGCCGGTGAGTGTTTCTCCTTCAATAAAAAAATAGTGCATCAGCGCCTCCGGAGCGCGCGGGGATTACCCTCCGCTAAAAGCATCTTTTACCTTGTCAAATATGCCTTTGTTTTCAAGACCTACTTTTTCACCGTTTATATGAGCAAGCTCAGCCAGCAGCTCTTTCTGACGGGAACTGAGGCGCTTCGGAACAGTTACTTTTACCTTCACGCGCAGATCCCCTTTGCCGGAGCCGCGCAGGTGAGGCATCCCGTGGCCTTTCACGCGAAAAACAGCCCCGTGCTGGGTTCCTTCCGGTATTCTTAGTTCCGCAGTGCCGGCAAGGGTGGAAACCTCCATTTCGGCTCCCAGGGCAGCCTGGCTGATGCTGATCGGCATCTCTAAAACCAGGTCGCTGCCCTGCCTTTTGAATTTCCTGTGCGGCCTGACCCTTACTACAACATAGAGATCACCCGGTGGTCCTCCGCGCAGGCCGGCTTCGCCGCCCCCGCTGACACGCAGGCGTGAACCGTCTTCAATGCCTGCCGGTATTTTTATCTCAACTTTCCGTTCTTTTACTACGCGGCCCTGGGCGCTGCAGGCCGGACAGGGTTCCCTGACGATATTACCCTCACCGCGACAGCTGCTGCAGACCTGCATACTCATAATCCGTCCAAACGGAGTATTGCGGGCAAACTGCTGCTGTCCGCTGCCATTGCATGTTGAACAGGTTTCCGGGCTGGTTCCCGCCCTGGCCCTGCTGCCGTTGCATTCAGAACAGGTTTCAGTACGGGGTATCTTGATCTCCTTCTCAATACCGCTAAAAGCATCTTCCAGGGTGATATCCAGATCGTAGCGCAGGTGGTTACCCTGTTCGGGGCCGGGCGGGCGGCGCCTGCCGGCACCGCTCATGCCGCCGAAAAACTGCTCGAATATTTCATCAATCCCGCCGCCAAAGCCAAATCCTCCAAAACCCTGCCCGGCAGAGCCGCCGTTAAATTCGGCCTGGTGACCAAAACGGTCATACTGCTCCCGCTTTTGGGGATCACTTAAAACATCGTAGGCTTCCTTGATTTCATTAAACTTCTTCGCAGTTTCAGCATCGTCTTTATTAAAATCAGGGTGGTACTGCCTGGCCAGACGCCGATATGCTTTTTTAATTTCTTCAGCTGAAGCGCCGCGCTCTAAGCCCATTACCTCATAAAAATCTCTTTTACTCATGTCCAGGTATCATCCTCACTAAAACTTATTAAGCCTTTTAGCTTTCTTTTTCATTTTCGTCATCGCCCTCTTTGCTGTCTTCTTCATCGTGGACGTCATAATCAGCATCTACCACGTTTTCATCATCGCTGCTTTCCCCGCCTGCCTGGGCTGCTTCCCCTTCAGCAGGCTCAGTCTCCTGGGCTTTCGCCTGTTCATAGAGCTTCGATGAAAGTTCGTGCATATAGGTGTTCATTTTTTCGGTAGCTTCCTTGATCCGATCGAGATCTTCACCTTTAGATGCTTCACGGAGTTCCTCGATCGCCTTGTTAACCTCTTCTGCCTTATCAGGCTCCACCTTGTCCCCTAAATCCTTAAGGGACTTTTCAGCACTGTAGGCCAGGCTGTCAGCCTGGTTGCGGGCTTCGGCCAACTCGCGGCGTTTCTGGTCTTCCTCGGCATATTGTTCCGCCTCATTGACCATCTCGTCAATTTGATCTTTTTCCAGCCCGCTGGAGGCTGTGATAGTAATATTCTGCTCCCGGTTGGTTCCCAGGTCCTTGGCCGAAACATTAACGATGCCGTTGGCATCTATGTTAAAGCTGACCTCAACCTGCGGCACGCCGCGTGGAGCAGGTGGGATACCGTCGAGCATAAAACGGCCCATGGTTTTGTTATCTGCAGCCATAGCCCGTTCTCCCTGCAGAACGTGAATTTCCACGCTGGTCTGGTTATCGGCTGCAGTTGAAAAGATCTGTTTCTTCTCAGTAGGAATGGTGGTGTTACGCTCAATTATTTTAGTATACACCCCACCCAGGGTTTCAATCCCCAGGGAAAGCGGCGTTACATCAAGGAGCAAAACATCTTTAGCTTCACCGCCAAGTACGGCAGCCTGGTATGCGGCGCCTAAGGCGACAACTTCATCAGGGTTTACACCTTTATGCGGTTCCTGGCCAAGAAGCTTGCGAATAGCTTCCTGTACTGCAGGGATCCGGGTGGAGCCGCCAACCAGGATAACCCGATCAATGCCTTCGGAATTCAACCCGGCATCGCCGAGAGCCTGCCTGGTCGGGCCCATTGTCTTTTCAACCAGATCGGCAGTCAGTTCGTCAAATTTTGCCCTGGTCAGTGGAACATTAAGGTGTTTCGGACCATCCTGGGTCGCCGTTATAAAGGGCAGGTTGATATCGGTCGAAGTAACCGAAGAGAGCTCTACCTTGGCTTTTTCTGCCGCTTCGCTGAGCCTCTGCAAAGCCATGCGGTCTTTACGCAAATCGATACCCTGGTCTTTCCTGAACTCTTCAGCAACGTAATCGACGATCCTCTGATCAAAATCGTCCCCGCCCAGGCGGTTATTCCCGCTGGTTGCTTTAACCTCAACTACATCATCGCCGAGTTCCAGCACGGAAACATCAAATGTCCCGCCGCCGAGGTCGAAAACCAGGATTTTTTGCTCGCCTTTTTTATCGAGCCCGTATGCCAGTGCAGCAGCTGTCGGTTCATTGATAATTCGCAGGACTTCCAGGCCTGCTATTGTCCCGGCGTCCTTGGTCGCCTGACGCTGGCTGTCGGTAAAATAGGCGGGAACAGTAATAACCGCCCGGGTAATTTTCTCGCCCAGAAAACTTTCTGCATCAGTTTTAAGCTTCTGCAAGACCATCGCAGAAATTTCCTGCGGAGTATATTCTTTATCATCAATTTCTGCCTTGTAATTAGTTCCCATCTCTCGCTTAACCGAAGTTATCGTGCGATCAGGGTTGGTAATTGTTTGACGCTTGGCAACCTGTCCCACCAGGCGCTCGCCTTCCTTTGTAAAAGCAACTACCGAGGGGGTCAGCCTGCTGCCTTCGGCATTGGCGATAATTTCCGGTTCGCTGCCGATTAAGGCGGCAACTACAGAGTTGGTTGTTCCTAAGTCAATTCCTACTACTTTTCCCATTTTTCTTCCTCCTAAGCTGATCTTTAATAAGAATTACAGTATTCAATAGAGCTGAGAGCTTGATGTGCCGGGCTTTTCACCTGCTGTCAATTACCGCTGCCCGGCCGGACCGGACGAGTATTAAATCTAGGCGCGCTTTTGGCAATTATTAATACCTTCCTGAACCCGGCTCCCGGCTTCTGATTCCCAAGTTGTTTTTACTCCCCGCAAACCTTGACCATTGAGGGGCGCAGAACCCTCCTGCGATGCCGGTACCCTTTTTGCAGTTCATCCAAAACGGTCCCAGGCTCAGCTTGATCGTTCGCCTCCTGGATCACTGCATGGTGGCAGTTCGGATCAAATTTACAACCGATTGCTTCTATTTTGGTGACCCCTTCCTGCTCAAGGATCTGCGTCAGCTGTTTATAAATCATCTCCAGCCCTTCGACATGCCCGGGGGGTATATCTTCAGACGAACGGGCGGAGTCAAGGGCGCGCTCCAGGTTGTCAAGGACAGGCAAAAGGCGGCTGAGAAATTGATGCAGTGCATATTCCCTTGCTTCAGCCTGTTCTATCTTGCCGATCCTGCGCAGGTTGTCAATATCAGCTTGTTTGCGCTTCAGCTTATCAAGCAGTTCCTCTTTTTCCTGCTGCCAATCCGGAGCTTCCTGATCTTTTTCCGCCTGTCGATCTTCTTCTGCGGCATCTTCTTCAGCAGTAACTTCAGCTTCCGGTTCCAGCCCCTTCGTTTCTTCGTTTTCGGTCGGAGACTGCTCTTTAAATTCTCTTTTTTGCTTCTTTTCTTCGGCCATAAAATACTTCACCCGCTTACTGTAAATGTTTTTATATAATGATTTGTCAAGAGCTCAGGCTCTTGTTCAGGTAATTTACCAGGCGGCGCATCACACCGATTACATGACCGTAGTCCATCCTGGTCGGTCCTAGGACACCGACCGTACCCAGGGTTTTATCATGGATCTTGTAGGTCCCTGTAATCAGGGTACACTCCTGGATATCTGCATGTTCGTTTTCTGCCCCAATCCTGACCACGATATTGTCCTCACTGGAAGTGTCCTCCAGGATCTTAAACAGAAGCGGCTCCTGCTCAAAAAGATTAAGCATCCTCCTGATTTTATCGACATCCTTAAATTCAGGCTGGTTGAGAATGTTGGTGGTTCCACCGAGGAATACCCTGATCTGCTTTTCTTCTTTCAGGCTTTCTTCCAGAAGAATAAAAGCCTGTTCTAAAATTTCCAGGCGTTTGAAGAGATCTCGTTTCAGCTCGTTAATCAGGGAAGTAGTAACCTGATCTATGGTCAGACCGTATAGCTTCTGGTTCAGGTATGAAACAACCTGGTGCAGCTCTGCCTGGCTCAACTGCTGCTGCATGTCGATCACCTTGTTTTTTATAAATCCTGTATCGGTTATTAATACTACCAGGCCCCTCTTCTCGTCAAGCGGCAAAATACGCAGGTGGTGAAAAGCGCTCTTCCGGAACTGGGGACCCATGATTAGCGAGGTCTGGTTTGTCGCTGAAGACAAAACCCGGGCCGAGTTATTAATGATTTGTTCAATCTCGCGCATCTTCTCGGTGCTTAAAGAGTTGCTTAAAGCCAACTCGTCATCATCGCTGAGATCGCTTAAGTCCATCAGGTTATCAACATAATAACGGTAACCCAGCTGGGTTGGGATTCTACCGGCAGAAGTATGGGGCTGAACCAGGAAGCCCTGTTCCTCCAGATCAGCCATCTCATTGCGGATCGTGGCCGAACTTAACCCCATCCGGTGAGAACGGGATACTGTCCGCGATCCGACAGGTTCGGCAGTTATAACATAATTGATCACAACTGCCTTGAGGATCTGCTCTTTCCTTTCATTAAGTAATGCTGCCATGTTCAATCCCCCGCTCCCAATTCTTTAGCACTCTATGCCTCAGAGTGCTAAATCTATTTAAAAAATATCACTCATCAAGGGGGTTTGTCAAGCTGATCAGCACATTTTATCTGTTCAAAAGCAGTTAACCTGTTTTCCCGGCTTCATATTTACTGCGGTAATCAGCAATAGCATTGTGCAGGGCATCTGCAGCAAGGTTTGAACAGTGCAGCTTGAGTGGAGGAAGTCCGCCCAGTTCATCGGCAACATCCTGATTGGAAATTTTCAGCGCCTGCTCCAGGGTCTTGCCTTTAACCATTTCAGTAAGCATGCTGCTGCTGGCGATTGCCGCACCACAACCATAAGTTTGGAAACTGACGTCTTCAATTATTCCATCTTTAACTTTTAGATAGAGGGTCATTGTATCGCCGCACTTAAAGCTTCCTGTCTCACCGACAGCGTCTGCATCGGCCAGTTCTCCGACATTACGGGGGTTGTTGAAGTGATCGACTACTTTTTCATTGTACATCTGCTGTTCTCCTCTCTGTTATACAGACTTGCCCATCGGGGATATTAAACGCAGTTTCTCAACTACTCCGGGAACCTTATCCAGGACATAATCTAGATCTGCCTCACTGTTGCCCCAGCCCATGGTAAAGCGGATTGAACCGTGGGCAGTATGGTGATCAAGCCCGATCGCCGAAAGGACATGCGACGGATCCAGTGATCCCGAAGAACATGCTGACCCGCTTGAAGCGGCAATCCCCTGCATATCAAGGCCCAGGAGTATTGATTCACCCTCAATGTATTTAAAGCTGACATTTACATTGCCGGGCAGGCGCTTTTCAGGGTGGCCGTTGAGAACAACATCGTCAATTTTCAGGAGCCCCCTTATTAACCTGTCCCTTAACGATTGCAGGGTTTTAGTTTTCCGGGGGATCTCTTCAACGGATAGTTCCAGGGCTCGACTGAGGCCGATAATACCGGGCACATTTTCGGTTCCCGGCCGCAGTTTGCGCTCCTGGCCGCCTCCCCGGTAAAGGGGATCAATTTTTACCCCTTTGCGCCTGTAAAGTGCGCCGACTCCTTTGGGCCCGTTAAATTTGTGGGCCGACAGGGACAATAAATCAACCTGCAGCTTCTTAACATCGACCGGGAGCTGTCCGGTTACCTGGACTGCATCGGTGTGAAACAGAATATTATGACCGGCAGCAATCGCCCCGATCTCCCCTACAGGCTGTAAAGTCCCTATTTCATTGTTTGCGGCCATGATGGAAATTATAAATGTCTCTGGAGTAATGGCCTTTTCCACCGCTGCCGGATCTAAAAGCCCGCTGCTGTCAACCGGCAGGTAGGTGACCCTGTGGCCTTCTTTTTCTAAATCGCGGCATACATCAAGCACAGCGTGGTGCTCTACTACCGAGGTAATAATATGGCCGGGCTTTTTTTGTTTTTTTGCCGCTCCGCGCAGGGCAATATTATTCGATTCTGTGCCGCCTGAGGTGAAATATATTTCTTCAGTGTTTGCTCCCAGGGCCAGAGCTGTTTTTTCCCGTGCATTTTCAACAGCACTGCGGACTGCCCTGCCTTTGGCATGGACACTGGACGGGTTTCCGTATTGTTCCCTTAAAAAAGGGAGCATTGCCTCGAGCACTTCTTCTCTTACGGGTGTAGTAGCTCCATGATCCATATATACCTGCCTGTCGCTCACAATCTATTCCTCCCGTTAAGTTAATAATTTTGCCGGTTTAATCTCGACCAGTTCATCAAGTGATACTTCATCTAAAACATCATTAATCCGATCCCTTAATTTTTCCCAGACTTGCCTGGTCAGACAGGCATCTTTACGGTGACAGCAGGCTTCGCTGTCAACCTCGGAGAGGCAGTCTACAGGAGTAATCGGCCCCTCTACGGCACGGACGATATCTCCGACTTTAATATTAGCAGGTGGTCGAGACAGGATATAGCCACCGCGGGATCCACGGACACTTTGGATCAGCTCAGCCCGCCTCAAACCGGGAAAGATTTGTTCCAAAAATTTAAGCGATATTTTCTCCTGCTCGGCAATTTCCCGCAAGGGAAGAGGCCCGGCCCGGTAATGAATTGCCAGGACCGCCATAGCCCTTACTCCATATTCAACTCTGGCAGATAGTTTCATTATTACAGCTCCTGACTCAATTCCGACTAAACAACTCAGGTATTACCCAAAAAAAAGAATAACACCTGTCCCGCCCGATGTCAATGCGTTAAAAATAAAAATAGCCGGCGCTATTATGCCGGCTAAAAAATCAAACTCATCCAGTATAGGATCAGGTTGTTCCTAAACTATAACTTCACCACGTTTGCAGCCTGAGGCCCGCGGTTTCCTTCGACAATTTCGAATTCAACCTCCTGGCCTTCCTCTAATGTTTTGAAGCCGTCTTCCTGGATCTCCGAATAATGTACAAAAACATCCTTATCTTCTTCAACTTCGATGAAACCGTACCCTTTTTCAGGATTAAACCACTTAACCTTACCCTGCATTAAAAGATTACCTCCTATAATAACCCTGGCAGCCAGGGCGATCTATCGTTTAAAGGTTACCATACTCCCATTTAAAAAGCAATATATTAATTGAATTTTCAAAGACCGTTTCAGCTCCTGCTGCCCGTGTTGCAGGCCAATATAAGATTAACTGTATCTGCTCAGCCAACCTGCCGGTATCCGGAAATATTAGCGAAGCAGGTCCTTACCTCTCCGTGGCAGCCGATGGAAACGGCTGCGCCCATGCTATAATAAACGTAAATGTTATTATTCTGATTTTAAGAGGTGATCGCAATTGGACCTGGTAGGTATCGGCGTTGACATGGTATCTATTGAAAGGATTGGCAGGGTTTATAAAAAACATCCGCAGCGTTTCCTGCGCAGGATCCTGACTGCTGCGGAAGAGAACAGCTTCAGGGAAAGAGGTTCTTCGATGGCGGCGCTGGCTGCCCGTTTTGCGGCCAAGGAAGCGGTGTTAAAAGCTATCGGCTGCGGAATCGGCCCGGCCGCCATGAATGAAGTTGAGATTCTAACCACTCCCGGCCGTCAGCCGCAGGTCAGGCTTTACGGTACAGCATCTGTACTGGCCGCACAGAAGGGAATTAATAAGATCGCCATATCAATGACCCATGAACCGCCCCTTGCCTGTGCTTTTGCAACAGCTGCCGGGGACCCGAGGTAATCCGGGCAAACCCGTCCCTGTCTCCCATGTGAAAGCCGGAGATAGGGTTAACTTCTTAGATAGGAATCCATAATCCCAGCTACGGCAGCGGAAGATTGCATTTTGGTAACCTGGTCATTAATTTTATTAACCAGCTTCTGCCTGTTTTCATGGGCCAAGCAGACAACGGCGATCTGTTCAATCGGTTCACTGATAATCTCGAAGCTGCCCTGGAAGTAGTTCTGGCTCAGCCGCATACCGACCATCCTTTCGGCAACGACATAATCTGTTTTGCCCCAGAAATGATCAAGAAAACTGAAAACATCGCTGTCGAACTCCACTAGGATGGCCCCCGCTTCTTTAAGAGAGGCCGCTCCCAGCCCTGCTGACTGGACCCCGACTTTTTTGCCGCGCATATCCTTAAGGCTGACTGCCGCATTCTCCTCTGTAGATTTATTATTTTTAAAGATTACAGTTTCGAAGTGAGCATAGGGCGTGGATCCAATAATGGGGAACCTGTTAAAATACGGGTTGGGCCAACCGGCATTGAGGATTATGTCAATACGCCTGTCGGTGAGCAGCGGGAATACGGAAGCCCAGGTAGCGCCAATCAGCTTTACATCATAACCGAGATCAGAAGCAATTTGGCAAAATATATCAATACTGATGCCCCGGGATTGTCCCTCGTTAACGTAGACCCAGGGTGGAAATGCATCATCATGGGCAACCCGCAGTTCCTTTTTCTTTTTAAGGACAAGCCCTCCGGAAACAGCCCTTTCCATCTCAATAACCTGCTCAAACTGGCTGTCGATCACGTCTTTCAGTTTTTCGGCATTGTCATTAACCTGGCCAAAGGTCACATTAACATTTTTAGACTGCTCGATGACCCGGTCTACGTTTTCGGCTGCCGATGTTATATGACTGAATACTTCTTTTGTCGACAGCGATTGCTTCTCAACCAGGGTGGTGACGCTCTTCAGGGATCTGCTGGCCTCAACCAGGCTTTTCAGGGTTGTCCTGATACCTGCATCTTCTTCCTTAATATTACCGGCTACCTGGCGATGCGTCGCCTGGTAAGAACCCATCGCTGATTCTGCCTGGCTCATGCGCAACTCGAGGTTCTCCAAAAGACCTTTAATTTCCCTGGTTATACTGCCGCTCGCCTCGGCAAGTTTTTTTACTTCTTCGGCAACAACAGCGAAGCCCCTGCCGTGCACTCCCGCCTGCGCCGCTTCTATAGCTGCATTCAAAGCCAGCAGGTTTGTCTGCGAGGCGATCGCCTCGATATTCGAAACGCCGCTGATTACTTCCACTGAAGCATCTTTGACCCCGCTGAAAAGATCGATCATCTCCTGGAATGAACCCTGCATCGATTCCATAGACCGGCCGGTCTCTTCAACACTGGTTACAATCGACCTGGTTTGGTCAACCGTTTCGCTGACAACATGGTTCAGGTGCTGCGAATCAGTTATTAAACTATCGGCGCTGTCGAATATTTCGTTGACCTTATCGCCGGCCCGGTCCAGGGAGTTTTCGAATTCCTGCATCTGTTCCACCAGGATATTGTCCGACGAATCGGTCAGTGCACCGCTTAAATGCAGTAATACAA
Source organism: Syntrophomonadaceae bacterium (assembly GCA_007119965.1). Taxonomy (GTDB): domain Bacteria; phylum Bacillota; class Dethiobacteria; order DTU022; family DTU022; genus T3SED10-7. Next base: position 26,429 of record SKOR01000011.1, read on the forward strand.
AAAGTTCCCGGATCATCGATCTGATTTTCGCTTCATTTTCTGACAGCTGTTGAGATACTTTCTTGAGCCCGGTCCCGGCCCTTGCTGCAGCCATTTGAAATCTCTCCCTATCTCTTAATTTGAAAAACATTGCCTTCTTTACTTATGGCCCTTCTTCTGCCGAATTACCCTGCAGGCGGGTATAATTAAGCAGGCCGCCTGCTTTTAATATCTTCAACTGCCTTGGTGAAAGCCTGTGTTCTGCCTCTATCACACAACCCCTGCCGACATGGTCAATAGATATTTTTGAGCCTTCCAGCTGATCACTGAGCTGATCAATTTGCAGTTCATCCCCGACAGATAATTTTTCATAGTCTGCAGGGTCATTAAAAACAAGGGGCAGAATTCCGAAGTTCACCAGGTTTGCTTTATGAATGCGGGCAAAAGATTTTGCTAATACCGCTTTCACTCCCAGGGCCATCGGGGCCAGGGCGGCATGTTCGCGACTGGACCCCTGCCCGTAGTTTTCACCGGCTGCAATCAGCCCGCTGCCGTGCTCACGGGCCCTGGCCGGAAAATTGCAGTCCAGGGCAGCAAATACATGCTCACTTAGCGCCTCGATGTTCGAGCGCAGGGGCAGCACATTAGACCCGCCGGGCACAATATGGTCTGTAGTTATATTATCGTCAACAACCAGTAAAACCTTAACCCCTATTTTTTCCGGTAAAGGCTGGTTTAAAGGAACCGGCCTGATATTCGGGCCGCGGACCAGCGAGACTGCGCGGCCATCTTCAGGAGGGGCGATCATCATCCGATCATCGATAACCGGGGTGTACTCTGCAGGCAGCAGGGGATAACTCCCAAGTTCACGGGGATCTGTCAACTCGCCCCGCAGGGCTGCCGCTGCCGCTGCCGCAGGCCCGGTTAAATATACTAAAGCATCTGCTGTCCCGCTTCTGCCTGCAAAGTTGCGGTTAAAAGTGCGCACTGAAACAGCGCCTGAAGGCGGAGCCTGGCCCATCCCGATACATGGACCGCAGGCCGTCTCGAGAATCCTTGCTCCTGAACGAATCAGATCTTCGATTACGCCTTCACGGGTCAGGCTGATTAAGACCTGTCGCGACCCGGGAGATACAACCAGGCTGACCCCGGGATGAACAACCCGACCTTTCATTGCCGCCGCAAGCAGACGCAAATCATGATAGGAGCCGTTGGTGCAGCTGCCTACAGCTACCTGGTCAACTTTAACCGGACCCAGTTCCCGAACCGGTTTAACGGAATCAGGACTGTGCGGTGCCGCTGCCAGGGGTTCAAGCTCGCCGAGGTTGATAGTGATTTCCCGTTCATAGCAAGCCTGTTGGTCAGCTTCTAGAGGCCGCCAGCTGTCTTCCCGTCCCTGGCTTCTTAGAAACTGAAGGGTGACCAGATCACTGGGGAAAATCGACGAGGTCGCACCCAGCTCAGCGCCCATGTTGGCAATAGTTGCCCTTTCGGGGACAGAGAGGTTTTCCAGGCCCGCCCCGCCATATTCAATTACCTTTCCGATCCCGCCCCTCACCGAAAGGCGGCGCAGTAATTCCAGAATAATGTCCTTTGCCCCAACCCACGGCGGCAGGGTTCCTTCCAGGTTTACCCTGAGCACTTCAGGCACAACCAGGTAGAAAGGGCCCCCGGCCATTGCCACGGCTACATCAAGTCCTCCTGCACCAATTCCGATCATACCCAGGCCTCCGGCTGTCGGTGTATGGCTGTCTGAACCGAGCAGGGTCTTACCCGGGGCCCCAAAACGTTCCAGGTGCACCTGGTGGCAGATGCCGTTGCCGGGCCTCGAGAACCAGGCCCCGAAACGGGCTGCGGCAGACTGCAGGTAACGGTGGTCATCGGCATTTTCAAAGCCATTTTGAAGGGTGTTGTGATCAACATAGCTGACAGACAGTTCAGTTTGAACTTTCTCCACACCCAGGGCTTCCAGCTGCAGGTAAGCCATGGTTCCCGTAGCATCCTGGGTCAGGGTCTGATCAATACAAACCGCAATTTCAGAACCCTTTTTAAGTTCGCCTTCCACCAAGTGCTCCTTCAGAATTTTATAAGTCAGATTATCTGCCATTCATAAAGCACCACCTTTAAAAATTAGTATCTTCCCAGTTAACCTGCAGATCCGGATCCCCTTGGAGACGCTAGCAGGTACAAAACCTACCTGACAGTTGCCCTGTATAATTTTTGCTTTAATAAATTGCCTAAAACCGGCAGCAGCATAATCACCGCACAGAGCATGAATATCGCCTGAAAATCAAACCAGGACAGCAATATCCCGACCGTAACCGCTCCGACGACAATCCCCAGGTCAAAAGCAGTAGTAAATGTCGCCATACCGACTCCCCGTTCCATCACGGCCAGGCGGTCAGCTGCCATGGCCATGACGGATGAATGGCCGGACCCGAACCCGATACCCAGGACAAATGCGCTTAGCAAAAATTGCGGGACAGTTACAGCTGTGGCGATCATCACCATCGAAGCGGCAGCGACAACCAGGGCAGGTAAAAATATCACTGAGCGCCCGTAACGATCGGACAGGCGCCCCGCCGCAGGACGGGAAAACACGGTGGTCAGGGCAAATATGGTAAAGAAGTAACCGACCGCCTGGAGATCGCGAACCTCTCCGAGCAGGGGCAAAAATGTCAGGATAACCCCGAGATTAAAAGTCATGCAGAATATGATCAGCGATGGAAAAATAACCTTTTGCAGTAAAAGGGGGGTTTTTTCCGTGCCGCTTTTATCAAATTCCGGCTCCCTGACCAGCGCCCCGCAGAACAGGGCCAGCAGTGCGGCAACCGAGGCGACCAGGAACAGCAGCAGGTAATCAGCCGAAGTTGCAACCCTGAGGTATTCTCCGAGAACCGGGGCAGTAGCCAGCGAGGCCGGCGGGGCCATCCCCATTAAACCGACTACGGCGCCACGTTTGCCCGGGGGAGCAAGATCAAGGGTCAGGGTATTGAAGGCCAGCAAAAAGGCTCCCCACCCGAAGCCCTGGATTGCCCGAAAGACAAACAGCAGGGGCAAAGATGGTAAAAGGAGCAAGCCCAGGCCTCCCGCGGCATATAAAGATATGCCCATCACCAGCAGGCGTTTCCTGCCCTTCCTGTTCAGGTCCCGGCCCTGGAACGGGCGCAGAATAATGGAACAAAAGGTAAACAGGCCCATCAGCATGCCAACCGAAGCTTCCGCCCCCCCGACGTGAAGAACATAGAACGGAAGAATCGGTATATAGTAGTCAAGCGCAAAAAAGAGGAAAAATATTGCCCCGAAGAGGACCATAAAATTAAAGGATACGATCTTTTCGTTAGGCTCTTTTATCATATAACCTTCTCCGCTCCCTGTGTTCAATTGGAACGGCCTAAAAAGAGATCCATCATCCTGTAACCTTCCCCGAGCAGCAAACCGCTTTCGGCAGCACAGGTTTCGTCGAAGGTACGGCCCCGGTTAAGCCCGGGGTCGGTGCTGCGGTAAATAGCAAAAGGCACCGCTTCGCTGGTATGTGTCCCCAGCGAAAGCGGTGTGGCGTGATCTGTAACCAGCAGGATGCTGTAATCCAGGCCGCTCTGGTCCAGTTCCTGCCGGGCTGCTTTGACCACCAGTTCATCAATCAGTTCAATTGCCTTGATTTTGTTTTCAGTTTCAAAACGATGAGAGCATTCATCCGGCGCTTCAATGTGGAGATAAACAAAATCGCTGCCCTGCTTTAAGGCATCAAGGGAAGCCCTGACTTTTCCCCGGTAATTTGTATCGATATAACCCGTTGCACCCTCCACTTCAACCGGATCCAGGCCTGCAAACAGGCCGAGGCCCTTGATCAGGTCAACAGCTGATACAACCGAACCCGTCAGACCGTATTTTTCGGCATAAGTGGGGATCGATGGCCTGCGCCCCGCGCCCCAGATCCAGATCGAGTTGGCAGGGTTTAAACCTTTTTCAACCCGCTTCCTGTTAACCGGATGTTCGGCCAGGGCAGAGTAACTCTTTTCCATGATCTGCCTGATCCGGGCCCCGTTTTTACCGCCCGGAAGGTAATCCCCGATTTTCTGACCGCTTATATCGTGTGGGGGGGTCAACTGCCAGCTATCAGGCGCCCCGTGCCAGACCATCAGGTGGCGGTAGCGAAAACCGGTGTGAAAATTAATATCTTCGGAAGCAAAAGCTGCTTTAACTGCATCAATCAGCTCAGCAGCTTCATGATCGGATATTTCACCGGCACAGTAATCGTCCATTGTTTTCTCAGGATAAGGTTGCTCGGCAGAAAGTGTCACCAGGTTGCAGCGAAAAGAAACGTCTTCAGGGCCGAGGTCCACACCGAGGCTGATCGCTTCGAAAGGCGAACGGCCCGTGTAATACTGCAGGGGATCGTAACCCATCACTGAAAGATTGGCAGTATCACTGCCCGGCGGCAGTCCTTCCGGAATTGTCTGCACCAGGCCGAGGAGGCCTTCCTCAGCAAGGCGGTCAAAGTGGGGAGTCCGGGCATACTGCAGGGCTGTTTTATGATCAAGCTCTTCCATGGGGTAATCAGCCATGCCATCTCCGACAATAACTAAATATTTCAAGTGTTGGTCACGCTCCTTTTATTAAATTAGGACACCTCTTCAGAAAAGCGGCAAACTGTGCCTTGAAAATACCTTGTTCAAAACTTTTTGTCAAGGGAAGCTGCTTGCCGGCAAGGGCTTCCCGGGCTGCCGGGAAAAAGAAATTTTGTGCCCTGTGCCCTGTCAATTATACGCGGTTGAGTGCCGGCCGGCTGCAAAAAATTCTATGAAAAAGAAAACATTTTAGTACCATGGCCAGCGCCGGCTTACGTTGCCAGGTTCTGCCTTTTATGATACAACAATACCTGACAGGGCACTTATAATAATTGCAGTTGCTTCGCCTGCAGCTGCCGGAAGATTCGGATCCTTTTAGAGATTTGAGCAGGTACCAATTATATTAGGAGGCTGAACAGTGCGCTATTACAGTACCCGGAACCAGGGCAATTATACGTCATCGGCAGAGGCTATCAAACAGGGTTTGGCTCCGGACGGCGGTCTTTATGTTCCTTCATCCAGGGCAGTGCCTTTTAAAACCGACAACCTTCCTGCCGGCAGCTACAACGAAATAGCCGCCGCTGTATTCAAACTTTTCCTGACCGATTTTGACAGCGCTGATCTGGAAAAAGCGATTGCTGCCGCTTATAACGAGGCAAACTTCGCCCACCCTTCAATAACCCCGCTGCGCAAACTTTCTGCCGACCTTTTTATGATGGAACTCTGGCACGGCCCGACCTGCGCTTTCAAAGATATTGCCCTGCAAATATTGCCACACCTCCTGAACACTGCGGTCAGGATTACCGGCGAACAATCAGAGATAGTCATTTTAACGGCCACTTCCGGTGATACAGGCAAATCAGCCCTGGAGGGGTTCAGCAACGTTCCCAATACGAAGATTATCGTTTATTTTCCCGCAGGTGGGGTCAGCGAGGTACAGCAGCTGCAAATGACAACCCAGGAAGGCCGTAACGTCGGTGTCGCCGCTGTACATGGCAACTTTGACGATACCCAGAACGGGGTTAAGGAAATTTTCAACGATCGGAGGTTAACCGGCCAGCTGGCAGAAGCCGGTTACCGCCTTTCATCAGCCAATTCGATTAACTGGGGCCGCCTGCTGCCGCAAATAGTTTACTATTTTGCTGCTTACCATGATCTGGTCAGCAGCGGGGACCTGCGACCCGGAGATATGATAAATTTTGTTGTCCCGACAGGTAACTTCGGCAACATCCTGGCCGGTTACTACGCCCGTGAACTTGGCCTGCCGGTAAACCGGCTGATCTGTGCAGCCAACAGCAATAATGTCCTCTCCGATTTTATTAACACCGGCATTTACCAGAGCCGCAGGCCGCTGCACCGGACCTGTTCCCCGTCAATGGATATCCTGGTTTCGAGCAACCTGGAGAGGTTGTTGTTTGAATTAACCGATCATCAAGCGGGAGTGATTACCGGGTGGATGGAGCAATTGATGAAAAACGGCGAATACAAGCTCGATAAAGGGACTTTAACAAAACTGCAGGACCTTTTTTGGGCTGACTACGCCGATGACCGGGAAACCCTGCAAACCATTGCCGACAACTACAGGGAGTTTGATTACCTGATCGATACCCATACGGCAGTTGCCCGGGCCGTCCTCCGGAAATACCGCGCCCGGGAAGAAGACGGCTGCCTTTCAGTAATCCTTTCTACCGCGAACCCTTTTAAATTCAGCGGCAGTGTTATCAGGGCTCTTTATGACAGCGAAATGTACCGCGGCGTATCCGAGCTTGACCTGCTAAATATCCTATCCCTTAAAACAAATAACCCGGTACCCCCCGGCCTGGCGGCACTGGCAGGCAAACCGGTTAAACACAAGCAGGTGATCGAGCGCCATAATATGCGCGACCACCTGCTTAGCACTTTGGAGCTTATTTAGCTTCTCCGCCGAGTAGCCTTCCGGCAGTTGCCTGCTTTCTATTCATGATTATCCGCAGGCAGTGGGGCGTTTTCAAGAGGCTGTACCGCCCCAAAACGGGTAACCAGGGCTGCGCCGACGGCCAGGACAAAAACCGCAAACGAAACCAGTGAGCCCAACAGGGGCACCATGCTGACCAGGCCGACTAACAGCACACCAAGAGCGATTGCGCCCAGCGGGTTAACCCTGGCAGAAGAAGCAGGGCCGATAACTTTACTGCCAACCAGGTTGACAATGCCTGTATAACCCAGTATAGCGGCCGCCGCCAGGAAAATAATCTCGACCAGGATCAGCGGTATACCGATAATTGTTAAGGCCAGCAGAATCATCAGAGGAACAGCCAGGATCGCTGCCAGGATCCCCCACCCGATTACGGGTCCCGTTTTTTCTGCCACAGCTTCCCCCGCAGCCTTAACCTGCCTCGGGAAGAGGGTATGGGTGAGAGCCGCAAGGGCAAACATAATCAGCATATTAATGACGCCCCGGGCGAAGCTGCCTTCAATTCCCATGAAAAAAAAGGGAAAGAACGGCCAGGTTCTTTCCCTGGCCACATGCGGCATAAAGTCTACATTGCGCAGTACGCTGTTCACCGTGTAGACAACCCGTTCGGCAATTCCTTCCCCTAAACCCCTTTCCAGGCCGTCGAAGTAATACCCGTTATCGCCTGCGCCGTTTTCAACTTCTTCTCCGCTGACTACTTCGCCAACCTCAATTGAGCCCGCCGATGCAGTGTCAGCTTTATTGATCGTGCCCCGTCCCACATGTACCTCTCCCGTAACATAAGCTTCCGGGCCGAGTTCAACTACGCCCTGGTCCAGGGTGACATCGCCCTCAACTATACCGTTGATATAAAGGTTTCCGGCTTTGCTGTTTACATCGCCGGCAACAACGCCGCTTATATGCAGATCACCGACACCTGAAACGATATCGCCGCCAACTGCACCGTTAACCCAGATTACCCCCATGTCTGAACCCAGGCTGCCGCCGACAGAACCATCTACAATTACTTCACCCATCCGGGCCCGGACATCTTTACTAATGTTGCCGTTGATAATAACCTGGCCCATGTTCGTATCTACGTTACCGTCGACATCCCCGTCTATAGTAACCTGCCCCATATTACTACTCACATTGCCGTTAATGACACCGAGGACGCTTAGTTCGCCCAGGTTAAGGGTCACATCCCCATTCACCGTCGTGCCCCGCGGTATGATCAGATTGCCGACAGCCTTATTAATATCTTCATTAATGGTAACTTCATTTTCTGCGCCTGCGGCCCCTGAGAACAGGAACCCGGACACAAAAGTAAACACAAGAACCATCGTCAGTAACACAAAGAGCTTTTTATCCATATTCTTTAACCCTCCACTGTTCTTATCTTGTTTAAAATCAAAACCTCCAGGGTTACCAGCGCTGCTATAACCGTGATCACCCACACCGGCTCAAAAATATGAAGCCAAAAAAAGAGTCGACCAAGAAGCTGATCAGGTGGGTTATGCCGCCGGTCTATTGCGGCCACAACTGTCTAAATTTTTAAATTAAAATAACCGGCCAGTACAAGCCGGTTGAGCTGAACGAGAACCGGGCAGGCGATTAAAGGATAGCCTGCCCGACCGAGGTAACTTCAACCCGGCTGTGCGAAAAAGCAGCAGCATTAATGGTGCCGTTATCAATTTTTATTTCAAGAGCAGTTATTTCAGGGCCGCCGAGTTCAATGCCGCCGCCTGACTCCAGGTTTAATGCAACCAGGCCGTTTTGATCGGGTTTGAGGTGCTTCAGTTCTCCCCAGGCCAGGAGGGCTATGCCGAGCGCGACAGAACCGGTCCCGCAGGATGGCTCAATAAAGCCATCAGGAACGTAATGTGGGTAGACCACCCTTAAATGACCGCCTTGCTCGGGGTTCCAATCATAAACTACAACGTTGGGCTCTATTTCCCCGGTTTGCTCCTGAAATTCATGTTGTATTTCAAACAAGGCCTGGCAGGTTTCACGATCCCAACCCCTGAAATCGGCATCCGGGTAAACTTCTTTAAAACGATCGGCATTGACAACCAGGAATTTTCCGGCCTGCATAACCTCAATCCCTTTATAATTGAGGTGGCCGACACCCTGTTCATAACTCAGGTTAAGAAAGCACTCCATGTCGGTCCTGATTCGCAGGGCCTTTCGCTCATGAACATCGATAATTAAGTTTGTAGGACCGCAATCAGTGTGCAGCAGAACCTCTGATGTCGGTTCACCCTGCTCGATTCCGAAAAGCTCTCCGAGTTCCGTCTCGATCAGGGCCGCACCGAGGACCTGTGTAAAGCCGCCGCAGGCGCTGATAAAACAGGGCAAAGATGGTTCGGCTATTTTTACTTCAATCTGGCCTGGTTTGCCGGTCGGGTAAAGTATCCCCGCTTCGTGAGCATGAAGATAATTGGGGCCCATTAGCTTAACGGCAGTTTCAAGCTCATGACCGATCGGAACCTGGTCACCGCGCAGCAGGATAATCAGGTTGCCACCCATGTGGCCGCGGACAAAGTCAAGTTTCATTATTATAGATTCCTCGCTTACCGATTATTATCATAAACCTACGGAGTGAAACTCACTCCTTCAAATGGAACAGGTTTCAGTAACAATGCCCCAGTTCACGGACTTCATTGCTGCGGGTTGGCAGACAGGGACAAACATGCTCCGGAATATTCTCAAATCGGCAGGGGCAGTAAAAATCGCCGTACAACTCGTTTTTGCCAAGCAGGCCCTCTATGACCAATTCCTTGTCTTCATTAAAAGTGTACCCGCGCAGACGGGCAAAATTTTCCGACCGGTTGCGGATTTCTGTTTCCGGATCCTGCGGATAACGGGATGCGGCAATTTCCGGTTCCAGGGCTGTTATTTGCAGCTCGGCGCCGCAGATCGTACAGGTCACTACCTTACCTATTTCAAGTTCGTCGCGGTATAGAAATGAGAGGCGGCAAACTTCGCAGTAAACTTTATGTTTCATTTTTAAGCGCCTCATCAATCTTGTCTTCCTTGTAACCGGTAATCACCACTTCATTTATAACAGTTACAGGAAAGGACCGCTTGCCGGTCAGTTTTTCCACTTCTTCAAGGGCCTTTTTCTGCTCTTCACCCTGGACCATGTCCACATCGACGACATCATACTGCACATCTTTATCGTCGAGATATTTCTTAACCTTTTTGCACCACGGGCATGTGCTTAAAGCATAAACCTTTACCATTAATACACACCTCATTCCTTTTTTTATTCTACTCTGAAGATACTGTTTTGCATCTCTACGAAACGGGCTGTGTCAATAACGTCTAAACCCTTGACCTTCTCAAGGGTATGTTCATTCATCTCTTCGTCAACCTGCAGCACCATCATCGCTTCTCCACCGGCAGTTTTCCGCCCCAGCTGCATGGAAGCAATATTAACGCTCTCACTACCCAGGAGAGTGCCGATTTTACCGACAACTCCGGGACGATCGTGGTGCGTGGTTACCAGCATATACCTGGAGGGGATTATTTCGATTCGGTATTCATCCACCCTGACAATACGCATTTCGTTGTTAAGCAGCGTACCCGAAAGGTGATGCTCCTCGCTGCCGGACCGGGCTGTAAGAGTAATTAAGTTATTATAATTTTTTGCCTCAGTGGTTGAAGATTCTTTGACAGTAATCCCTCTGGCTTTGGCGATATAAGGAGCATTAACCCAGTTGACCCCGTCGCCGACCACATGACGTAAAAATCCAATCAGGCAGGATATGGTCATGGGGGCTAAAGGCATGGCAGCTATTTCCCCGCTGTATGTAAGCTCAATTTCATCCACCGACCCGCCGAACATCTGCAGATAAAAGCTGCCCATTACACGCATCAGGGGTAGAAACGGCTCCAGGGCTTCTCTCGCTTCAGGCATCAGGGCGGGGACATTTACCGCAGATACGATCGGATCACCCTGCAGGGCTTTAATTACCTGCTCAGAAACCTGCCGGGCCACGTTAACCTGGGCCTCGCGGGTAAGCGCCCCAAGATGCGGGGTGGCAATAACGTTATCCAGCTCCAGGAGTCTGCAGTCCTCAGGCGGCTCCTGTTCAAAAACATCGAGAGCGGCCCCGGCAACTCGACCGTCCTTCAGGGCCGCGTACAGAGCATCCTCATCAATCAGGCCCCCTCTGGCGCAGTTAACAATCCGAACACCGGGTTTAAACATGGCGATCTCTTTTTCACCAATCAGGTGGTGGGTAGATGATCCAAGCGGCAGGTGCAGGGTAATAAAATCGGCCTGTCTGATCAAACTTTCAAAATCGGCCATCTCCACTCCTAATTTTTCAGCCTGTTCTTCAGAAATATAAGGATCGTAGCCAACTATCTTCATTCCCATCGCCCTGGCCCGGCGGGCCACTTCGCTGCCAATCCTGCCCAGGCCGACCACCCCGAGCACCTTGTGATTCAATTCGACACCGATATGATCAGAGCGCTTCCATTCCCCCCGCTTAACAGAACTGTTAGCCACGGCAATGTTGCGCGCCAGCGATGTTAACAGGGCGATGGCATGTTCTGCAGCAGAGATTGTGTTGCCTCCTGGGGCATTAACGACTATAATACCTTTTTCGGTAGCCTTGTCGACATCAATATTGTCAACACCGACTCCCGCCCTGCCGATTACCTTTAAATTTTCTGCGGCTTCAATAACTTCAGCATTTGCTTTTGTTCTGCTGCGCACTACAAGTGCATCGTACGCTCCGATTTCTGCTACGAGCTGATCAGGGGTAATATCAGGTTTAAAGTCAACCTCACCATACCTTCTCAAATAATCCAGCCCTTCTGTAGAGAGAGCATCACTTACCAGTATTTTCAACAAATACACCTCCGGATAGATAGCCATGCAGTTAATAGTCTTTATTCAAACCCCGCCAAATATAATATATCACAAATAGCCGGGCGCTCCAATTGCAAGAACTGCAACCGGAAGATTTCTTTGTAATTCCCGCATTCCCGGAGCACTCTAAAAAACATTGTTCCGAGGCGGCAGTTAGGAGCCTGCTGACCGGTGCAGATGTAACTTTCCAATGTGGGAAGAAAAGAAGGCCATGCTCATGAAGGTTTATTGACAGGCAGGGTTATTGTTTTTCAGCAAAGAGGCGGCTTCCCGGTCGGCGATAACTGTTACAGCCCGGTGAAGCTGCAGCAGTGATGCCGGGTGGCCGGTGCTGACTTTACCGCTGCACATCTTTCTGACCGCCTCTGCCTTGCTTTCACCGCTGGCCAGGAGCACTATCCTGGCTGCGCCCATGATCGAACCGACTCCCATGGTAACCGCCTGCTCAGGGACTTCGCCCCGCGAATCAAAAAATCGGCTGTTGGCTTCAATGGTTTCTTCTGCTAATTCAACCAGGTGGGTTCCGGTATAAAGATATTCACCCGGTTCGTTAAACCCGATATGCCCGTTAGTCCCTATGCCCAGGATCTGCAAATCTATCCCTTCTGCCTCCCTTATTTTTCTTTCGTACTCCCTGCAGATACTTCCCGGATCCCGACCTTCGCAGTGAGGTATATTTATATTTCCGGCTTTTACGTTGACATGATCAAAGAAATGACGGTGCATGTAGTGATGGTAGCTCTGCGGGTGATCCGGTGGCAGTCCGATGTACTCATCCAGGTTGAAGGTAACCACAGCGCTGAAATCAATTTTTTTTTCATCGTACATTTCAATGAGGCAGGCATACATCCCTTCGGGGGTAGATCCTGTAGCCAGGCCCAGTACTGTGTCATTTTTTTTACGTACCTGTTCAGCGATAATCTCAGCCGCTTTTATACTCATAGACTTGTAACTGTCAACTATTACGATATCCATTGCCATATTTCACCCCTTAAAACCTAAAAGATCTCCTCTTTTTCTTCAGTTGTATAAAACAGGGCCATTAGTTCATCGTGATCTGCGGATTCAGACGCAGAAAGCAATACATGCTCGGCCCGGACCCGGTCTTTAATTGCCTTCTCTTCCAGCAATCGCAGCTTTTCCGGTATCCCGTATTGGGCAACCAGCTCTTTGATTCGATCAAAAAGATCACGGCTGCCGTAAAGATAACGCCCTTCTTCCAATATTTTTGACGCTACCATTTTTTTAAAATCATCAAAGGCCAGCTGCTGCTTTACAGTTTCCAGGTCTTTGACGATGTAATCGACTTCTTCCTTGGAAACAGGGTTCATCAGCAAGTTATGTTTTTCTCTGTAGAGCAGGGCATCCAGATCTTGAAGCAGCTGTCCGGAAAGCCCCTCGGTAACGGTGATAATATCCAGGTCTGATCCCCTGACCAGTTCTCCTGTGGAAGATTCGGGTCGCAGCTCTGTATGCCCCATTCCGAACACAACGTCACCGGCTATAATAAAACAGGTCCTGCCGGCGACGTTATCACCAGCCGGGTGGTTATCTAATAAACGTATCACCGTGTCACGGGCCAGGCTGATTTTTTTTGCGCTGACCGCGGCAATATCCCGTTCAATCTTTTTTGCCCGATCAGCAATCGCCGCCCTGTCTTTTTCCATGCCCACCACGGTATAGTTCAAAAACTCCCTCATGATTGAAGGTGAAAGGCGGGCATACCCTTCCACTTTCAGGTCAAGACGCAGGTAACGTGTTCCGACAATCCGGGTTACAAGCTGCTGTGAAGCGGTGCAAAGCTGCCAGGCCGCAAAGGTTGCCAGCCCTGTTTCCCGCACAAAGTCTTTTCCGATTAAAGGGCCTTTATTTTCGAGTATAGCGGATGCTTTTTCGATCAATCCAATCCCTGCCTTAAAAAAATGATCCGGCTGCCGGGCAACCTACTCTAAGTTATACACTTCCTGATCCTGCTTAATCTTAACCAGGGAGCCTGCCGGGTAAAAACCGCGCGCTGTCCCGTTGGGGTAGAGTATAACATTTTTCGCCAAAAGGGTCCCCGGCGTGGTCACGCTGTTACAGCCGGTTTCGACGCCGTCTCCGATAATTGCGCCAAACTTGCGCAGACCTGTCTCATATGTCCGGTTGCCGATATTCAGGGTTACCGGGGAATCGACCATTTTCAGGTTGGCCAGTTTCGTGCCCGCACCAAGGTTAACCCGGCCCAGGATACTGTCACCGATATATGCAAAGTGCCCAGCTTTGCTGCCCCCCAGCATAACTGAAGATTTGATCTCGGTAGTATGCCCGACTACGCAGTCATCGCCGACCAGGACATTGCCCCTGATATAGGCGCCGTGGCGGACTTCAGTGCGATCGCCGATCATGGCCGGGCCCCTGATCAGGGCGGTTGGTTCAATTATAGTATCTTCGCCAATATAAATATCATCATCCATCAGGTAGGACCCGGCATAAATTATGCTGGCTCCCTTCAGCACTGCACCGCCTTTATGAACCAAGGTTTTTTTGCCCGATGAGTCGAGGGCAAACCCCGAGCTTAAAATTTGCCCGCCCCAGAGGACGAGTGTTTTTTCAACCAGGGGACTGCCTGCCCGCAATTTCTTAACATTAGGCTGCAGGTGCCCTTCCATAAAACCTTTGATTTTCTTCAGGCCTTCCCAGGCATATTCGGTATCTGCAAATAACAACTTAAAACGGTTCTCTTCAAGGCTAAAGAAATCTTCGGCCCTTAACATTTCCGGCCACCTCCGTAGTTTAAGAATCGAAGCTCTTTAAATCAGAGCAAATCTCCGGGTATTATAAAACCCGCTCCATCTGCCAACGCGCCGTGGAAGCATTTTAACAAACGGACTGTCACGCCGCACTAAGCCTGTTCAATAGTTATCTCCGAACCGGCATTTACTGCTTTCCAGTCTTTCGGGTTGCCGAGCAGGTGGCCGACAGGATTTACGGGCCCGGCCGGTTTAATTTCTGAAGCAGGCTGTGGTGCTTTGAAAAACCCTCCCCGGAATCAGCCCTGCCCTGTGCCGGCCGGACAACCGATAACCAGGCGGGCAAATACTGCCGGCCCGATCCAGAGGGTGGCCTCATCTACATCAAACCTGGAATTATGGTGGGGATAGGTAATCCCTTTTTCTGGGTTACCAGTTCCCAGGACGAAAAAAGCGCCCGCTTTTTTTTGCAGGTACAGCGACATATCCTCGGTTCCCATGTTCGGTTTCCTGATTTCAATGACATTGCCTGTTCCGACAACTGCTGTGGCGGCACCGGCCACCTGCTTAGCAGAGCGTGGTTCATTGATCGTCGGCGGATAACCGCCGAGGATTTCCACCTCTGCATCGGCCCGGTTCGCTTTTGCGATTGAACAGCAAATTTCTTCCAGGCGGGCAGTTATATACTGCCGATCTTTTTCAAGCAGGGTCCGGAAATCTCCGCCAAAAGTAACCCTGGGAGTAACTATGTTCAAAGCTTCGCCGCCTTCGATCATTCCAACGGTTAATACCGCCGAATCAAGGGGGTCTACTTCCCGGCTGACTATTTTTTGCAGGGCTAAAATTGTTTCCGCAGCGGTGGTAATTGCGTCGACCCCTAAATGCGGCAGGGCTCCGTGAGTGCTTTTACCTTTAACTGTAACTTTAAATGCTGTTGCCGCGGCCAGAATGGGGCCATCGCAGACTCCGACCTGCCCTGTTCCAACCTCAGGGAAGATCTGTCCGACATGCAGCCCGTACACCCTGTCCACAGGAGGATTTTCAAGACAGCCATCGGCAATCATCTTCTCGGCGCCCCCATGGCCTTCTTCGCCAGGCTGAAAAAGCAGTTTAACCCGGCCCTTTATCTGATCGCGCATTCCGCTGATTATCTTTGCCGTTCCAAGCAATATGGCCATGTGGGCATCGTGCCCGCAGGCATGCATATTCCCGTTATCCGAAGCAAAAGGCAGGCCTGTTTCCTCTTTTATCGGCAGCCCGTCCATATCCGCGCGCAGGGCCAGGGTCGGGCCCGGGGTGCTGCCTTCGACCAAGGCGACAATTCCGGTTTGGGCGGCCGTATAATAAGGTATGCCCAGTTGATCCAGGCAACCCCTGAGGTAGAGGGATGTCTGATCCAATTCAAAACCGATTTCGGGAATGCGGTGCAGATCACGCCTCCATTTGATAATATCCTGGTGAATTGAGCGGGCAATTTCGTTAATATCCACAGTTTCCTCCTCGCTGAAGCCTGTCACTCCACTTTAACTTTCAATACCGGCGATAACTCTGGCCAGGTTTTTCTTATGATCCAGGTCGGCCTGGCGGCCAATCATGATTCGCTGAGCCTGTGGCGAGCCGGCACCGTGCATTGATTCGGTCCGGTAACCGACAGCGGCAGTCCCGAGGGCGATATTCTCAATCAGGCGCATCACTCTCATCCTCTGTTCGGTGGGCGCCGCCGCTGTGCCTTTCAGATACTTTTCAATATATTTTCCGATTTCGGGATGGCGGTAATCTTTTTCGGAAGGCAGGGTTACCATTAACCCCCCGGCGATATCCTCGGCCAGACGGGCAATTTCATAAGGGAAGCGAGTTACATTTTGCTTACACACATTGGCCAGGAGCATATCGATCAGGTAGGTGCCCGAAGCAGTTGCCTCCCCCTGGCTCGAACAGGCAATCCCGCAGGCATAGAGTGTTTCATTAAGATGGACCATCTCGATCAATTTATCCCTGATATGTGAAGCCCCGGCGGTGCCGTTATACTCGGCGGCGAGGGCGGCAGCTCCAATCAGGACATCGCCGACTCCTACTTTGCAGCCGCCGTAGCTCTGGCGGTGGTATCCGGCAAAACGTTCAACCAGGTCCCCGGTATAACTATATTCGCCACACATGAAAACCCTTTCCCAGGGGATAAAAAGATCATCGAAAATAACCAGGCACTCATGCCCGCCGTAATGACAGTTGCCTACATCGATCTCTGTACCTTCCAGCCGGCGGGTATCGCAGGACTGCCGGCCGTATATATAGGTTATTCCGTCTGTTCCTGACGGGACAGCAAAGCATACCGCATAATCAGCATCTTCTTCTCCCATCGCCATTGTAGGCATAACCAGGATTTCGTGAGCTGACAGGGCCCCGGTTTGGTGGGCCTTTGCCCCCCTGACCAGGATACCTTCCTTTTCCCTGCGCACAACACGCAGGTACAAATCGGGATCAGCCTGATTTGAAGGCCGCAGCGAACGATCGCCCTTGGGATCGGTCATCGCTCCCTCTACAACGAGATCATTATCCTGGACATGGAGTAAAAAGCTGCGAAAGCGCCGGTGATATCCAATGTTCAGGTCTCTTTCCATTTCATAAGTAACGCTGTCCACAGCATTGAAAGCATCCATACCGACGCAGCGTTGAAAACAGGCTGCTGTTTTTTGCCCCAGAAGCCGCTGCATCTTTACCTTGCTGATTAAATCATCCGCACCCTGGTGGAGGTGGGTGAAACGGTTAACAGTCTTCCCGCTGAGGCCGGACCTTGCTGTCAGTAAACCTTTACACGAGGGAGCGCCGGCCAACTCATAGCTTTGAGCCACAGCATTGATCGACGGCCTGATCATCGGGTGATCGACTATGTTTTCCACCCTTTCGCCAAACATAAAAGCCCTGTAATTGATCCTGCGCAGGGAAGTGAGGTACTGTTCTGCAGTCATCATCGCTGCTCTCTCCTCCTCAAGTAAAGAGTCTCCTGACCGGATCCCTGTTCAAATTGGCAATAGTTAAAGTGCCAAGGATGGTGCCGGGGGGCACGATCAGGCATTCAAAAAAGGCAATCATCAGGCAGAAGTTATAGGAACGGCGCTGCTTTAACCTTCTGCCGGCGATAAAAATCAAAACAGCGAGAACCCACCCTGCCGCAATAATTAGAAGTGAAATAAATACAAACAGCAGGCCGGCTGCCCTGGGCGCCGCTTCGGCCCCGGCGGGAAAAGCGCCGAGCATAGCCATACCGGCAAAAAAATATACCAGGGGCAAAGAAGCCAGAACAGCTGTTAAAATACCCATGACGTAGTGAAATATCCCCAGTATATCAAGGGTTTTCTCATCCTGTGATTTAATGGCCAACCACCCTCCCTGTTGCTATGGAATTATTAAAGCGATTATCATTACCCGGCCTGCAGCGAGGCAGTGGCTGAGAGTGGCTTAAATATCATCGGCCGGCAAGGATATCCTTTACAACGGCGATCGCTTTTTCTATATCACTGCGATTAACCTGTTTACTGGTTGTAAAGCGAACCCGGTCAGGTTCAATAACCACGGTCAGGATACCGCGTTTTTCAAGCTCGGAACCAAGCCTGTTCACCGACATGGCCGTCGGTTTGACAATCACTATATTGGTATCAACATCACCAGGGTTAAAATCGATCCCCTCCAGGGCAGCCAGACCTTCGGCAAGCAGGCGGGCATTGGCATGATCCTCAGCCAGGCGGTCGATCATCGTGTCGAGGGCAAATATTCCGGCTGCCGCAATAATACCGGCCTGACGCATCCCTCCCCCGAGGCGCTTGCGCCAACGGCGGGCCTTTTCGATAAAAGTGCCGGAACCGGCAATAATTGACCCGACAGGGGCGCCCAGGCCTTTTGAGAGGCAAAACTGGACAGATGTCGTACAGGCTGTAAATTCCTTAACGGGCACGCCGGAAGCGATCGAGGCATTGAATATCCGGGCCCCGTCAAGGTGGACGGGCAAATCATGTTTTTTAGCAACTTCATATACCGCTTTCATGTCTTCCAGCGGGACAACTGTCCCCCCTGCCCTGTTATGTGTATTTTCCAGGCAGATCAATGAGGTGGGCGGAAGATGGATATCGTCCTGCCGGATTGCCCATTCAACCAGGCTTGCGGGCAAAGAGCCCCTCTTCCCCTGCAGCGGCCGCGGTTGGACTCCGGCAAAAACTGAGGCAGCGGCAGCCTCATAATAGTATATGTGTGAATCTGCTTCCAGGATCACTTCAGTTCCCGGTTTCGTGTGGGTTAGTACGGCAATCTGGTTGCCCATGGTCCCGCTGGGCACAAGCATCGCGGCTTCCTTGCCGACTATTGCGGCCGCCTTCTCCTGGAGGCGGTTTACACTCGGGTCTTCACCATATACATCGTCTCCCAGTTCCGCTTCAAAAATTGCCCTGCGCATCGCTTCATCGGGCAGGGTTACCGTATCACTGCGCAAATCAATCATAAATTATTGCCCTCCTGTCAGGTTTCCTGTTGTTATGAAATAATTTTAGCATAACTTACCAACATGTAAGTCGCCGAACTCTTTAATCGGGGAGTGTGAAGTAAAAGACAGCCCCTTTACCCGGCTCTGCTTCAGCCCATATTTCCCCGCCATGGCGTTCAAAAATTCGCTGCACAATGCTGAGACCGATTCCTGTCCCCGGATATTGCTCGTGACTGTGGAGACGCTGAAATGGTTTAAATATTTTAGCGGTATAACCCGGATCAAACCCTGTACCGTTGTCACTGACATAATAAACTGTTCTGCCATTATTAACATTCGAACCGAACTCGATACAGGCAGGCTCAACGGTGCCGGTAAACTTCCAGGCATTATCAATCAGGTTATCTAGGGCAATCCGCAGCAGGGCGGCGTCTCCATTGGCAGGACGGCTTGAAGTAATCCTGCAGTCAACAACACGGCCGGGTTCTTCGGTCTGCAGATAGCTGAAACGTGCTTTAACCAGGCTGCTAATATCAACCCGATCAAAATTTATCTCCTGCCTGGCTACCCGCGAGAGCTTTAACAGGTCATCAATCAGCTCACTCATCCGGTAGCTGGCCGCAATCACCCGATCAAGGTAGTTTCGCCCCTCGCTGTCAAGACCTGAACTGTGATCTTCAAGTATCGCTTCACTGAAGCCCCTTATACTGCGCAGGGGCGCACGCAGGTCGTGGGAAACCGAATAGGTAAAGGCAGACAATTCCTTGTTGGCAAGCTCCAGTTCGGCAGTCCGATCATTGACCCGCTGTTCCAACTCTTCATTTAACAGTTTAAGTTTTTTTTCAACCAGCTTTAAGCTGGTAATATCAAGTGAGGTGCCCAGGACACCGATCACATTTCCCCCGTCGTCAAAAATCGGGGAAGCTGTTTCCAGCCAGCAATCCCCGTCCGGAGTATTAACTTCTCCCCGACAAACTTTTCCTTCCTGCAGGGCTTTAATGACCTGGCAATTATCACAAATCTGATCGGCCCCGTACCACATCTTGTAGCATTTCTGTCCGGTGTACTCTTCAGGGCTCAATCTATACCTTCTTCGCGCGGCCGGATTAGCCCAGATGATGTTCATCTCCAAGTCTTTATAGCTGACTATTTCGGAAAGGTTTTCTAATATTATTGATTTCTCGCGCCGTTCTTTTTCCAGTATTTCCTGCTGCCGCCTGCGCCCGGTAATATCTCTTGATATGGTTATCAGGCCGATCGGCTGCCCCCCGCTGTCCCTGATAAAGGAAAAGGAGTTTTCTGTCCAGATCAACGAACCATCTTTGCAGTATTCTTCCAGCTCAAGTTGATAACTTAACCCGATGTGACCTTTATTTTGCTTTTCAAGATCTATTTGTTGACAGTATTTTTTAATCATTTTTTGCAGCGAGTCAGGCGCCAGGGTTTCCTCCAGGTTGCGCGATACTGCCTCTTCGGGGGTCAGCCCTTTCATTTTATAAATAGCCGGGCTTATATACAGGTAGCGCAGGTTAAGATCCAGGATACTGATCACATCGGAGGTGTTTTCAGCAATCAGGCGGTACTTTTCTTCGCTCTCCAGCAGTTCGTGCTCTTTCAGCTTGTTTTTATAGTAGAAGAAAGCCAGGGATGCAGTAACAGCAAATAGCACGGCTGCCCAGATGAACGAGTTGTTTCTCCTTTGGGCAATGACAGCTTCAATATCAACAAGATAAACACCTGTGCCGATTATCCAGCCCCAGGGTTCGAAAGCGGCTACGTAAGATAGCTTTTTTTCATATCGATGATCAAGATCATAATACTGCCAGGAATAAGTTACATGGCCCGAACCCTGCTCTTCGGAAATCCTGATGAACTCCTGAAAGAGGTAGAACCCTTCAGGGTCCCGGTAGTCGTTGACACCCTGTCCCTCAAGATCAGGCCGGAACGGATGGACAATGACATTGGCATCAAAATCTGTAAGCCAGTAATAATCGAGACCTGCCTGGCCAAATTGTATGGAACGGATCATATCCGCTGCATCTGTTTGCGCTTCTTCCCTGTTTAAAACCTGCTGTTGTTCCAGGCTGTGATAACGCTGCAGCACGGATAAGCCCACATCAATCATTTCCTTGGTATGCAGCATCTTTTCATCATAGATGTCATCACGCAGGGAAGGTAAAATTAGAAAATTATAAAGCAGGACAATTATCAGCAGCAGGCTCAAAAGAACCATCACAATCCTGAGTGGGTTGTTCCTCTGGTCTATCCTGACTCTGCTGGTAAGCATAAATACCGGCAACCTTTCTCATCTGGCAGACAATATCCTGTTCTTGCTGTTAACTTCCCCGGCAGTTCAACCTGACCGGCAGGGAACTGTAAGCCATTATTCAACATATGTTTTAAATTACCTTTTTATTATTTATCTTCATACCTGCCCCGGCCGCCGGATGCAGGCCTGCTGCATAGCAGTACAAGACATCATTTAATTCTAAAGAATGACTCCTCGAACTCAGGATTACCATCGTAACGGCCCATGAAAAAACCGGGCAGTTGATCAGCCTGGGAAAACAGGGCAGGATCGGCTGAAATGCCGGCTTCGTTCAGGGAATTAATTATATCCCGGGGATCGGGAGGGCAACCTTTGGCGGCAAACATTTTCTGAATAGCGGGGTGATCCTTGTTTTTGCGATACATGCACTGCCCGATCAACAGGGTTGCCTTCATTCCCGGTGAGGGCTCCATGGTCTTGCCGGTAAGGACTTCAATATCATCCCAGGGTTCACCCTGCCAGGCCTGGCGGATAACAGTCAGGATTAAACCGTTAAGAGCTGAACAATAGGTGCACATGGTTTGATCAAATTTGCGGTAATAAAGACCCTGCAAACCCTGCCTGGCAAGCGCCTTCGGCATTTCTCCCTTTTTGCCGCTGACATATTCGAAGTCATGCTGGTGAAAGGAGGCCACTTCTTCGATTTTTTCACCGACCACTTCGATATCGGAAAGGTCAAGGGGGCGGCCCTTGCTTTTTGCGGCATGATACAGGTGGCCAACGTCAGCGGGTTCATGGCCGAGCAATTTAGAGCCGACCAGGTCGGCGGAAAGTATATCGTTTGATCCTACCAGCAGGTTGCTTCTCCTCATCCGCCCGTCAAAACCGGGGCCTCTCTCTAAACTGTAAATTCCGTCGATAACCGTAAGTATCGGGGGCATCGGATCGGCTATCCTGGCCACGTGAAAATCTAAATCTTTTGCCGGGTCTGCGCTGTGGCATTTTTTGCGGGAAGGAATGTCGATTGTACCTTTGAGGTTTTTAATGCCGAGGCTGACCACGGTCTGGTTATGCGATTTCATGACCGGCAGATCAACGACGAAATCGCTTTCCAGGATATCCTTATTGTATTTAAGGGTTATCCCGTCTCCCAGGTCAACTTTTTTAAAAGGCCGCTCCATAATGTTTATATATTTCACGCCATAGCGTTCTTTGAGGAGTTTATATCCCAGGTACTCAAAAGCATGATCGGGAGTTGCTTTGTCTCTGGGGTCGGCGACAATCCCTTCACCGATAGTGATATCTTCAATACCGTGTTCTTTCAGAAGGATTACCATATCTTCAACCACCCGCGAGGTGGTAATTACACCCCACTTGGGGAAAGTACAGGCCCTGGTCCAAAAAACTATATTCGGCTTGATGAATACGCGGGCTTTCGGAGGCATCAGATCAAACCCTCCGCAGTCAAAAACGGCTTTCTTCAGAGATTGATAAGGATTTTCGTAGCGGACTATTGAAACTAATTTATTTGCCATCGAAAACAACCTCCCGAGACGCAAATTTTTGCTTCGCTAAAGCCTGGGCCGGGGATGGCAATACCTGGTGCATGAGGGGCCGTTTTTTTGCGGACAGGTCGCCCCGGCTTTGGAGTTAAATACTCAGTAATCATATCACTATAATCATACTCCAATCAACAGGTGTAATGGCGAAGACCCGGTTGATATTTATTTTTGCAGGGCAAATTAAATAAAATAACAGTCATTTAGATTGTGTTATAATGAAATCATCTGCTCAGCTGACCTGTGAAGCCCGGGCTTTTTGCCATACCGGGCCGCCGGATGCAGCCTGCCTGCACACAGGTCAGGAGGCGATTGGA
>SKOR01000076.1 GCA_007119965.1 Syntrophomonadaceae bacterium
AACGCGAAAGGAAAAATGTGCCCGAAATACCTACTCTGCAATAAGGAGGTTTATTCTCTGTCGGAAAATAATCGCTTAGAGAACCGACCTCTGAAAGACCGCCCCGAAAAGCCAAAAAGTGTCTAGAGAACCGTCCCCGAAACACCTTTTCTTAAATTCTGAGGACGATTCTCTGACGGAAAAAAGTGTCTGGAGAACCGTCCCCGAAGCGCGCTACACACTGGCTGCTTCAAATAGTGGTTCATAGGTGTTTACCTTTTCCCTAACCGGGGTTTCGATGCCTATTTTAGGGAGTAATCCGTAACCCATACTATTAACCATTGCCTTCATGCACTTTTCCCTTTTCAGTTCCGTACATCCGCAGCTGCTTGCTTCGGCAGCAGTCAATGTTTTGCCGTAAGCGGCTGCACTGCAAAACATCGTTGTTCCGTTCAGGCTTTCATACTCGCTCCAGTTCCTGCATTCTACTGTAGTTTTCATTATTAGTGACCTCCTTGTTTATTTCTACTTATATACATAAGCAAACTTCGTGCCAAATTACACCCATACAGGCTGTCTATTCCAACATATTTTATTCTCCTGAATAATGCCTTTACAGAAGCATTTCTAAGAGTTTTAATATCCTACGACAGCCGTTTACAGCTGAACCAGGACAAACCCCGGCAGTAATAAACCAGTGGAAATAAAAAGCGGTCGTAATTGTGACGTATTTGCGTCAGATTTACGACCGCTTTTAGTGGTTTCAAAAGGTGCCTGGAGAACCGTCCCCGAAACACCTTTTGGCGGAAAAAGGTGCCTGGAGAACCGTCCCCGAAACACTTCCTGGCTGAAGTTGTTTAAGTCAGGCTGCTGTGATATTCTCTCATCATACAGTGTTGAGCCTGTGAGCAGCAGGACTGCAAGCTTTAAACTACAACTAACGAGGTGCCCGCAAGTGAAATACTACGATATTACCCGGGAAATGATGTCTGCCCCGCTTTACCCAGGGACGCCGGAACCTTACCTTGAAGAGCAGGCCAGCATTAGAAAAGGCGACCCCTGCAACTTAAAAATGCTTCACTCATGCCTGCATGCGGGGACCCACAGCGATGCTTATAATCACTTCGATGACGGGTCTTGCGACATGGCGGATATGCCTCTCGGTCACTATATCGGGCCATGTTACGTGCTTTCGGTTCCCGGCCATTCCACGATCGAGGCCGCCTTTTTCAAAGCCAACCTGCCACAGGGCGTAAAACGTCTCCTGCTGAAATCAAACGGAACCGCATACCTCGCTCCCTGTGCAGGCCGCTACCTGATCGAGCGGGAGATCATTACCGTCGGGACTGACGCCTGGTCGGTAGCGCCCGGGGATGATGAAACCACGGTTCATACCCTCCTTCTTTCCAACGGCATTGCCATTATCGAATCTCTTGATCTGAGGGCAATAGCTGACGGGGAATACTTCCTGGCCGCCGCCCCCCTGAAAATAGAAGGGGCTGACGGGGCACCATGCAGGGCCATTCTATTCGAGGGCTGCCCTGTTGAATAAACCCGAAAACCACAACTTAGCCGCTCATATCAGCCAACCTGGTTGTGCCCTCGTAAAGCAGGGTAGAATTTCACTTTCTCTTTCCGCGGCAAAGATCCGTTCCCCCTTTATTGCAACCCATTCGTCTTAACTTACATCGAAGAGATCGCCCCCGGCCGCCGTCATTGGAGTTTGCCCGTAAAAATCTGCCGGCGCCTCCAGGCCTGTGACCAGTAAATTATATGCGCCATGACCACAATTTCTACACTTTATGCTGATTGACATGTTAACTCACACCCCAAAATAAACAGGGTCGGTTCAGAAAGAACCGGCCCTGTGCAAATCAAACTTACAATTCATAACAGCCTGTCATCAAATCAGAAAAGGTCGAACCAGGTGGGGACTGCCACAATATTTACTCCCAGCACTTCCTCTACTCCTGAAACGGATTTTTTCTGTGCGCTGGTCACGGAGTTTTCTTTGTCACCAGAATAAGCCTGGCTATCCGTGCCGGATTCAGGCTTATTCTCAGAAGCAGAACTGCTCCCTGTACTGGAGCCTGTACCTGCCCCGTCCCTGTGATCAAAGAAATTATCTTTATCTGACCTCGAACTCGGCGGCTTACCCATTGTAAATGTCTCATTAATCTCTGCACTGCCCACAACCCTCATATTTTCATACAGGTATGCACCTGACCAGGGGCTGCTGATATCGGCATACCGCTTGACAGTCCCCTGTGAAGTGCCTGCCTGCTGTTCAAAGGTTTGGCTGCTTGCAGAAACAACATTCCCGCTTCGCGAATAGTCCTGATTAAAACCGGCCGGGTAAAGAAAACCGGCAGTTAAGAATGCGGACATTATCAAAATAATCTTGAAGTGCTTTCTCAAGTTTTTCACGGCTCCCTTAAAAGTCAACTTCCTCGTTTTCAACACTCATTCCTTAACTACATTTTACCACACCGGCACAACCCCTCCACTTTATATTTTCTTCCAGGCGGGTCGTTCCCGGCACAGTTTACTTCAAATATTGCAGCAGTGGTTTTGTGCTTCAGCTTCTGGTTACATCTTTGTAATTTAACTGCCCCCTGCCATTCAGGGAAGGAAGGCCAGTACCTTTGAGCTAAGGATGCTTTTGGCGATAAGCTGCGCCCCGACGATTTAAACTGCCGCACTTTTACCGGGCGGCTGAGCCGGTCCTGCTATCTTAAACCGAAACCCTTTTCCCTGATAAACTCCCCGACTTCATCACGTGTTTTAGACATCATGGCGCTGCCGCAGTGCTCACTCCAGTTGAACTGCTCTTTTCCGCCGGTCCGTTCGCTGTAGTAGCAGCGGATCAGGTTATTGTAGTCTGCGATTAATGCTTTATCTCCCTCTTCGCTGTAGCCATCTTGTTTATGGATAACATCTTTAGGCAGGCGCGGCTTCTGCAAATTATTTTCCGCCGGGTAACCCAGGCACATCCCGAAAACGGGATAGACCAGTTCAGGCAGATCCAGGATGGAACTGATTGTTTTCAAATCATTTCGTATGCCGCCGATAAAAACCCCGCCTAAGCCCAGCGACTGGGCGGCAATAAATGCTTTCTGGGCGGCAAGCGCAGCATCGACAGTAGCCATAATAAACATTTCCGTATTCCCCAGCACCTCAGGGTCGAGGCCTTCCCAGAAGGTTTTACTGCGTTTCAGGTTGGCGCAGTAAACTAAAAACAGGGGGCATTCAACGATCCATTGCTGTCCGCCGGCCACACCGGCAATTAACCGGCGCTTGTCGGGGTCGCTGACTTGAATAATGGAGTAGGCCTGGTAGTGGCTGGATGTAGCAGACCACTGGGCCGCTTCGATAATGGCCTCCACTTTTTCATCTTCAACTGCCCGGCCGTCATACTTTCTGACCGAACGGTGCGCCTTTAATAACCTTATCGTTTCATTCATCATAGAACTCCTTGTCCACTATAGTTGCTTTTCCGAAAACACCGGGACCGGCCCCTTTCCCGGAGCACCCGGTTGAAAAGCATTAAAAACCGCCGTAGTACCTGAGGCCGCCCAAAACACCGATAAGAGCAGCCAGCACAGCCATCACCATGCTGAGAATTATCAGGATGCCCTGAATCTTAAAATATGTATTCAGGTTGGCGATAAACAGGTTAAAGCTGCCCGGAAGGGCTTCGTCCATTGACTCAAGAAGCATTGCGTCGGCATGCTGTTTAGCGTTGCGGAGCTTTAACCCCAGGATGATAGTGATAATACCGGGAATGGCGCCGACTACAAAAGCAAAGACCCCTGCTAATGCCGATAACGCTCCACCGATAATTGTAATAATCCCTACAAAACCCATCCAGGCACTTAACTGCTGCAGTTTTTCTCTATCCATGCTCTTCATCCTTTCAAATTTGATGTATGGCAACGGGCTTGCCTGCGCAGGCCCAGTTGCGGAACTAATTGCTGCGCCGGTTAGTCACTTCCCGGGCCTGCTTAAACGGTACTTCTACTTTTGATGCAAAAACCCTACAAATCCATGTCCGGGGCCCTGGTTTAAGGACTTATTAGCAATAAAATGTCCGGCCGGCAGGACATCAGGCCGCAGCAATAACCGGCAAATACCTTGCTTTCGAAATCTTTGGCGGTTAGAATGTAGTAAGGTAAACAGGCCTTTGGAGTTGACCTGGCTGTTGCCCTGTCAGCAAACGGCACCAATTGGCTAAACAGGAGATTATTATATGTCAAAGTTTCTGAGGGACAGGAATATTAATCCGGGCTATTTGCAAATATTTTTCGCAGCGCTGATCTGGGGCACTTACGGACTGTTTGTCCGGGCGCTGGATTATTCCCCGGAATATATCCTGTTTCACCGTTTTCTCTTCGGGTTCATCGGCATCCTTATCTATACATCCATCAAGGACGGGTTGGCCTCGATAAAACCGGCACTTGTTCACTGGAAATGGATGCTGTTCCCCTCAGTATTAACGTGCCTATCCTGGTTGGCTTATACCTACGCACTGGCTTATACAAGCGTAGCCAACGCCGCTTTTCTGATCTATACCGCCCCTGTTTTTACAGTAATTTTTGCCCCCCTCATCCTGAAAGAAAAGCTGGAAGCCAGAACTATCGTTGCGCTTATAGTTTCCCTGCTCGGCACTTCTGCAATCATGGGTTACAGCAGCCTGTTCAGCATCGGGGAAAGCCTGATCGGTGACGTCATAGCTCTCATCGGGGGCATGACCTATGGGTTTATCGCCTTATTCCTGAAAAAAGCGCCCGCGGGGCTGCTCGGCCTGCCTTCAAACATCCTGTCATCGGGCTATATCGCCCTGGGCCTGCTGCCTTTTGCAATAATTTCAATGACCCAATTCCGCTGGGACGGAATACTGCTTTTAATCCTGCTGGGTTTACTGCAGCAATCCTTTGGCACCACTCTGTTCCATATGGGGCTGCGATCTGTTAAAGCGCAGCATGCCGGCATTCTTACCTATATCGAACCGCTTGCGGCAACGGCCATGGCGGCGCTGTTTTTATCTGAAGGCATAACATGGGGCTCAATATTAGGCGGGAGTCTGATCATAATCGGCGGGATGATCGTTGTGACCAGAAAAAACAACAAAACCGTGCCGGTTAAGACAGAAATAAAAGTAGAAGTATAGCCGGGAAGGTGTGCCGGAAGGACAAGCCCGCGATATGATCCTGCAGCCGTAACGAAAATGCTGCAGGAGGGGACAGAGGGGAACGGGGTGCCTGTGACACTTTTTACCCCTCCCCCTCCTGCGGTTCAGGCTAATCACAAACTTTCTCGGGCGTTTTAATCAAGAAGGTCAGGATAACACCGAGAAGACAGAGTGCGCCGGCCATTAGGAAAGCCGCTAAGTAGGAACCCGTCGCATCCCTGACCAGGCCCCCGGTGAGCCCTCCAAAAACGCCGCCCGCGCCCCATGAAGTAAAGACCAGCCCGTAATTGACTCCCAGGTTTTTCACGCCGTAGAGCAGCGCCGTTAAGGTGGGAAAGATAGAAAGGCAGGCCCCGTAACAAAAACCGGCAACCATTGTTCCAATAAGCAGCACAGCCAGGCTGCTGTAGGTGCCGAAGAACAAAAAGTTCAGGGCCTGGGCTGAAAATACAATGACCAGGGTATATCTCCAACCCAGCTTATCAAACATCACTCCCCCGGTGATTCTTCCTCCGGCATTAAAGACGGCGAGCACAGCAACAAGGACAAACCCGAGAGCAAGGCCTGATTGCTCAAGAACAATACTGGACAGCTGGCCGATAACCATCAGTCCGGCCAGGGAACCGAAACAGAAAATTAGCCACATCAGGTAGAATTCCGGGGTGCGAAGCATTTCCTGCCATTCGAAATTCTCTTTCCGGCAGTGCTCCTCTTTAATCTCGTGAGCCTCCGGTTGCGGGGTTGGCGCTGTCGCAGCTAACTGTTCGGCGGGCGGATTCTTGACAAACTGGGCCAGCGCTAATATAACCATCATAAATATAATTCCAAGAATAAAAAATGTGTTGGAAAGCCCGTAATTACCCAAAAGGTAATTGGTCAGGGGGGCGGCATAGACAGAGGCCAGCCCGAAACCGCTGACCACAATGCCTGCTATCATCCCGCGTTTTTCCGCGCCAAACCATTTTAACGCCGGCGGGGTAGCCGATGAATACCCCAGTCCCATAGCCGTGCCGAAGATAATGCCAAAGAAGATGCTCAGGCCGGCAACGCCGCTGAAAAAACCGGAGCCAATTAAACCAAGCCCCGCAAAAACAGCAGCAGCCATGATTACGGCCCTGGGGCCGATTAAATCCTGGATGCGGCCGCCCGGCACCATCAAAAGGGCAAAAACGCCGCAGGCAATCATGTACGGCACCTGCGCATTCATAGCTGTCCAACCCTGCTCAGCTCTTAAATAAGCGGCAATAATGCTCCACGAGTAAAGAATCCCCAGGGCCAGGTTTATCCCTGTCCCGG
>SKOR01000077.1 GCA_007119965.1 Syntrophomonadaceae bacterium
AAAGTAGTTGTTCCCATATCTGTTTTAAACAAGCAGGGCAGGCTGAGGGAAGAGGAAATGGCCGAAATGAAAAAACACCCGGCTTACGGTCTCGACCTGGTCAAAGCGCGGAATATTTTTAACGGCCCGTCACTCTCTATTATCTATAAGCATCATGAACGGATCAATGGCAGCGGTTACCCGCAGGGCCTGCATGCTGATCAGATAGAGATTAACCCTAAAATATGTGCCGTTGCCGATGTCTACGATGCACTGGTGTCGGACCGCCCTTACCGTCCGGGCTTTATGCCTCATGTGGCAATGGAGATAATGGAAGGGGAATCTGAAGGTTATGATCTTGAGGTTATGCAGAAGTTCTATCACAATATTTCTGCATACCCTATTGGTACTTTTGTTGGCTTAAACAACGGATTTATCGGTGTTGTAGTACAGAATACACATGGTAATACAACCCGGCCCAGGATAAGGGTAATCTGCCGTAAAGATGATTTTGAGTCGTTGGAGCACTTTGAGGTCGATCTGATCGACACCCTGAATATAGTTGTTGATCGGGTCTACGAAGATCATGAAATGCCGGGATATATATACTACCGGAATCCGTCCTGACCGGATAGAAAGGGATGTGCTGCCTTGGAGTTGAGAAACCTGATGGAAGTGCTGGTATCACAGGCCATTGACGATATCAAGAAATACTATGAATTTTGTGCCTGCCCGCAGTGCCGCCTGGACATTTCTGCGATATCTTTAAACCAAATGCCACCTCGTTACGTTGTGTCAAATAAAGGCGACTCTTACGGCAGGGCGGAATTACTGGCAATGCAAAAAGATCTCGATGTCCTGAGCATTGTTCTTGATTCCGTGAAAGCGGTGCAAAAACAGCCGCGTCATTGAAGGCCCGGTACCGGTCTGTTTAACTTCCTGCTAAAGAACTGCAGCTGAAGTTGTAAAGGAAGCAAGCCGGCTTGAAAGTGATCACAGATCTGCCTTTCGCCCGGCAGGCATAAATATCTTTTAATTGAGATGGAGGGCTGCTCCAATGGATCAGAAGACAGCATTTGATGGCTCTAAAACAGAGAAGAAGGTCCTGCTTGCCCTGGAAAAAGGCGCTGTAATAATTTACGGTGATCCTGAAGAAAGACAAAAAGGAGCGATTATCAGGCCCGGAAAAGGGATAGATATATTTCTCAATGGAACCCGGGTTGCCGATCATGCTGAAGTTTTTCCGGGAGATCAGGTGGAAATAAAACCACGCGAAGAGGTTCAGGCCGACAAGCTTGAGGTTAAAATATCCGATGACCGATTAAAGGCGGAAGCCCAATACTCCGTGGGATTCAAGGAATCTTATACCGTTTCCGACTATCCCCCCACTGATGATTTAGTCGTCGAAGGAATCGCCGGTAAAGAAAAAACCGGCAACCTCACCTCGGAAGAACTGATGAAAAACATCAGGGCGGAGGGGGTGGCCCATGGGTTAGATCCGTTCGCCATAAGCGGGTTGCTGACAGAAGAGGGCGCGTGGCAAACTGTGGCTGTGGGCGATCCTGTCCGGCAGGGTAAAGACGGTTGGGTGGAACCTCTCTTTGAAGCAGGATTTAAATCGGTTACCTATGGCCAAGAAGAGAGCCAGGTAGATTTTAGAAAAAGGTTTGAGATAGTTCAGGCCAGCGAAGGCGGGACCATTGCCCTCATTCACCCCCCTGTCCCGGGTACACCGGGTAAAGCGGTAACGGGTGAAGAAATTCAACCAGACCCTGTTAAGAAGGTAGAAATAAACTGTGATAGAGGGACAGCATTAAGCAGCGACCAAACCCAGGTTCTCGCCACCCGTAAAGGGGTGCCTACATATAAAAAGGGGCGGATGCATTCGTTCAGGGTTGAAGATATCTACACCCATAATGGCGATGTCGATATAAAAAGCGGTAATATAGATTTCCGCGGGCACTTTAAAGTCCAGGGAGCAGTAACTGAAGGGATGAAGGTTTCCGCTGACGGCAATATAGAAATTGGTGAGAATGCATCCGGGGCTGCAATACTGGCCGGAGGAAACATATTATTTAAAGGCAACTGTATAAAATGCACTGTGCAGGCCGGCTGGGTCAATATGGTGTTAAAAAACATTTACGCCACACTGGATCGCATGGAAGGCAGTGTCGGAAGCGCCCTTCTGGCTTCTGAGGAAGTGGCTAAAGCCCTTGAAGCAAAGGGAAAACATAGTGAGCAGATGGAATCGGCAGTTATCAGGGCTCTTTTACAAAGTAAATATTCCGAGCTGCCTGAATACGCGGCCAGCTTAATGAAAAGCCTGAAGGATGTGGGACGCTCGCTGCCTGAAAAACTGGTTTTGACCATAAACGATATCGCCCCTTACTTTGTAGATTTTCAATACAGCCAGACCCTGGGCCGGCCGGCTTTAAAAGAAATAAAAAACAAGCTTGCCGGGCTGCAGGTAGGCCGGCAAGTTAAAGTGGAGCCGGCGGATATAACGGCACCGTACCTTCAAAACAGCATTCTGCACTGTACAGGCAATATCATTGTTTCCGGACCCGGATCTTACAACTCCAGGCTAAAATGCGAAGGTGACGTTAACATTTCCCGCCTTTTCAGGGGCGGCAGCATCGAAGCCGGGCGCGATGTTTATATTGGCGAAGCAGGCGCTCCGCGAATTACTGCCGATCAGGGACTGATTCAGGTTCCCTATAAAGGAAGAGTTCATATCGGAACCGCTTATGAAAATATTCGCATCAGGTTTGGCAGTACTGATTATCGCTTTGAGAAAAACCTCAAAAATGTCAGGGTAGTTCTTGATCAGCAGGATTTTGAGGTCAAAATTCTGCACTGGGAAAAATAAACCCCCAAATAATTTTTCTAACCCCTTAACTATTCCTCCCCATTGACGATTATTATCAATGAAGGGCTAATTTGTTGGCCCTGATTGAAATCAAAGTACCCATGGAAAGAAGGGATCATAGGTGAGAATCAGTTCAAATTACCTCCAACTGATTAACCGCATTCTGACCGAAGAACCCGGTAAACCGGCCGGTGGTTCCAAAAAGGCTTCTGCCGGAGGCGAAGATCGTAAAGAGCTCTCAAGGTTAATTACAGGCCTTCAGCAGGAGATGGATCGGATTGAAGGGGAAGGCGCCACTGAAAGGTCAGCCCGCCTGGAGAGCCTCGCTGAGCAAATCGAGCAGGGCAGGTATGATGTCGACAGTAAAAAACTGGCCGAAGCGATGCTGAAGTTTATCAACAATAGCCAGCCCCTATAGAAAGGAAGGCCGACATGACGGTGCCTTCTTACCAAAAGAGGCTGCTGCTGCTCCGGGAAATACTGGCAGAGGGAATCAACCTTTTCAGGATGCTGCATGATTCGGAAGAGCAGCTGCGCGAACAACTTATCACGGGAGACCACAGGGCGCTCATCGAAGCAGAAAAGAAACGCGTTTTAATCAGGGAGCAAATTGCAGCCCTGGAAGAACGGAGGAAAGCCCTGGTTCCTGAGGGCACCGGTTTGCGAAGTTTTATTAAAACAATGGTTGGAAAAAACAGTCAGGCCGAACTTCTTTCAAAGCTGGCTTTGATATTAGGGGAACTTCGGGAAATAAAGGTTATCCACGAAGTCAACCGCAATCTTCTCGAAGAGAGGTTGCGGTTTTCACAAGAACTCCGGGAAAAATTACAGGCAGCCAGGTTGACTTACGATGAACGGGGGCAGCTCAACAAGCTGGAAGATGGGCCGTTGCCCAACCTCGACCGCAACTGCTGACAGATACTTGATACAAAGGAGAATCTACTATGTCCATATTCGGTTCGTTTGAGATTGGGCGCAAGGCTTTAAGGGCCCAGCATAAGGGGATGGAAGTAAGCGGTCAGAATGTTGCTAACGCCAATACCCCCGGCTACAGCCGCCAGAGAGCCGATATGGAAGCGGTTGTTTCACCAATGGTTTCTAACCCATCCATGGCTCCCGGGCAGGGCGTAATAATAACCGATGTTGTCCGGGTGCGCAGTGATTTCTATCACTCTCAACTGGTTAATACTAGTTCAAACAAAGAATACTGGGATACCCGCTACGAAACATACCTTGGTGCAGAAGCAATTTTTATGGAACCCGAAGATTTTGGCATCAGCAAATACTTAGGCGATTTCTTTGATACCTGGCAGGAGTTAAGCGCTTCCCCTGAAGAATCTGCTGTGCGGGCGGGGCTTCGTGAAACTGCAATCAGTTTGACCCGGACGGTGGGTGATGTATACCAGCGCCTGGACGACCAGCGCCTCGATCTTGTAAACGAAGTCAAAATGCATGTTAACGAAGCAAACAGGATTGCCGAGACCATAGCGGAACTCAATGACAAAATCCGTTATGTATCCACCATGCAGCAAAAATCAAATGAACTTTTGGATCAACTCGATATGGCTGTCGAAGATTTGGCCAGGCTGATTGATATTCGCGTTCACGATAAAAGTAACGGTACCGTCGAAATATTTTCAGGCGGCAGGCTCCTCGTTCAGGAAGAACGCACATTTCCACTATCGGTTGAAGCGGGCGGAAGTGATGGCCTGCAGGTGTTGAGCAGCCGTGGCCTGCCGGTTCAGCTTAGCGGGGGCAGGGTGCCCGGTCTGCTTGATGCTGTCAACAAGGACCTGCCGGGCCTTCAGAATGACATTAACAGGATTGTGACTGCCCTGGTCGAGGATGTCAACGAGATTCACAGGAAGGGCTTTGCACTTGACAGCGATACAACGGGCCTCGATTTTTTTACACCGCTTGAAGCCGGCGGGCAGGCAGCTGCCCTGTCATTCCAGGTTTCGGAATCAGTTTTGGCAAATACTGCTAACATTGCGGCCAGTGGTGAAAAATTTGCTCCCGGGGACGGGGACAAATCTCTGGAGATTGCCCGCCTGCGTGACGTGCGCAGCGCTGATCGTCTCGATGGTTCATCTATCGCTGAATACTACCGGGCAATGATTACATCTATGGGTGTTGAAGCCCAGGATAGCGAACGAATGGCGGGGGCTTTTGAAAAGACGCTTAATCAGCTAAAAGAAATGCATGAATCGGTAGCGGGAGTTAACATCGACGAAGAAATGCTCAATATGGTGCAGTACCAGCAATCCTGGCAGGCCGCTGCCCGTTACTTAAGTTATGTTGATCAAATGCTGACCGTGCTCTTCACAGAACTCGGCCGCTAAGAGGAGGTTAGGTTATGCGTATTACTCATCGCATGATCGCCAATACAGTTAACTATAACCTGCAGAACAGCCTGCGGAGCCTCGAAAAATACAGTAATCAGCTGTCCACCGGCAAGGCCTTTCAGCGGCCGTCAGAAAACCCGGTCGGGGTTGGCCGCGTAATGGGTTATTCGGCTTCGATCAACCGCAATGAGCAGTTCCGGCTGAATATGAATCAGTCCCAGGGTTGGCTGGAGAACAGCGAATATGCCCTACAAAACAGCCTTGATGTCATGCAGCGGATTCGCGAACTAGCTATCTACGGGGCCAACGAAAGCCTGACTGCCGAAGATCGGCGCGCCATTGCCCCTGAAGTACTCGAATTTATCGATCACCTGATCGGCATTGCCAATACAGAATCAAACGGCCTCTATATCTTTGGAGGGCACCAAACCCTCAAAGCGCCGTTTGTTCGTGAAAATGTTTACGGTATAAAAGCCCACTACCTTGAAACCAGCCATAGCGGCCACGCTGTGTTTGACGCAGGGGAAATCGAGGCGGGCACGGCAGGCAGGGAGATTATTTTAAACATTACAGTCGATGGAGAGAAGTATACTGTCAAAACCGTTTCGGGCGGCGCTGACAGGGCTGCAACATTTGACAATCTAAAAAATGCCATTGAAAGCCACTCCAGGCTGGCCAGGCATATCGCGGTTACCGGTGATGAAAGTGCCATGTTTCTTTCGAGGACAGCCCCCGGGGATTTCACCATTCATGCGGCAACTGAAGAAGCTGTAGCGGTGCTTGGGAACCTGGCCGAAGATGCGCCCCTGGCGGAAATACTTGCTGCGGACCAGAATATCAACCTGTCGGGGGGGATCAGCCCAAACAGCTTTTTGGCGGGGGATTATAAAATTATGACTGAAGACACCGGCGGTGCTTATGCAGTGAATGCGGGTACGCAGTTCATTGAATATTCGCAATCCGGTGATCCCCTGGTGAACAGCATCAATGCAGTATCAGCAGGCCGGAACCAATCGGTGTCATTCGTGGCAGCAGAGATTGACGGCACCGATGTAACTTTTTCCTATGAATATAAAGAGATGGATCCGGGCAGCGGTGCTGTTACAATGAACAGGGGCTCGGTTACCATTGATAAGTCGGCAGCAGTCCCGCAGACAATAACGGTTGGCAGCGTCGAATACGAAATAAACCTGAACAATCTTGAATTTGCCACAGGCGACAGGATGGTTATCAACACAAATGCAGAGATTGCAGAGCCGGGCGAAGCCGATCTCGTCCATCTCTATAAAGACGAAGAAGCAAACCTCATATTTACTTTTGCTTTCGAACAGGATGCACTGATCGATGGAGTTCACAATTTCGTATTTTACTCCCTGGACCGGCAAAGCGGGGCGCTCCTCAACTCATCTGTAGACCTCGAGTGGGGCGGCTCATTTGGTACCAATACTGACTACGACTTCCCTGCAGCAGGATTTACGGTTGGCGTCCTTGGCGAGAACGGCAGTTTTGCTGAGCGAACCGAAAAAGTTTCAGCCGGCGGATTGCAAAACGGGGCCTATCAGCTGAGTCATACAGGCCTGACCTCAGACCGGGATTATGAGGGTTCTGCGCAGGTAGTTCAGCAGTACCTGCAGGGCGAGGCCGCTTCAATTCTGAGCGGGTCAGCAGGCCCGGGCCTTGTTTCCATGGATATTGCCGATGCAGACAAGAATGCCTCAATTCTTTTGGAAGTGAGAGAGGTAAATCCCGAAAACGGCACAGTTAAATTTAGCTACAGATCGCATCAATATGATCGCGATGGTAGTTACCAAAAAACGGAAGGCAATATCACCCTTGATTTTGGCGGCGATGAAATTCAAACTAAGGCTGTCGGCGGCCTTAATATTAATTTCCGGGGACTTGATAATTTATCTCCTTCCGATGCTGAAGGTTTGAAAGCAGGCGACCGGGGTATTGTAAATATAACACCCTCCGTGTCCGCAGGTGAATCATATGAGCAGTTTAACATAACCGGTGAACATCGCGGCAGTGATTCGGAAGCGCGCTATATTTTCACAGAAGGGGCCCTGGCGGGAACGGATACTGAACTGCGCTACTTCAGCCTTAATACATTCAAGCGCTCACCCGATCACGGCCGAATTTATGACGGTGCGTTTAAGGTAAACGATGATACGCTGGAGCTGCTTCGTCTGCCTCAAAACCAGGTATTCCATTATGACAGCAGCGGCTTTCCCGTTTACTACGGCGATAATAAAGATCGGATCCAGGAAATAAGTCCGCACCAGGAAGTAATCATGAATATGAATGGTGAAGAAGCTTTTGGCCCAAACCAGGAAATATTTGAAGCTGTTTACAATGTATACTGGGCCCTGATGGAAAATGATCGCGAAACTTTAGGTGACGGAGCCCTTGAAAAAATGGATACGGCTGTAGATCAAATCCTGGAAAATTTATCCCAGGTCGGCGCCCGATCGAACCGTGTAGAAGCGATGCAGAGCACCCTGTTCAGTGAAAACCTTTATCTGCGGGAAGTCCGCTCGAATATTGAAGATATAGATCTGGCGCATGTCATTACCGAGTTTACAATGCAGGAGAATGCCTATCGTGCTGCTCTTTCGACGGCATCAATGATGATGCAGCCCAGCCTGGTCGATTACCTGCGCTAGTCATGAACTTGAAAGAGGAGGTTAAGCTATGTCAGCTGAACAAACCGCCGTGGAAAGCAGCCAGCGGAAACTAGTGGAATTTGTATTTCCCCGTGGGATTCCGGGTTTGGAGCTTTATCGCCGTTATTTAATTGAACCGGTCCCCGATAACCGGCTCTTTGCCATGTTGATCGCTTCCGAAGATCCGTCGATCGGGATGATCCTGGTTGATCCCCTTCCCTTTTTCCCCCGCTACCAGGTTACCCTTCAACGCAATGATCGCAGTGATTTGATGTTGAAGAAAGAACAGGATCTGGTGATTTTCACTACGGTTACCCTGGAAGGGCAAAAGTTATATACTAACCTGGCTGCACCAATCCTTATTAATGTAGCACAGAGGCGCGGTAAACAGATGATAGTTCCACACCGTTGTGATGATATGCATGTTCCTCTTGATACAGCGGCAGGCCCGGAAAACTAGCCGGAAGCGTGGTGGCAAAGATTAAACCAGGATATAACGCACTCCCTGATAAAGATCCCGGCAAAAAAAGTTTTTCCTGTTCGATAGAAAACCTCATTTTTCTGGAAGACGTCCTGGAAGAAGAGCGTGAGGCAATTGAAAAGTCTGATCAAGAATTTCTGCAACAAATTGGGGATCAGATCGATCGCCTGCTCGAAGAACTCGCTGTTATAATGCCCCACGGGGACGATCTCCCCCGGGAGCAGGCAGAACTGCTGCTCCGGGCAATAGGAAAAGTCAAAAGCAAAAGAGAGTCTAATTGCCGGCTGATCGAAGCCACAGTTCAGGATACAGGAAGGGCTATAGGGCAGGCCTCGGCAGGAAGGCAGGTTTTAAAGGCATACCGAGGATCAGGTTCCAGGAAAGAGCTGTTTTTGAAAAAGAAATGCTGATAAACGACTGAACTTGCTCATGCCGCTTCGTTCTACATCTACCATGAACTAAATATTTAATTACAGGCAGCAGGAACTGTGAATTGCCAGTCGAAATATTATTCACCATACCTGAATTGTTACATAAATATTATTATTAATAATTTTACATAGCAATTGTCTTGACCGAAACGTTACTGCTCTGCTATAATAAAAATGTAAGTGACTGTTAAAGGCAAACCCGTAGAAATGCGGGGGCGCAAAGCCATGGGTCCGCCTACAGCGGATTGCCAGGTTGCCGGTCTCTAAATCATGGGAAAAGTCTATATAATAACCATGAGGCAGCCAAATTGGCTGCCTCATTTTTTTGCCTGAAAATTGGGGAGGGTGCAGAATTGTCTCTGTTTCGCGATGATACAATGTCCCTATTATTAAAAGGATTGGATGCAGCTTCCCTTCGCCAGCAGGT
The DNA here is from genome assembly GCA_007119965.1 of Syntrophomonadaceae bacterium. GTDB lineage: Bacteria > Bacillota > Dethiobacteria > DTU022 > DTU022 > T3SED10-7. The sequence goes on from SKOR01000077.1 coordinate 9,199, forward strand.
AACCGCAAATAACCTGGCTAATATGAATACACCCGGTTTCCAGCGCAGCGATGTCTCTTTTGAAGATCAACTGCTGAAAGCCAAAGGCCAGACAAACGCTCCGCTTAGCAGGACCCATCAAAAGCATTTTCCCCTTACACCGAATCCTGACATCGCTCCCCTCATTAAAACCGATCGGACTACGGTCAGGAGAATTGATGGCAGCAATGCAGATATTGAAAGAGACATGCTGAATATGGTCAGCAACCAGCTGCGTTATAATTCTTATGTCCAGCAGTTGAACACACGTTTTAACAACTGGCGTTTTGTAATTAATGAAGGGAGGCGTTAAAGGTGAGTATGTTTTCTGCTTTTCGAATCTCTGGTTCAGCACTGACGGCTGAAAAGACCCGCCTGGATACAATTGCCGGCAACATCGCTAATATGAACACAACAAGGACTGCTGCAGGAGGCCCATATCAACGCAGGACCGTCGCTTTTGCCGAGGATCTGGCCCAAAACTGGAGCAAGAGGGTTATTGACAGGCCTTTTTACGCCAGTATAGAAGTCGGCCGTAATTATCCGGGCCAGGGGGTCCGCGTTGACCGTATCTTTGCCGATGATCGCCCGCCGATGATGGTTTATGACCCGGAGCATCCTGACGCCCAGGAAGACGGCTATGTTATGTACCCGAATGTCGAGCTGGCCAAAGAAATGACCGATATGATTACGGCCCAGCGTTCCTACGAAGCCAGTACAACTGCAGTGCAGACGGCAAAAAGCCTCTATATGAAAGCTCTGGAAATCGGACGCTAGGAGGAAATCATTTTTGAATGAAATCATCGGAAATAAAGTTAATCCATTTATCGACCGCAGTATTATAGATCGGAATATCACTTTTCGTGAGCATGGTTCCGACAAGGCAGACCAGAATTTTGCCGAAATGCTGAACGGTATATTGAGCAATGTCAACCAGCTTCAGATTGACGCTGACCAAGCAGTCGGCCAAATGCTGACCGGAGACATAGAGAATATCCACCAGGTACTAATCAAGGCGGAAGAGGCCCAGTTAAGCCTTCAGCTAACCTCGCAGGTTGTCAATAAAGTGCTGCAGGCCTACCAGGAGATATCAAGGATGCAAATATAAAACAGTAAAAAAAGAAAAGACAAAATCAGGAACAGGAATTCAGGAGCAAGAAGTCAGGATAAAGACACAAATACTTGAATTACAGGAACCAGGGAACGATGACTAAATATGCAGGGTTCGCAGCGTTCTAAAACACACTCAACTTAGATTCTGACTTCTTACTCCTGAATTCTTTTTTATGGGGTGTTATCGTGGCCGACGAAACAACTGATCAAACAACCGCAGCTGGAGCACAGGGCAGTGTCGGGCGTATTTGGAGCAGCCTGAATCCCGCGGCCAGGATGGCAATAATTGGTGTTGCCGCTGTTGCTGTACTCTTTATTGCCGTATTGTCAATTATTTCAGCCACCCCCGCCCAAATGGAGGTCCTTTACAACCGGCTTGATCCGGGTCAGGCCCGTGAGGTTGCCGCTGCCCTGGATGAGATGGGCGTTGCTTATGAACTGGAAAATGACGGCACCACCATCGCTGTCCCGCGGGAACAGCGGGACCGCCTGCGGATCACTCTGTCGCCCGACCTGTATGCCCAGGGTATCGGGTTTTCTCTTTTTGAAAACGGGGGTCTGGTGGCCAGTGACTTTGAGCGCAGGGTGCAGTGGCAGATTGCCCTCGAAGAAGAACTGCGCCGCACCATTACCAGTCTCGATGCTGTAGAACAGGCCAGGATCCACCTTGTGATAACCGAGGAAGGGGTTTTTGTAAGGGAAAGAATTGATCCTTCTGCCTCGGTTTTATTGAGGCTGAGCCCCCTTGCATCATTGAGTGATTCCCAGGTCAGGGGTATATTAAGCCTGGTGGCAGGTAGTGTGGAAGGGTTAAAGCCGGAGAACGTTTCGATCATAGATGCGAACGGAAATGTCCTGTATGATGCCTTTGCAGCCCTGGGTGAGTTGTCTGCTTCTAACGTTGTTGAAGAACAACTCCAGCTGAAAAGATTATTTGAAACAGAGCTGGAACAAAGGTTGCGCTCTATCCTGGAGCAGGTCTACGGGCCCGGCAAAGCAGTGGCCATGGTTTCTGCCGATATGGATTTTGATACCAGGGAGCAGACTAATATTACATACGACGGGAATCCCACCCCCCGTTCAACTCACGTGATCAGGGAAGAGTCAGAGAATGTCGGTACACCAAACCAGGAGGTTGGCGAACCGAATATCCCCGGCCAGGCTGCCGTTCTGGGGGGAGGCGGAGATTCAAGTTACCTGCGTGATGAAGAAATTGTCAACTATGAAGTAAGTGAAACAAGGGAATACATAAATACCGCTCCCGGAAAGGTAGTTCGCCTGTCTACCGCTGTGATGATTGACAATGACGGAAATGATCCTTTTTTAGCAGAACAGGTTGAAGTGCTGATTAACTCTGCCGTAGGCATTGATGAAGCCAGGGGCGATACCGTCAGTGTTCAACTCCTGCCCTTTGATGCCACCTGGCTTGAAGAAGCAGAACCGCTGGTGCCTCCTGAAGCTCTGCCCGTCCCGATGCTTTGGATTATCATAGGCGCGTCGGCGCTTCTGCTTATTTTGCTGGCGGCATTTTTCATTATACGGTCCAGGGCGCGCCGCCGCATGGAAGAAGAGCGTGAACTGGATGCTCTTTCCCTGGAGGAAGAGTTAAAAGCGAGGTCACTGAAAGATGCAGATCGGGCTGAACCCGGTGAAGCTGAAAGCAAAGCTCAGACCATTCGCAAATTGGCCAATGAAGAACCTGAGAGTGTTGCCAGTTTGCTTAAAACCTGGCTTACGGAGGAGTAATCAATCATGATCGCAACCAAAAACATTTCAGGCTTGAGAAAAGTAGCGGTCTTCCTTCTGGCCCTGGGGCCCAATGTGTCAGCCAGCATTCTGAAGCACTTTAGCGAGGCTGAGATTGAAAAAATTAGTTTAGAAATAGCCAACACCACGAGGGTGGAGAGGGATCAGCTGGATGAAATCTTAGATGAGTTTTGTGCCATTAATGAGGCCCAGAAATATATGGTTGATGGAGGGTATGATTATGCGCAGGCCATCCTTGAACAAACCCTGGGCCCGCAAAAAGCCTCCGAATTAATGAAGCGCCTGAGGGAATCCAGTAAAATCAAACCTTTTACTTTTGTGCGTAATGCCGATGCCAAGCAGCTGGTTAACATGATCGGGCAGGAGCATCCTCAGACCATAGCATTTATCCTTTCTTATCTTGATTCCGACCAGGCCGCGATGGTGCTCTCAGAACTGCCCCAGGAAATCCAGAGTGATATCGCCAGGCGTATAGCGGTGATGGAGAGGACTTCTCCACAGATTATCAAGGGTGTGGAGAGTGTGATGAAGGAACGCCTTTCTACAATATTCCAGCAGGACTTCACTGCAGCCGGCGGAATCGGCGCTATTGTCGATATTCTCAACAATGTTGACCGGGGCACCGAAAAGCTGATATTGGAGGAATTGGAAAAAGAGGATGCTGAACTCGTTGAAGAGATCAGGCAGCAGATGTTTATCTTTGACGATATAGTCAACCTCGATGACGCTTCGATTCAAAGAGTGGTCCGCGATCTCGACAATAACGATATAGCGATGGCCCTGAAGGGTTCGGGTGACGAAGTCAGGACCCGGATATTTAAAAATATTTCCAAGCGTGCCGGTGAAATACTGCAGGAGAATATGGAGTTTATGGGCCCGCTCAGGCTGCGTGAGGTTGAAGAAGCCCAGCAGAGGATTGTGGCTGTGATCAGGCGTCTTGATGAAAGCGGAGAAATCATAATATCACGGGGTGGCGACGATGCCATTATCGCATAAAGTAGTTTATAAACAACCTCTGATTTGCGGCGATTGTAATTATGATGCCGAAAATATTTATGCCTCCGGGCAACCGGCAGGCGCTGATCATGACGGCCAGAGTCAAAACAGGGCCACGGCTGCAGATCAAGACAACGGATCAGTCGCTTTCTGGTCCGATCCCGGCTCCGATCCCTGTTCGCCGGGCAGCCCGGATAACGGGGCTGCTGAATACGGGACAGAAAACAGCGGTCAGAATTGCCAATCCGAAAAAGCCGGAAGCAACGGTAAGAGCGATTCAGACGTTGATACGGTCAAAAAAGTCGAGCGGCTTCTAGAAGAAAAATTTGAACAATGCCTGCGTGAAAGTTATGAACAGGGCCTGGCCAGGGCAGACGATGAATGCCGTTCAATGCGGGAAAAAGCGGAAGCTAAACTCAGGGAGACGGAATTGACCCTGCTTGAAGCAAAACATCATTCCAAAGAAATTATCGCTTCTTCTGAGAGAAAAATCGTTGAACTTGCCATGGCCGTTGCTGAGAGGCTGATCTATAACCAGCTCGATGCAGCACCTGAAACGGTGACTTCCATAGTCCGTGAAACGATGAACATGCTTAATGGTGGTGAACATGTCGATTTATATGTGAACCCTGCAGATTTAGCCCTTTGCCTTGACTACAGCGATGCCCTGAAGGAAGAGTTTAAAGAGATTACAAGGCTTGAGGTCCTGCCTGATCCCGAAATGCCACGGGGAAGCTGCCGTATCGAATCGGAAAGCGGTGTAGCGGAATACCTGATCGATGAAGAGAAAGAGCAGCTTAAGGCAATGCTTTTAAAAATTGCCCGCAGCGAAGAAGAACAGCAAGTTAAGGAGGACGACTTCGCTTATGACCGGCACTAAAACCTCCAACGGAAAATACCTTTCAACACTCACGGCCCTTCCGGGCGGCCGGGTGATGGGTAAAGTGCGCCAGGTTATCGGTCTGGTTATCGAAGTCAGTGGTATAAGGCCCTTTATTGGCGAAATCTGTTATATACGTTCCACTAACGGTTCTGCATTTATTGCAGAGGTCGTCGGCTTCAGGGAAAAATGCTGCCTGCTGATGCCCTTAGGTGATCTGCAGGGAATAGCTCCCGGCTGCGTAGTCGAGCCGACGGGAAAAAGCTTCTCCCTGCGGGTTGATGAACTGTTGAAAGGCAAGGTGCTCGATGGACTGGGTAACCTTTTGGATTCAGGCCTGCCGCCCTTAGGCCCCGATGACGGTGAAGAATACCCCGTTAACAACGATCCGCCTAACCCGATGGAAAGGCGCCCGATAGACTCAATCCTTTCTACAGGCGTTAAAGTCATCGACGGCCTGATGACTTGCGGTGAAGGGCAGAGGGTCGGAATATTTTCCGGCAGCGGGGTTGGTAAAAGCACCATGCTGGGGATGATTGCCCGGCACAGTGCTTCTGATGTCAATGTGATAGCCCTGATCGGTGAAAGGGGGCGTGAAGTCGGCGATTTTATCCGCAATGATCTGGGAGAAGAAGGCCTTAAGCGCTCCGTAGTGGTTGTTTCCACTTCAGACCGTCCGGCTCTGGAAAGGGTAATGGGGGCCATGGTTGCCGTTACGATCGCTGAATATTTCCGTGATTGCGGAGCAAAAGTTATATTTATGATGGATTCGGTAACCCGCCTCTGCATGGCCCAGAGAGAGATTGGGCTGGCCGTTGGGGAACCTCCATCGACCAAGGGTTATACCCCCTCGGTATTTGCCCTGATTGCCCGCTATCTTGAGCGTTCAGGCACATCAAAGCGGGGCAGCATCACCGGGTTCTATAATGTTCTGGTAGACGGCGACGATTTTACCGAACCGATAACCGATGCAGTACGCAGTGTTCTTGACGGCCATATTGTCCTGTCCAGAAAACTTGCCTCGCAGAACCATTTTCCGGCAGCCGATGTGTTGAATAGTAACAGCCGACTGATGCTTAACCTGATCAGTCCCGGGCACAGGGATCTGGCAGCCGAAGCGCGGAAACTTCTCTCTACATATGAGTCGATGGAAGATCTGATTAATATCGGTGCATATGCAGCCGGGTCACAACCTGATATTGATCGGGCGATCCAAAAACGGCCCGAATTATTGAAATTTTTAAGGCAGCAGCCTGAAGAAAACTTTGCCCTGGGTGAAACCCTGGCCCAGATGGAAAAAGTAACCTATTGAATTAATAAGGCCGGGAGGAACCAGGATTATGAGCTCTTTCAGTTTCAGAATGCAGCGCCTGTTAGGTTTCCGAAATATCCAGGAGCAAGAAGCAAAGCGGGAGCTTAGCCTGCGCCATATAGCCCTGGAACAGGAAACAGCCAGGTTGAGCGGCCTGAAAATGGAAGAAGAATTGGTAATAACCAGGTGGAGGGAGCAGATACAGGAAACCATCAAGCTGCCCGGGCTCCAGGCGGTTCAGGAATACAGCAACCTTCTTGAAAACCGGGTTATACAGCAGGCCAGGCAGTACCATAAAACCAGGGGCAGGGTTGAAGAACAGCGGGATTTAGCCCGTCAGTGCTGGCAGAAAAAACGCATGCTGGAAATATTAAAGAGCAAAGCCAGCCTTGAACATCAGCGTCAGGAACAGATAATGGAGAGAAACCTTATCGATGAAATAGTCCTGAATACTTATAACAGGAAAGGAGGTGAATGAATTGAAAGTAGACCAGTTTATGCCGGAACAGCCTGAATGCCTGATCTGCAGAGCAGGCTCTGCGGAGAAAGAAGAGGGCGGCGGTATGTTTGCCGCGGCATTAGACAAAGCCCTGGCCGGTAAAGCGGGCGAATCCGAAACAGAAACCGAAGCATTGGGCGGGGATCCTGAAAGGGCCGAAAAAAAAGAAAATGAAAAACAACACCCGGAATATTCTACAGGTGTTAAGCCGCACCATGAACACGGGGGTCATGAAAAGTACCCGGGGGCGGTCAGTATCAACTTCCGGCAGGCGGATTCTGAAGCCCTGCTTAAAGGCAAACCGGCTGAAGAAGGACAAGACGGCAGGGAGAAAGTTGAAAAAACCCCTGCATCTCCCGCTAAAAGCGAGAGGGTTCCGGTCGCGTTTGCAGGAAAAGCTGCTTCCGGAGTTGACCCCGTTCCCGAAGGCCTGGTAAGAGAAGCAGACAGGACCGGTACGGAATCTAAAATGAAGAATCATAAAGAGCAATCGGACATGAAAAACGAGATTCCGGGGAGTATTCCGGAAAAGGCAGCCGAACTGCCGGGGGCAGTGTCCTTACAAAAAGAACAGGCGGCAGGCAAAGAGCCTTTTGAAAAGGATGTGAAAAAACCCGCCAGCGGAGAAAGGGCTGAAAAAGCAGCTAAACCAATAGCCGAACCGCTAAAAGCCGAAACTTTATCCGGCAGGGACGGGAAAAAGGCCCCTGCTGAAAAGACTGCCGACCAGTCTGCCGGCAGGCAGCCGGAACGTATTTCGGAAAGGCAAAGAAGCGATATTCCGGAATTCAGCAAAACAGTTGAGCAGCAAAAAACGGCAGCAAAAAAAGCAGAAATACCGGTGGTTCCAAGTGGCTTGGCTGACAGGGAAACTGCCGTAAACGCGGTCAGGGCGGAAGGTGCGAGGCCGCAACCTGTTACATCTGCACCGGAACAAAGCCCGGCATTTGATCAGCTGCCCGTGAAGGGAGATCAGGGCCTGCATAGTATCAGGGTTCCTAACAGCCGGCTGCCTAATCTGAAAGAGAACGTGATGCAGCAGCTTGAGGGCCGCATGGTTTACCTGCGTGAAACAGGCGGAAATCCCGCAGAGATGCGTTTAACTCTGCACCCCCCGGAACTCGGCGAAATTACAGTCCGCGTGTTTTCCAGGCAGGGCAAGCTTTCTGCATCAATAGTTACAGAAACAGCCCTGGTCAGAGAAATTCTGGAAAGCAGCATCACTGAGCTGCGTCAAAGGATGAACCTTGTCAGCATTGACTTTGAGCAGCTTGACCTGGCGACGGCGGATAAAGAATCTGGCGGTTCTGATCGGCCGGGCGACAGGCATTACCCGGGGAACCCGGAGCATGCCGATTCTGAAGGAAAGGCAATTGTGGATCAGGAAAGCGGAATGCTCCCCGATCATGGGGCGCCCGATTCCTTAAACCGGAGCATTGATTTCTGGGCTTAAAGGAGGCCAATTGATATGACCGACATAACAGCAGCTTCAGGAATTCCATCAGCACAGAGTTACGCTGCCGGTGCTGCTGCCGGGCAGGCGCCAAATCAACAATTCAATACCGACCTCTTCCTGCAGCTTTTGGTGACCCAGCTGCGCTACCAGGATCCGATGTCCGGCAGTCAGGACACAGGAGAAATGATTACTCAGCTAAGCATGTTTACCCTGTTGGAGCAGGTCGTGCAGATGCAGGCGACAGTTGAAAAACAGGCTTTAGCCCAGGACAGGCAGCAGGCCCTGAGCCTGCTGAACAAAGAAGTTGATGTGTTCGGTTTTGACGGGGAGACGGTCAGCGGAACTGTCACTGCGATAGAGTTTACAGGGACAGGCCCGCAGCTTACTATAAACGGCCGCGAATATCCGCTCAGCTCGCTTTTAAGAGTGGAAGGAGGCAGCGCCTAAGATGGTCAATAAAACAGGTCCGCATTTTAAACCGGTTACTCCTGCTGGTAAACCTGGATCAGGCCAGGTTGTCCGCAAATCCCACCAAAAGGTCGAAGCCGGCATCTCTTTTCACCAGGTGCTTGATAAACTGCAGGAAAAGCAGAAAGTAGTCTTCTCTGCACACGCCCGTGAGCGGATCCAGAGCCGCAAAATCGAGTTGGGCGAAGAAGACCTGCACAAGATTGAGGACGCAATTGATCAAGTAAAAGCAAAAGGATCACGTTCTTCCCTGCTTATGTTTGGTGAAGTGGCCCTCCTGGCCAGCGTCACAAACCGCACTATAATCACAGCGGTAGACAGGGCGGAAGAAGGGGAACAAATCTTTACCGGTATTGACAGCGCGGTTATTTTAAGATAAAGGTCGGACCTCCTTTGAGGAAACCTTGACCTGCCGAATGATCGAAGCAGGGCGCCGCGCAGCTAAAGACTAAAATCAGCTAAAAGGAGGCTGCATCAGTGATAAGATCAATGAGTACTGCTGTCACAGGCCTGCGGGGCCATCAGCAAAAACTTGATGTAATCGGTAACAACATTGCCAATGTGAACACCGTTGGTTTCAAAATGTCCCAGGCCCGCTTCGAAGACCTGCTCAGCCAGACCGTCCAGGGCGCTACCGGCCCACAGGACCGTGGCGGGATCAACCCCTCCCAGGTCGGCATGGGTATGCGCATTTCTTCTATTACCGATATCCATTCCCAGGGGGCAATTACCAGCACCGATCGTGAAACCGACCTGGCTATTGAGGGCGCGGGCTACTTTGTAGTTGGTGACGGCACGGGTAATGAGTATTATACCAGGGCCGGTTCTTTCGGCCTTGATGCCAATGGTACCCTGGTTAACGATAACGGGATGTTTCTCCTGGGAGTTCGCGGCGGTGCCGACTTAGAGCAGATCAATATTCCCCTGGGCGATGAAATGGTGGCCCAGGCTACCGGGTATATGCGTTTTGCCGGCAATCTCGATTCACGGTTAAGTCCTGCTTACAGCGTCTCTCTCAGCGGTGCAGACGATGGAACATACCAAATTACCTTTAATATTGACGGTGCAGCTGTAACCACCGCTGCCCTTGATTATAACGCTACAGCCCTCGATGTCAGGGACGCCCTCGAAGCGACCGCTGCCATTGAAGATGTCTCCGTTACAGGTTTGGGTACCGATAACAATCCTTTCATCATCTCGATCAACGAGACTTTTCCTGCCGGCAGCCCGATTACACTGGGAGATATTACAGGAGATGCCGATTTCAACGGTACTATCAGCTCCCATCCTGCAGGCCACAGTTACGAGTACTATGCTTTCGACTCTCTCGGCAACCGCTTTACCGTCGATTATGCATTCACCAACAGCGGGGTAAACCGTTGGGACTATACGGTCAATGTTTTTGATGAGAACGAAAACCTGATTCCCCTGAGTGGCGGGGGTTCAGGTTCACTGTTTTTTAATGCCAGGGGCAACCTTGACACGGAACAAACTGATATCGAGCCGCTGGAATTTAACCCGGCCGGCGCCGAACCGATCGTAGCGGGCCTGGACTTTGACAGCGTCAGCCAGCTTGCCGGCTCGAACAGCCTGGTAGTCCGTGAGCAGAATGGCCACGGGGCCGGTGAACTCTCCGGCTTCTATATAAACCGCACCGGCATGGTTGTCGGCACCTTTACTAACGGCATGGTTGAGAACCTGGGCCAAATACAGACAGCTACCTTTTCCAATCCCGAGGGCCTGGCTAAACAGGGTGGCAATCTATTTTCAGCGACCCTCAACTCGGGCGATCCGATTACGGGCAATCCCGGTGCAGGCGGACGCGGGCTTGTTCAGTCTTCGGCCCTCGAAATGTCCAATACCGACCTTGCTTACGAATTTACGGAGCTGATTACCACCAGCCGCGCTTTTCAGGCCAACACCAGGGTGGTTACCACTTCCGATGAAGTTCTGGTTGAAGTGGTCAACATGAAGCGGTAAATAAAAAGTGTCCGGCCGGAAGGAAGTTAAAGCCTTCCGGCCGGCAGTCTAAAAAGCGGAGCGACCTGTCATGAAAAAGTTTGATCTGTTATCAATAATTGGTATTGTCCTCGGGGGCACCCTTGTTGTCCTGAGCATTATTTTTGAGGGCGATCTCAGGGCTTTCTGGAATCCAGCCGGCCTGATGATCACCGTCGGCGGTTCTACGGGGGCATTACTGGTCAGTTTCCGGCTTGATGAAATAAAAACCGTCCTGCAGGTTACTAAAAAGGCTTTTGTGCGCAAAGATGAATCAATTCTTGATCTGCATGCCCGCTTTGTTGACCTGGCCCAGAAAGCCCGTCGCGAGGGGCTCCTGGTGTTGGAAGATGAGCTGGAAGAAATTGATGATGAATTTCTGCGCAACGGGCTGCAGATGGTTATCGACGGTTTCGAGCCCGATAATATCCGCAACATCCTCAATGCCGAGCTTTCTTCACTGGAAGGAAGGCATGAACTGGGACAGGGCCTTTTCCGGACCTGGGGGGGCTTAACCCCCGCGTTCGGGATGATCGGAACCCTGATCGGACTGGTCTTAATGCTGGCAGATCTTGACGATCCCAGTGCTATCGGGCCGGGAATGGCCGTTGCGCTGCTTACGACGCTTTACGGTTCGCTGATTGCCAACCTGATTTTGCTGCCCCTGGCGAACAAGCTGACTATCTACAGTAACGATGAAATCAGGTTGAAAGAAATTATTGTCGAAGCACTGCTCGCCCTGCAGAGCGGAATAAACCCGCGCTTACTGCAGGAGCAGATCAAATCGTACTTCTCACCCCTTGAAAAGAAAAAACTGGAAGATGCAAATAAGCGCCCTGAAGATGACGATGATGTAGAGGACGTGTTGGTCAATGTCTAGACGCCGCAGGAAAAAACAGGAGCAACCGGGCAGCCCTCTCTGGATGACCACATACTCAGATATGGTTACCCTGCTGCTGACTTTCTTTATCCTGCTCTACACCATGTCTGTTATCGATATAGAGCGGTTTCAGACAGTAATTATCTCCATCCAGACTTCTTTCCTGGGCCATACGGGAATAATGGATCAGACCCCGGAAACAAGAGATTCGCCTGAAGAGTCTATGGAATTTGAAGAGGGTTTTATTTCTGAAGCGGATCTGCTGGAACGGGCCCGGGAAGCTGAGGAAATAATAGCCGAAGTGCGGTTATTCCTGACTGAACTCGGTATCGAAGCGGAAGCCGAGGTAAGCCTTGATGAACGGGGTATTGTTTTGGAATTGCCTGACTACCTTTTTTTCGAGCGGGCCAGGGCTGACCTGAAGCCGGAGGCCAGGGATATTCTAGATAAATTTTCAGAGCTTTTCCTGCGCCTCGATCGCAGTATTATTGTTGAGGGGCATACCTGTAACCTGCCAATTAACGTGCCTGAATTCCCCAGCAACTGGGAACTTGCGGTCATCAGGGCAGTGCGGGTAACCCGCTACCTGGTTGAGGAAAAAGGCCTGGATCCCCGCTACCTGAAGGCTACAGGGTACGGTGAGTTCAACCCGTTAGAGCCCAATGTCAGCCCCGAAGCGAGAGCCAGGAACCGCCGGGTAACCATGGTTATCTCTTTGCAGCGGCCTGAACTGCTGCGTGAAGCATATTAAAGACAGGAGTTGATTCAGTTGACGCCAAAAACTCGTGACGAGGAAAGCGAAACTGTCGAAAAGACAGAAAAAAAGAAAAAAAAGCGCAAGCCGCTTCTGTTTGTACTAATCCCGGTTCTGCTCCTGGTTATAGGCGGACTTGCCTTTGTTTTCCTGGGCGACAGCTTGCCTTTTATTAGCTCCGGATCAGAGGATAGTGCGGATACTGTTGATGGCCCGCCGCGACATTTATATGCAATGAGTGAGTTCCAGGTCAACCTGGCTGACCCCGGAACCAGGCGGTTTTTGAGGATGAAAATTGATCTGGCTTACGATGAACGGGCCCTGACCAGGGAAATTGAAGAGCGCGAATCTGAGCTGCGTTCGCATATTATTGCTATACTGCGCAGTAAATTTGTTATAGATCTTGAAGAGCCCGGGGGCATGAAAGAACTGGAGCGCGACCTCCTGGATCAGCTGAACAGCGTGCTTGATAAAGGTCAAATCGAAGCTATTTATTATAAAGAGTTTATATTTCAGTAGCTCGTGAGGAGATTAAACCATGGCGAATGATCCCTGGAATGAAAGACAGCCTGATTTTAGTCAGGCAGGCGGCCCTGAAATAAAAAAGGTCGTTTTTAAACCATTAAAAGAATCGACGCCGGTTTCATCAATGCGCGGCATAGCGCCGGAATTTCACGGTGTCGATTTGAATATCGGCGCTGAACTGGGAAAAGTGACCATAAAGGTTCGCGATATGATCAACCTCGAAGAGGGTTCAGTGCTTAAACTGAACCGGGTGGCTGATGAAAAAGTCCTGATCCTGGTTAACGAATCACCGTTTGCTCATGGTGAGGTCGTAGTTATAAATGATCGCTTCGGGGTCAGGGTTACTTCCCTGGTCAGTGAAGACGATAACGAAGAAAATGACTCCGTGAAAGGAAAAGACAGCTGATTATGAGTGACTACGTATTGATTCTCCAGTCAATGGCTTTTATGTTGATCATTGTGCTTTTAGCTTACCTGGCGCTGCGCTACGGCTTAAAGTCTGTATACAAGGGGTTCAACGGGGGGTATATGAAGATCCTGGAAAGAACGCCCCTCGATCCCAAAAGTGGAAGTTCACTGCTCCTGGTTCAGGTTGGCAAAGAAATATACCTTGTCGGCGCTACCCAGGGAGGGGTTAACCTGTTGAAAACATTTAACTGGCAGGATTTACAATATGCCGATTCTGAAAGCGTTGAAAAACAAGCTAACTTTAAGGATTCATTTGCCAGGGTTCTGAATGGCTTCAGGAAGGGAAATCAAAAAGATGAAGACAACGGGGGCAGCAGATGACAGGAAGTCTTAAGAGGGTCATTATCCTTACCCTTCTGTTAGCGCTTATCCTAACTTTCTTTTTTCCGGCCGAAAGTTTTGCTCAGCCGCCGATTCAGATCCCGGAGGTAAACCTGCAGATAGGCGGAGAGGGCGACGAAGATCCGGAAAGCCTGGTCGGCTTTTTGCAGCTGCTGCTGGTTCTCGCGTTGCTGACCCTGGCCCCTGCTTTCGTGATGCTGACGACCTCTTTTACCAGGATTGTCATTGTTCTGTCTTTTACCCGTAATGCCATGGCTACCCAGCAGATTCCGCCGAACCAGGTGCTGGTCGGCCTGGCCCTGTTCCTTACATTTTTTGTGATGCAGCCTACCCTGGCTGTAATTAATGAAACCGCAGTACAGCCCTATATCGAAGGTGAGATTGATCAGGAAACCGCCCTTGAGCTGGGGGCCGAACCGCTTAGGAATTTCATGTACTACCATACGAGGGAAAAAGACCTGGCCCTGTTTGTTGATATTTCGGGAATGGAACAGCCGGAAACCCAGGATGACATACCTTTACATGTTTTGGTTCCGTCATTTATTATCAGCGAATTGAAAACAGCTTTTCAGATGGGCTTTATGCTTTATGTGCCGTTTTTGATCATTGATATGGTTGTCGCCAGCACACTTATGTCGATGGGGATGTTCATGCTGCCGCCCGTAATTGTGTCGATGCCTTTCAAGCTGCTGCTTTTTATACTGGTCGATGGATGGCACCTCGTGGTCAGTTCGCTGCTGCTGAGCTTTAACTAAAGGAGAGCTGCTTTGTGACACCTGACGGATTGCTGAATATAGTACAGCAGGCAATTGTGATAATCCTGATTATGGTAGCCCCGATCCTGGCCTCGGGTTTGGCTGTAGGCCTTACTGTAAGTATCCTGCAAGCTACGACCCAGATCCAGGAGCCGACCCTGGCTTTTGTACCTAAAATTATAGCTGTCCTGCTTGCCGTAATGGTCTTCGGCGGCTGGGTTTTCAGCAATGTTGTCCAGTTTACCCTGCAGCTCTGGGGTGAGGGGTTAACGATGCTTTGACCCTGCCCGGAGATAATAAACGGCCGGTGCCGTATCAATACTGGAGCCCGAAAGATTACTATAATCTGCAGCCATGATCAAGGGCTTCAGTGTTGATGCGGCAGTACCGGGAAAGGTGGCGATTGGAGGCAAAAAAGTGGAAGGAATTTTCCCCCTGGATTTAAATAACTGGCTGGCCTACCTTTTTATCTGGGCCCGCCTGATGGGCATAGTGTTTTTGTTTCCATATTTCAGTTACCAGGGGATCCCGTTTACTTTACGCCTTTACCTTTCACTGGTAATCGCCCTTTTAATTTTCCTGTCTCTGGAAACCAGGCCCGAATTAGATTTGCGCATGCCGCTCGAGATGGTGCTATTGCTGGGCAAAGAAGTTTTAACCGGTTTGGCGCTAGGCTACCTGGTTACCCTGATGTTTTCCGTATTTCTGAATGCGGGACAGATGGTGGATTTAAAAGCCGGGCTAATGCTTTCGGGGGTTTTCGAACCACAGTTTGGCAGCCAGGTTACCTTTATGGGCCAATTTTATTACCTGATAGCCCTGGTTTTTTTCCTGACCCTGAACGGGCACCACTATTTTTTGAAGGCTCTGGCAGACAGTTATGAGATTATTCCGCTGGACTCTGCGTTTATGGGGTTGGGCACGGTAGAGGGCATGGTCAGGATTTTTGCCGAGATGTTTGCCCTTGCCTTCCAGATGGTAGCGCCGATTGTGATTATTCTGATGATTATGGATATAGCCCTTGGTCTGATAGCCAAGACGGTCCCCCAGATTCACGTCTTCATCCTGGGGTTGCCTTTGAAAATTGCTTTATCAATGCTGCTTTTTGCAATTTTGCTGCCTGCTTTTGGTGTAGTCTGGGAAGGTTACCTGGAGCAGTTCATAAAAAACATATACCGGGTAATGCAGGGGTGGTGAAAGCATGTTCCTTTTCTTTTACGAGGGAGGAGACAAAACAGAAGAGCCAACGCCGCACAGGCTCAGGGAAGCCCGCCGCAAGGGGCAGGTTTTCAAGAGCATGGAGCTTAATTCAGCACTCAATATTATTGGTGTAATGGCACTTTTAATGGCTTTCAGCTCTATTGCCTTCAGGGGTTTTGAAGATGTGCTTTACAATTTTATAGGGGACATGCTGATCCTGCCGCTTACATTTGCCAACACCCAGGCAGTTTTCCAGAAAGCGATCATGCACTACCTTGCAATAATGGCGCCGATTTTTGCCGTAGCCCTTGTAGTTGGTGTTGCTTCGAACCTGGTTCAGGTCGGCTTCCTGACCTCGACCGAACAGATGGCTCCCCAGCTGAAAAGGATAAACCCACTTGAAGGGTTAAAAAAGATTGTTTCCAAAAAAGCCCTGTTCGAAATGGTCAAGGCGATCCTGAAAATAGTGATTATCAGTACAGTTACTTATCTGTTTGTGGTCAGCAGAATAGAAAACCTCCTGCTGTTGGTTAACCAGCCTGTAGCTGTGAGCCTGAATTATTTTTGGCATACGATTACAGCGCTGGGTCTGGTTGTCGGGCTGGTATTCCTCTTGCTGGCTTTTATGGATTACCTCTTTCAACGTTATGAGCACAAAACGAGCCTGAAAATGAGCCGTAAAGAGATTAAAGATGAACACAAGCATATGGAAGGCGATCCACTGGTTAAGTCAAAACTGAGGGAGAAACAACGGCAACTGGCCAGGGAGAGGATGATCCAGGATGTGCCTTCAGCCGATGTTGTCATTACCAACCCGACAGAACTGGCAGTGGCCCTGGTTTACAAGGCAGGGCAGGACGGCGCTCCTAAAATAACAGCAATGGGCGCTGCAATTATGGCCCGCAGAATAAGGGAAGTTGCCAGGAAAAATGATATTGCTATTATTGAAAATCCTCCTGTAGCACAAATGCTCTGGAAATACGGTAATATCGGCGAGGAAATTCCGGTTGAACTATACCAGGCAGTGGCTGAAATTATGGCTGCGGTATACAGGATACGTGAAAAGAGCTTTGGATAATCAGAAGGTGGTTGCATAATGGCGTTAACCAACCAAAACAGGTATAGCATGAAAGACTTTGGTAAGCTGTTCCGGGCTAATACCGATATTATGGCCGCGGTAGCATTTATCGCTATGGTAATTATTATCATTATACCGATTACCACCTGGATGCTTGATATATTACTGACACTTAACATCGCTTTTGGCTTAATTGTACTGCTGGTCACTCTTTTTGCCAGCGATACCAGGGAGTTAAATATTTTTCCATCAATTCTGCTTACGGCTACACTTTTCCGGCTGGCCCTGAATATCTCATCAACGCGCCTGATCCTTTCAGCGGCCGATGCAGGATCTGTTATCCAGGCTTTCGGCCAGTTTGTAGTGGCCGGTAATTACGTTGTCGGGATGGTTGTCTTTGTAATTATAACCGTGGTTCAATTTGTGGTAATTACAAACGGCGCCGGACGTGTTGCTGAAGTCGCAGCCCGCTTTACTCTTGATGCACTGCCCGGCAAGCAGATGAGTATCGATGCAGATTTTAACGCCGGATTGATTGATGAGGAGACTGCCCGGACAAAGCGAAAAGAAATGCAAAAAGAGGCCGATTTTTACGGTTCCATGGATGGTGCCAGCAAGTTCGTCCGCGGCGATGCCATCGCTGGAATAGTTATAGTTTTGATTAATATTGTGGGTGGCCTGGGGATTGGTATGGTGCAGCTGGGAATGCCGCTGGAAGAAGCCGCTTCGGTTTTTACTATCCTTACTGTCGGGGACGGCCTGGTTGCCCAGGTTCCCGCCCTGCTGATATCGGTGTCAGCAGGTATGCTCGTTACCCGTTCAACTGCCGAAGCTTCCTTTGGCGAAGAAATGACTGCCCAGTTGATCGCTTTTCCCAAGGTAATCATGCTGGCTGCAGTTTTACTGTTCTTCCTGGGTGCAGTACCGGGGATGCCGCCGCTGCCTTTCTTCTTACTGGCCGGGGCCGGGGGGGCGCTCTCATATTTCCTGTTCAGAGAAAGAAGACAGGTAGCTGAAGAAGCGATAGTTGAAGCCGGTAAAGAAACAGAAGCCATGCCTCCCGAACCCGATGACTTTCGTTCGTTGCTCAAGGTTGAACTGATGGAAGTAGAGATTGGCTACAACCTGGTGGAACTGACAGATGAAGCGCGCGGCGGCAATTTGCTTGACAGGATTACGGCAGCCCGTAAAAAAGCGGTTAATGAGCTGGGTATTATCATACAACCGATCAGGGTTCGCGATAACCTGCAGCTGGGGCCTTTTGATTACCGGTTCAAGTTAAAAGGCAACGAAGTGGCCAGCGGCCAGGTCCGTCCGGGACTGCACCTGGCCTTAAACCCCGAGGGGGAGCTGCCGCCGGAACTCGACGGGATAGAAACCCGCGAACCGACATTTAATCTCCCTGCAGTCTGGATTTCCGATGAAGCAAAAAATAAAGCCGAAGCCCTTGGCTGCACTGTTGTTGATGCTTCCACCGTGCTGATTACTCACCTGACTGAAGTAATTAAAGGCAATGCTTCTGAACTGCTGGTGCGCCAGGCTGTAAAAGACATGGTTGAATCGCTTAAAGACTCAAACCCTGCGGTTGTTGAAGAACTAAGCCCCGAAGTTCTATCACTCGGGGAGATTCAAAAGGTTATGCAAAATCTGCTCAGGGAGAAAGTGCCCCTGCATGATATAGCAACAATGATGGAAGAGCTCTCCGACCAGGGCAGGATAACCAAAGACCTTGATTCCCTGACCGAGGCGGTGAGGCAGTCTCTCCGGCGGACGATAACAGCTCAGCATGTCAACCATGAAGGAAAACTTGAAGTAGTTACCATAGACCCGAAACTGGAAAAAATGATTTCCGTATCGATCCAGTCAACCCGCCAGGGTAGCTTCCCCATTATGGAGCCGGGGATCACCCAGAACCTGATCGACGGTATCGGCCGGGTTGTCGATAGTTTGGCCCAAAAAGGGATGTCCCCGGTCTTGTTGACATCGCCGCCGATCCGTCTGCCCCTGAAACGACTTTTGGATCGGTATCATCTTCCTGTTGCCGTTCTTTCGATTAATGAAATTCTGCCGGAAGTCAGGGTAGAAGCTGTGGGAGTGATTAAGGAAAATGAAAATTAGAAAATATTTCGCTTCAGACATGAAGGAAGGCCTGGTCAGGATAAAAAAAGATCTTGGTTCCGAGGCAGTTATATTACACAGCCGGCGCGTCAGGCGCAGAGGGCTGAGCGGTTATTTTACTCCCAGGCAAATGGAGATTATTGCAGCGGTAGACCAAAAAAAACATGAGCCCCAGCTCAACAGTGTAATGCTGAAAAAAGCGGTCGAGAAGGAGGGGCAGATTTCTTCAATGGCCGGCGAACTTGAGACTTTAAAAAATACGGTATCCGAACTTTCAACTGCTGCCTCCAGCGGCAGCGCCGGACATCAGGCCTCAGGGCTGATGTCTAAAAAGAAGAGCTCTAATTACTGGCGATCTTACCTGGAACACCATGATCTGGATCCAAACCTGCTGGAAGAGATATTCGTGGAGGCTGAAGTTGAGGCTGCTGTCCCCGGCCGGATGAGCCATTCGCGCATGGCTGAGATATTGCAGGAGAAAGCAGGCAGCAGGGTTAGCAGCACTGCAGGTTTTAACTCCCGGTCGCAGATCTTTATCGGCCCGACCGGGGTAGGTAAAACTACTACCCTGGCCAAGCTGGCGGCCCGTTCTTCTTTTAATTTCAACGAAAAAGTCGGGTTGATCACGATCGATCACTACCGGATCGGGGCAGTTGAACAACTGCGAACTTATGCTGAAATTATGGATCTGCCCCTTGAAGTGGTGATTAACCCGCAGGATCTGTTTAAGGTGATGATGCGCCTTGAAGGCTGTGAACGTATTTTTATTGACACGGCAGGACGTTCTACAGGCTGTGAAGATCAACTCGGCGAGCTGCTCCCCTATATTGACCTGCTTCTTCCGGCTGACATACACCTGGTAATCAGCGCTACCACCCGCAGGCAGGATATCGGCTATATAACGGAACGTTTCAGACGTTTAAAATACAACCGCCTGATTATAACCAAGCTTGATGAGACGAATGCTTACGGCGCAGCTTTAAACGGCGCTTATTATACAAAGCTGCCCCTGGCCTATTTAACAGATGGCCAGCGGGTCCCGGAAGACTTAAAGCCGGCCTCAGAAGTTGATCTGGCCGGCTTGCTCTGGAGGTCGGGGTAATGATGGGCGATCAAGCAGAAAAACTGAGAACCGAAGCCCTTCATAAAGGGCTGAAACCGCCTTCATGCCGCCGCCCGGCGGCAGCCGGATGCAGGGTGATTGCCGTGGCCAGCGGTAAAGGCGGCGTGGGAAAAACCAGCCTGGTCCTGAACCTGGGTTTATCCCTGATTCATATGGGTTACCGCGTTGTGGTTATAGATGCAGACCTCGGGATGGCCAATATAGATGTGATGCTCAATACCATGCCTGCCTACAGCCTGGCTGATGTCGTAAGCGGTGAAAAAACCCTCTGCGATATCATGATCCGCGGCCCGCTGGATTTAAAAATTGTCCCCGGCAGTTCGGGTTTGTTTGATCTGGCTAATATCGATCATGCCAAAAGGCAGCTTCTGCTTGATCAGCTGAACGGCCTTGAAGCAGAAGGTGATTTTATTTTGGTTGACACCGCCGCAGGTATTTCGCGAAATGTAATCAGCTTTATCGGTGCAGCCGATGACTTTATACTGGTTACCACTCCAGAGCCTACTGCCCTGACTGATGCCTACGGAATGCTTAAAGTGCTCAGCGGGAGGGGCCTGAAGAAAAAAAGCCACGTGGTTGTCAATTCGACGCAGACTTTCCACCAGGGTCAAAGAACATACAGCGGTTTAGAAAGAGTTGTCAGGCAATACCTTCCCGCCATGGAAGTAAACTATCTTGGCGAGGTGCGTTATGATCAGGCGGTCAGCCGGGCTGTCCATAATTTTATTCCCTTTGTCCTCAGCAAGCCCCGCAGCGCCGCATCTGTTGCCGTTAAAAGAATCGCCTGCCGTTTGGCGGCGAGCGGGGAACCTGAAAAGCAAGATGAAGGCGGCATTACCGGTTTTATCAGCCGGCTCAGAAAACTGTCATGAGATTTACATGGAGGAGGATTGCCCGGGAAATGATTAACCAGCTTAAGGAAGGCGCCAGGCTGCAAATACTGCTTGAGTCAGAGCAGGAATACTACATGACAAATATTAAGAGTGTTACGAAGGACGTTTTTACTATTTATGAACCGACATCCGGCGGCAAAAGCCTCGACATGCCGCAATACAGCACCTGGCAGTTTTGTCTTTTGGGAGAAAATGCCGTCTATTTTTACACATCGAGGATAGTAGGATTCAGTAAAGACGGGGCTGAAACAAGCTATACGATAAAAATACCAGATTCAATACACCGTCAACAGCGCAGGGGGCATGTCAGGGTTCCCTGTCACCATGATCTAAGTTACTGGTTGTGGGACGATACCGTGATGCCGGGGCTGACTGCGCCCCAGCTGGCAGCACATTCTTCCGATTTATGGGAAGATCCGGAGTGGCTTCAGGATTACCTTTTTAAACTTGAATCCGAAGTGCCCGGCAAAAATGCTTTTACTCTCGATATCTCGGGGGGCGGCTTGAGAATGGTAACCCTGGAACCGCTGGCCAGGCATGATCGCCTCATTTTAAAAATAACCCTTGACGATCAGCGGAAGCGAGAGAGTTTATTACTGGAAGCCAGGGTGGTCAGGGTTGTGCCGCTTAACATTGGCGGCTGGAAAAGATACAGGGTAGGGATAAGCTTTGTTGATTTAGATCAAAAAATCCAGGAGCGCATTATCAGTTACCTGTTTAAAATTATGCGCAAAAAACATAAGGGAGGTTAACGGGGTGACCATGCTAGAGCGAAATGCCAAGAAAGTCTACCAGGAGCAGCATGAAGGTTCCAGCCGTGAGGAAACGATTACCAGGTACCTGCCTCTGATTAAAAAGATTGCCGGTAAGCTTAGCATAGCGCTGCCCCCTTCTTTAGATGAAGAAGACCTGGTGGGAAGCGGTATTATCGGGCTACTCGAAGCTCTTGACCGCTTTGATGCGTCACGCGGGGTACAGTTTTCAACATATGCAACCTGGCGGATAAAGGGAGCGATGATCGATGAAATCAGGCGTACCAGCCCCGCCCCGCGCTCGTTTTTCAGCCAGTACCGCCAGGTCCATCAAACTGAAGAAAGTCTGCGCCAATCATTAAACCGCGAGCCGTCACGCGAGGAAATTGCCTCTTCGCTCGGTTGGTCTGTTAACATGGTTGAACAGGTCTGGGCCAATTACAATCTTATGTCGGTTGTATCCCTGGAAAAGATGATTCTTGCCGGCGACGGGGAAGAAAGCCTCCGCCTTGAAGGGGTTATTCCATCGCCCGACAAGACTCCTGAAGAAAAGCTGACTGATAAAGAACAGGTAGAACAGCTCGCGGCAGCGCTTGAACAGCTGCCCGAGCGGGAAAAGCTGATGCTATCACTTTTCTATTATGAAGAGCTGACAAAAAAAGAAATTGCCGGTTTGCTAAAAGTTTCCGCAGCGAGGATATCGCAGCTGCATGCGAGGGCGATAGAGCGTCTGCGCCAGAGTCTGGCCGATGATCAATAAGAAAATCGAAAAAGGGGTTGCGGGATGGGATATTTAATTGTCGGTATTTTACTTGGAGTTGCCGTAAGCTGGTTTTGGCAGAGCCAGTTCAGTGGAGCTCCCGCATTTAAACAGCTGATGCATAAAGAGCTGACCGTTAACGGTCAGCTTGGCAGTGTAGCTGTTCTAAAGAAAAGACTTGAAATAATGGAAAATAAGCTGCTGGACATGGAAGAACCCTCGGCAGTGATCGAAAAAGCGGCCGCGGTGGAAGAAAAAGCCGCAGCGAAATTACCCGGGGAGATAGTTGCCCTGCCCGGTAGCGGCAGGAGGTCGGCAGCCAGGCTGCAGGGGGCAGATCGTAATAAAAACAGGGGGCAGGTTCTCTCTATGTGGAAAGACGGCAAAGCGATTGATGATATAGTAACCCGGACCCTGCTTGGTAAAGGCGAAATAGAGCTGATCATAGCACTCGGCGAAAATAACCTTAAAAGAGATTCAGAAACCGGTAGAGTTTAATATTCCTGTAAGGAGGTGTCGACAAATGCGTGGATTGTACCTATCTGAAGGAGCGATGCTGGTTCAACAGGCGCAGCTGCAGGTAATCAGCAATAACCTTTCCAACCTGCGCTCAACCGGCTTTAAAAGAGATCACGGCGTGGAAACCAGTTTTGCAGAATGGATGCTTCACGAGCTGCGGCCTGAACCCGGGCCGGAGAAGGGGGGGAGCCTCCGCCCGATTGGTTCAATTGCCCATAATGTGGCGACCCGGGAAACGGTAACTGCATTTACCCAGGGACCGCTGGAAGTAACCGATCGCCAACTGGATTTCGCCCTCGCCGGCAGCGGATTTTTCCAGGTTGAAGGCGGGGAAGGCATCCTGTATACCAGGAATGGCCGGTTTGAGCTTAACGGGGAGGGAGTCCTGGTTACAGCAGCGGAAGGTTTTGAAGTGATCGGAGAAGGGGGATCCATTCAGCTGGCTACTGACGATGTTACAGTCATGGCGGATGGCTCAATATTTTATAATGACGGGATGACTTATGGCGAAGCTTCACCAGGACGGCTGGCTATAGCCGTATTTGAAGCCGATGCCCAGATAGAAAAATACGGGAATAATTATTTCGTAACCGATGCGGCTGAAGGCGGGGAAGATGAATTTGAAGTGTTGTCGGGTTTTTTAGAAGGTTCAAATGTGAGCCTGATTCGTGAAATGACTTCCCTGATGGCGGTGCGCCGTAGCTATGAAGCCGCCCAGAAAATCATGATCACTTATGATCAGATCTTGAATAAGGCTGCTAACGAACTGGGCTCTTCAGCCTGATCAAAAGATGCCGATAATAAGAGAGGTGACTACTTATGAGCCGTTCATTTTTTAACGCGTTTTCCGGCGTAGCAGCATACCAGCGTTCCTTGCAGCAGGTTGCTGACAACCTGGCCAATGTTAATACCAACGCTTACAAACGGTCGGAGGTTTCTTTTACCGAACTGCTTTATTCTGAGTTAGGGGAAAAACGTTATTCTGTCGATCCACTGCAGGGCGAACTGCCCCCGTTTGCGGGCAAGGGAACACACATGTACCCGGTAACCCGGGTTTACAACCAGGGCTCGCTGCAGTTGACTGATCGATCCCTGGATTTGGCGGTCGAAGGCAAAGGCTTCTTTAGAATAAACAGGCCTGACGGGACTGAAGCTTATACTCGCAGGGGCAGTTTTTTTGCAGATAAAGACGGAACTATAGTAACCGATCGGGGAGAAGAACTCGATCTCAATTTTGATTTAGCCGGGATAATGACAAATACAGTAATTATCACCCCCGAAGGGCAGGTAAGCGGTGAAAATGAAGCCGGGGAAAGGATCCTGTTGGGAGAAATCTCGCTTTATAACTTTGTCAACCAGGGCGGTCTTTTAAAAGACAGCAGCGGGTTATTCACGGCAACTGAGGCGTCCGGTGAGCCCGAAGAAGGCAATCCGGGGACAAACGGCTTCGGTGCTTTACGCCAGTATTTTCTGGAAGCGTCTAATGTTGACATTGCGATGGAAATGATTCATTTAATGGCCAGCCAGCGCGCCCTTCAGGCCAATGTGCGAAGCCTTGTTACCGCCGATGAACTCAAAGCCCTGACCCTGTTGGTCAGGTAGCAGCCCGGAAAGCCCTGATCGCTTTAAAAACCTGCAGGAGGTGAACAGATGGGAAAAGATGCCTTAACTCAATCAGAAATCGATTCGCTGATCAACGCCATATCCAGTGGTGACCTGGAAGAAGAGACTCCTGAAACTGGCGATGATTACCAGGCTTACGATTTCAGAAGGCCGACCAAGTTTTCCAAGGAGCAGATCAGGACCCTGCAGATCATCCATGAAAACTATGCCCGGATTATGGGTAATTACCTGACTTCTTTTCTGCGGGTGCCTGTAAAACTGCAGGTTGTATCCGTTGCCCAGGTTTCCTATGAAGAGTTTGTGTTTTCACTGCCTGTGCCTACATTGATGACAATATTTAACATGTCTCAGAAGATGGGTGTCGCCATGCTGGAAACAAACCCGGCATTTGTCTTTACGATCATTGATCTGCTGTTTGGCGGTGAAGGCAAACAGCCTGGTAAAATAAGGGAATTGACCGAAATTGAACTTTCAGTTATGAGGCAGATAAATGAAAAATTTATGGATAACCTCAGTTATGCCTGGAAAGGCATTGTCCAGCTTGAACCAAAGATCGAAAGTATGGATACCAATCCCCAGTTTAACCAGGTTATTGCCTCCAGTGAAACGGTTGCCCTGGTTACTTTCTCTGCCAATGTCCAGAATGTACAGGGCTTTGTCAACCTATGTTTCCCCTTTGTCGGCCTCGAGCATGTCCTCTCCAGTCTTACCGCCCAGCACTGGTTCAACCAGTTTCAACAGTCTGCTTCCAAAAATAAACCCGGTGATGTGGAAAAGTGCCTCAAGGATCCTGAAGCAGAGGTTCAGGCAGTTCTCGGCAAAGCGCGGATTACCCTGGATGACTTTCTGCAGCTACAGGAGGGCGACGTGCTGCCCCTGCGCAGGAGGCGCGGTGAACCCCTGGAGCTGTTAGTGGAAGGCAGGCCTATATTTAAGGTGCAGCCCGGTTTAAGAGGCAAGCAGCTGGCGGTTAAAGTTACAGGTTGGGTTTCCGAAGAAAGTAAAAAAGCGGGTGAACTTAATGGATAACCAGAGCTTGCTGTCTGAAGAGGAAATGAATGCCCTGCTCAGTGTCGATTCCAGCCGTGAAGATGAGCTTAAGATGGATCTGAAGTTGAAGCTGGTATTAGACTTTCCCCTGGAAGTATCGGTCCGGTTGGGCGAAGCCCGGATGACTATCGGCCAGCTTTTGAACCTGACCGTGGGAACAGTGGTTGAGCTTGACAGCATGATCGATGAGCCGGTTGACCTGGTTGTAAATGGAAAATCGTTTGCCAGGGGAGAGGTAATCACTGTTGGAGAAACTTTTGGGGTTCGCCTGAAAAGCATCAGCAAGCCTGAAGAAAGATTGGAAAACCTGCGCTGAACTGCTTTACCGGTATAACTCTTTAGCAAGGCAGTTCGAAGGGAAGGATTTAAATGAGCGACTTAAGCGCCCTGGAAAAAGATACAATATCTGAAGTTGGCAATATATCGCTGGGGGCATCGGCAACCGCCCTGTCGACGATCCTTGATAGGGTTGTAGAGATTACTACCCCCAGCCTGGAAGTCCTTGACTTAAATAATGTCCGCCAGGAGTACCCGGTACCCTGCCTGGCCGTTAAAGTTGAATACAAATCAGGCCTGCAGGGTAGTATTATGCTGCTGATCAAGGAAGCCGATGCCTTGATTATCGCCGCCCTGATGATGAGTGAGCCTTATGAAAATAAAAGTGGCCCCTTAAACGAGATAGAGTTGAGCGCGGTTCAGGAAGCGATGAACCAGATGATCGGTTCAATGGCCACATCGATGTCAGAGTTGTTTCAGCGCCCTATTGAGATTACCCCACCTCAAATTGAGCAATTTGATCTGGCCGGGGAAATCAGACCCCTGGAGGAAATAGTCTCTGAAGATATGGTAGTGCGGGTTGAATTTGCGATGCAGGTCGAAGATATTATCAACAGCGTGATGATCCAGGTTATCCCGATCGGGTTCGCCCGGAGTATGGCAGCTGAACTCTTAAGCGGGGAGCCCGGTACAGGACCTGACTCAGAAGAAAAGACTGTCGAAGGGGGGACAATTCCCGGCGAGGGCAGTAAACCGGACGAGTTGGTGACCCCGGCCCGTGCTGCTGAAGCGGTATCTTTCCCTGAAGCAGGATCGGATCATCCCGCCGGGTTGAGCGATTTGGAAAGAGATACCATATCCGAGGTCGGCAATATATCGCTGGGGGCATCTGCTACCGCCCTGTCAACAATATTAGACAGGATGGTTGATATTACCACTCCCGAGTTAAGCATTGTTACAGTCAGTGAAATACAGGAAAAATACCCTATTCCCTGCGTCCTGGTTGAAGTTGACTATATCACCGGCCTGGAGGGCAGGAATATGCTGCTGATCAAACAGGAAGATGCCGTGATTATAGCCGCCATAATGATGGGTGAGCCCCATGAAGGAAAAGAAGGCCCGCTAAACGAGATTGAGTTGAGCGCGGTCCAGGAAGCGATGAACCAGATGATGGGTTCGATGGCCACATCGATGTCGGAGCTGTTCCAGAGGCCGATCGAAATATCCCCGCCGCGGATGGATTTAATTGATCTCGCTGAAAACGTGCCCCTGCTTAAAGGGCTGCAGCTGGATCAGGAAGTTGTCCATGTTGAATTTACCATTAAAGTCGAAGATGTTATAGACAGTGTAATGATCCAGATTGTCCCGGTTGAATTTGCCCGTAAAATGGCCGGAGATCTTTTGCAGGGCTATACACAACCTGATCCTTTTCCCTTGCCTGAGCCTGGGCAGGACAAAACAGAAAAAGAACCCGGGTTTGAAGCCGGGGAAACGGAGACAGCTAAAGTTGATGGCTTTCAAGCCGCCGGGTATTTTCAGCCGGAAAACTCTTCTCCAGCCTTCAGCCTGCCGGAATCGGTCGATTTGCAAAAGCTGGAAATGGTTAAAGACATACCGATGGATATAATCGTCGTTCTCGGTTCGGCCAGGTTGCCCCTGGGAGAATTGTTTTCATTGAATACAGGCGGAATAGTTGATCTTGACTGCAATGACAACGACCCTGTTGAAATATTGGCCAATAATAAGCTTCTGGCCAGGGGGGAAGTGGTGATGATCAATGATCAGCTGGGAGTGCGCATCACCGAAATACAGTTTGAGGAAGTGATTGAGAGTTACGGTATATAAACACTTTTTGTTTGTATACAGGGGAGGTTAATAAGTTGGACGTTATGCAATATGCTGAACTGTTTCAGGCAGAGGCCGGGGAATATATGCAGGTCTTGAACCAGTGCCTCTTAAGCCTGGAAAAAAATCCGCGGGACAGGGAAGAACTGCAGGAATCATTCCGAGTTGTCCACAGCTTAAAAGGGATGGCCGGAACTATGGGCTATCAGCATGTTACCAATATAGCCCACGGCCTTGAAAACTTTATGGAAGATTTTAAAACAGGGGAACGGGAGCCCTGTCCCGAAATTCTTGATCTTCTTTTTGAAGCTGTTGACCTCCTGCAGCTGTCGCTGGAAAATCCCGAAGAGTCGAAGCCGGAGGAAAAGAAAAAATGGGATCAGCTCCAGGCTAAAATGGAAAATTACCGGGAGCACCGGGACGGTAATTCGGCTGTTGAAGACTGCGGGCAGTGTGCCGGGGACGGCACCATTAACCCGGGAGCAATGGAACTGGAATTGCTGCGCCAGGCAGAAGAAAAAGGACAGTTTCCCTGCCGTATCCTGGTTAGATTAAGGCAGGATACGGTGATGAAATCAGTGCGTGTTTATATGGTATTTAAAGTAATCGAAGATTACGGTGAAGTAGTATTAAGTTCGCCGGCGCAGCAGGAACTGGAAGAAGAAAAATTCGAGAGCTCTTTTCAGGTTATTGCTGTTCTTGAAGGTGATGGCGGAGCTGAATTTGATGAAAAACTTCGTCAAATCAGTGATGTTGAGGAAGTTTCAATCTTACCCTGGTCGGCAGACGACGGACCTGCAGCAGCCGCTGAAGAAACCGGCGTTAAGGCTGAACCGGGAACTGAAGAAGCAGCTGACCCCTCCCGGGTAGAAAAGGAGCCGGAAACGACTGCTGAACCGTCCTCAGGAATTTCTGAACCTGCCTCCCCGTCCGCAGAACAGGGGCAGGTCGCAAAAGCTCTCGACAAAATGGTCAGGGTAGAAACCCAGAAACTTGATGATTTAGTCAACCTGGTCGGAGAAATGGTCGTGGCCAGAACCAGGATCGCTGAAATCGGGCATGGTTTTAATGAAGACCTCGATAGCACGATCGATCAGTTGAAACGCTCAATCACAAACCTTCAGGATACGGCTATGGGCCTGCGCATGGTCCCGATCAAGCAGGTTTTTGAACGCTTTCCGCGCATGGTCCGTGACTTATGCCGCGGGAAGGGCAAAAAAGTCCGGCTTTACATCAGCGGGGAAGAAACCGAGCTTGACCGCTCTATTATCAATCGCTTGTCGGATCCGCTGGTGCATCTGCTGCGCAATTCTTTTGACCACGGGATTGAAACGCCCGAAGAGCGAAAAAAGAAAGGCAAAAACCACGAAGGTTCAATATACCTGCAGGCCCGTCATGAAGGCAACCAGGTCGTCATTACCGTGGAAGACGACGGCGCCGGGATCGATCCTGACCGGATTGGTGAAATAGCGGTGCAGAAAGGGGTGATCAGCAGGGCAGAACTTGGTCAGCTCAGCAAAGAAGATATGGTCAGCCTGATTTTCTTTAATGGATTCAGCACTTCGTCAGAAGTGACCGATGTCTCAGGACGGGGCGTTGGCATGGATGCGGTCAGGAACAGCATTGAAGCCCTGCACGGCACAGTTGAAGTTTTTAGTGAAATAAACGTGATGACCCGATTCGTTTTACGTCTTCCGCTGACGCTGGCCATTATTAAGACCCTGCTGGTCAAATCGGCCGGTCAGCTTTATGCGATTCCTGTAGAAGTGATCAGGGAAAATGTTTACCTCGACCGCGAGGAGATCAAATCTATTCGTAATAGCCCCGTGGTTAACCTGAGAGGGGAAGTGATTGCCCTTTACACCCTGAGCAGCCTGCTCGGTTTTGGCCACAGCGAGCTGCCTGAAGGAGAATGTTCTTTAGTGATTGTAGAAGCAGCTAACCGGAAAGCAGGTTTTATCGTCGACGATTTTGTCGGCCAGCAGGAGATTATGATCAAATCGCTGGGCAGTTATCTCAAGGGATTAAAAGGGATTGCCGGGGCCACAATACTTGGTGATGGCAGCGTTACCCTGATTGTTGATGCAGCCGGTCTTTTAAATGAAGGGAGGGATCAGATTGAGCAAAACAGTATTAGTGGTTGATGACACTGCATTTATGAGGATGACTTTAAAAAATCAGCTTGAAAAAAACGGGTATGAAGTAGTCGGTGAAGGTGAGGACGGCCTCAGGGGAGTTGAACTCTATAAGCAGCTTAAACCTTCACTGGTAACAATGGATATAACCATGCCCAATATGGATGGAATTACGGCAACGAAAGAAATACTCGGGTTTGATCCAAACGCCACAGTGATAGTAGTCAGCGCCATGGGGCAGAAGAGCCTTGTAATCGATGCCTTGAACGCGGGAGCCAAGGATTTTGTAGTTAAGCCATTCCAGCCGGATCGTATAGCCGAGGCGCTGGCTAAGATCGGCGGTTAGTAAAATATTCCGGACAGGGAACCAATAACTGCCGGGGTTAGCTCTGCTTAAGGCTGCAGGAGGTTGTCGATGGAAACAGTTCATGTAAAAATTGCTGATCTGGCTGTAAAAAAAGATGACGGGGTATTGGTTACTTTTGGCCTCGGTTCGTGCGTGGGGATAGCCATTTATGACCAAAAAAGCAGTGTGGGTGGTTTGGCCCATATTCTCTTAAATGACAGCACCAAGTTTGTCAGGCCGAATGTCACCAGCGCCAACCCTGCAAAATTTGCAGATACCGCTATCCCCCACCTGGTGGAGAAAATGGAGGCCATGGGGGCCCGCAAGCAAAACATGATTGCCAGGCTGGCAGGCGGAGCAAGCCTCTTTAACTTTAAAACACCCTCAGGCAGTGTTGGCGATAAAAACATTGAAACAGTTCGTTTTACACTGAAAAAAGAAGGCATCAGGATCGCCTCCGAGGAGGTTGGGGGCAGCTGCGGCCGGACCATGCGTCTGTTTGTCAATAGTGGTGAAGTGACTATAACAACAGCAGGCAAAGGAGCAATGAAAAAGTGAGAAAGGTTCGCGTTTTAATTGTTGAAGATTCAGCATTAATGCGCCGGGTAATTGGAGACATAATCCGCGGCCACCCTGAACTTGAACTGCTGGCAACAGCAAGGGACGGGCTTGACGCTCTGGAGAAGATTAAGGCAAACAAGCCTGATGTTGTCACCATGGATCTGGATATGCCCCGCATGGGCGGGCTTGAAACGCTGCGCCGCGTTATGGCTGAAATGCCTTTGCCGGTGATCATGATTAGCAGCCATACCAAATCCGGCAGTGAAAGCACCCTGCAGGCGCTGGACGCCGGGGCTGTGGACTTTATTTCCAAGCCGTTTTCCAGTACTTCCACTGAGTCGATGGAAGAACTGGAAAATATATTGCCGCAGAAAATTATTGCTGCCTCCTCGGCATGTGTAGGGCTGATTGCTGACAAAAAAATTATTCCGGTTAAAGCAGCCGGTTCCGGGGGA
This sequence comes from Syntrophomonadaceae bacterium, assembly GCA_007119965.1. Taxonomy (GTDB): domain Bacteria; phylum Bacillota; class Dethiobacteria; order DTU022; family DTU022; genus T3SED10-7. Next base: position 40,164 of record SKOR01000077.1, read on the forward strand.
CCAGCCCGGCGTCCGTATAGCACACCGCGGGTCATAGTGGCCATTGGCGCATCGACCGGCGGCCCCAGGGCCCTGGAAGCTGTTTTTAGCGCTTTGCCGGCTGACCTGCCGGCTGCAGTTCTCCTTTCTCAACATATGCCGCCCGGGTTTACGCTCTCCTTTTCCCAGCGGCTTAATATGATTTCCACCCTGCAGGTTAAGGAAGCAGAAAAAGGAGACCACCTTCTGGCAGGGCATGCCCTTGTTGCGCCGGGTGGCTTTCACATGATCGTAAGCAGGGGTGGAATTGTCCTTGATTCCGGCCCGAAAATAAACTATGTCCGGCCTTCAATTGATGTTATGCTCGAATCACTAATATCATGCGAGCAAAAAGTGTTAGTGGTGATTATGACCGGAATGGGTAAAGACGGGGCAGCAGGCGCTGCAGTGCTGAAAAGCATAAAAAAGGATACCATCCTCCTGGCCCAGGACCCGTCGACGGCCCTGATCTCCAGCATGCCTGAAGGTTTAATAAAAAGCGGTTTATGTGATCATCAGGCCCCGCTTTCTAACCTGGCCTGTGAAATTAGCCGTTACGCCCGAATTTTAGCCTGATTTTCATGAAAGATATTATATGGATAAAGAAAGGGGCCTCAGCTTTTGAAAGATACCTGGGATTTCAAGCGTTTTAAAAAAGAATTTAATCAATATACCGGCCTTGACCTGGAGTGCTATAAGGATAAACAGATGGAAAGAAGGATTGGGCAGCTAATCGATCGCGAAGGCTATGACGACCTTTCTTCATTTTTTAAAGCCTTAAAGACCAGCGACGACAACCTGCATAAATTTTATAGCTACCTGACGATAAATACATCGGTCTTTTACAGGGATACCAAGATTTACGATTACCTGCAGAAGGAAGTCCTGCCTGATATTCTGAATAAATTTGACCGCCTCAGCATATGGAGCGTTGGTTGTTCTCATGGAGAAGAGCCTTACACCATAGCACTGATCCTTGACGATCTTAAATCACTGGGCAGGGCAAAAATATATGCCAGCGATATTGATGATAGGGCCCTTGAAATGGCCCGTGAAGGCCGGTATGCTCCCAACCTGCTTGAAAAAGTCCCGCCACAGATCCTCAAATCAGGCTTTACTGAGAAAAACGGGCACTATTATCTAAATCAAAGATATAAACAGGCGGTATCTTTTCAAAAACAAAATTTCCTAAGCCCGATTTATAAAAACATGTCCAAGATGCACCTGGCTCTCTGCAGGAATGTTTTTATCTATTTTAAAGTAGAAATCCAGGAATGGATAATTGAACAGGTATCAGAGCTGATCCCCAAAGGTGGTTATTTCATTATTGGTTGTGCTGAATTTATCAATAAGCCGGAAAGATTTAAATTGGAAAGGCAGATACCATCGGTTTATCAGAAAACAGGTTAATCATAACCCGGCTGTTAATGCTTTGCTGGCCGGGCAGGATTCGGTTTTCCAATACCGTTTTCATGGAGGGCTAAATGTTTGGAAAACGCAGGCTGACCATCTTAACCTACTTTCTTGCTGTTTTCATATTTCTGCTGACCCTTTCCGGTGATGGGGCAGCATTGCTGCAGGGTTTGGACAGGATGCGTTCCGGTAATAAAGCTTCAGCAGAGTTGGATATAGCTTCTGCGCGGACTGAAAAACTGCTGATGGAAGGGACCCCATGGGAAACAACTCTTTACATTATAGGTTCTCCCGTGGAAGGACCGACGGTGATGGTCATCGGTGGCATTCACGGCGATGAACCGGCCGGTTACCTGGCGGCAGAAAGTATCGTATCCTGGGCTGTGGATCGCGGCACCCTGCTTGTTTTACCCAGGGCCAATATGCCGGCTGTTGCCGAACAGAAAAGAAGCGTTTCGGGCAGTGCAGACTTAAACCGGTCATTTCCCGGTTCTGATCGTAGTGATGATCAAACAGCCAGGCTTGCTGCCGCTATTTTTGGCGTGATGCAGGAATATGAACCTGACTGGGTTGTTGACCTGCATGAAGCTGACCATTGTGAATATAAATCGCCGGGGGCTTTAGGTCAGACTTTTATATATCCTTATGAATCATCCGGGCTGGATATCGTCAAGGAGCTGCTTATAGCGGTAAACCGTACCATCTACCTGGAGGAATACAACTTTATGCTTTTAAGGGGGGCGGCTCACGGCACCGCTATTGAAACAGCGCAGTTAAGCGGGTCGGAAGCGATAATTATTGAAACCTGCAAGCAGATGGATCTATCCGAAAGGGTGAAGTACCAACGACAGGTTGTATCTTCCCTGCTTTACCTGCTCGGGGTTGCCGTATTTTAATCAGGAAGAGGTGGGCTGTTTGAACAGCAGGATCATGGATGTTCTTTTCCGCGACCCGGTTATTAATCGTCTTGCCGCGGGCAGAACCGCTACCGGAAAAGGAAACCTACCCCTCAACCTGGTGGCTAAAGTAACGGCGCTGAAGGGCGAAGCTGCCACCCTGCGCTGGCAGGGCGGAGTATTTACTGCCGTGCTAAATGCCCGGGCTCTACCCGGTGAAACCCTGCTCCTGGAATACAACGGGATCAGGAAGGGGCATTCCCACTACCGGATAACGGCCCGCTTAAACACAGCAGCCGACAGTGTTAAAACCACTGTCCGTGAATCTGCCGAGCCCCAGTTGTTCGGCTTGATGCCCGGGACGGGAGGCGAGCAAGGTGCTGTCCCGGCGTTGGTCCGCTTTTTGCCCCCGGAAAAACAGGACAGCAAAACAGCTGAAGAAGTAGATCCCCTGCTGGAACTTTTTGTTGATACGGAAAACTTTGGGCTGGTTTTAATACGCTTCTATTATCATAATGATGATCGTCTGGAGTGCCGTTTTATTGTTGAATCTTATCAGGCGGGCCGGGCTTTGCAGCTTGAAGCAGACAGCCTGACAGCCGAAAGCGGGGCCGGCAGGGAAGAAGAAAAACCTGCATCGCTGCGCTGGTCGGTCGGCAACCTAAGGCAGGTTGCTGTGGAAGTATTGCACCAGGGCGGTTTAAGCCTGAACGCCCGGGCTTAAAGGAGCTGAAAATTTTGTTTGAGGAGCACAATAAAAAAAGAAGCGGGGTCCGCAGGGCGGTTGCCCTGCGCTATCAACCCGCCAAAAAAAAAGCTCCCACCGTGTCGGCTGCCGGCCGCGGCTGGTTGGCGGAGCGGATCATTACCCTGGCTAAAGACAACAAGATACCGATAGTGGAAGATACAGCCCTGGCAGAATTCCTGGGCAGCCTTTCTCCCGGGGATGAAGTTCCGCAGGAACTCTATGAGGCTGTAGCGGCTGTTTATGCTTTTGTCATGGAAGCAGATCGCCGCAAAGGGAGCGGTTAAAATTGTATGAGGGCGTCTCTACGGGCCGGCCTTGCCGGCTAATGTGCAGACAACCAAACCGTAAGTAAAATGATAAAAGGGGAAAGGGGTTGTGGATGATTCAGTCAGCAGCGGTGAAACACAGTTGATACTGCTTACCCTGGATAAAGAAGAGTTCGCCTGCAATATTAAGGTCGTCCGGGAAGTTCTGAAGATGGTTAAGGTAACTCCACTTCCACGTTTACCCGATTTTGTCGAAGGGGTGATAAACCTGCGCGGCGAGGTTATTCCTGTCATTGACCTGCGCAGTAGGTTTGGCCTGCAGGAAGTTGAACGGACTGCTGATCGCCGGATCATAAATTTTGAAGTTGATGGCAGAATGGTCGGTTTAACAGTTGATTCGGTTAGCAAGGTAATCCGCCTTCCTGATAAAAACATTCAGGATTCGCCGGAAAAGATGGCAGGAGCGCATACAGACCTGATTTCTGGGGTGGGAAAAGTCAATGGCCGGTTATTGATTATCCTCGATCTGAAACGGATTTTATCGGCTGAAGAACAGGCAGCCTTTGATTGTGCTGCCAAAACTGTCAGGCAGGATGTTCAAAACGCAGAAAATTGACTGAGAAATAAATATTCTTATAGACGAGAGGGATATCCTGAACTATAGCGAATTTTTTACCATGCAGCCAATTATGTCTGAGGGGGCTAAGGATGAACATATATGTAGCCAGGCAGCCGATTTTTGACAGGCGCCAAAAAGTAATTGCTTACGAACTATTATACCGCACCAGCGAGGAGAATATAAACCTTGAAACAAATGCGAGCCTGGCCACATCTGAGGTCATATCAAGCAGCTTTCTAAATATCGGGCTGGATAAAATTACAAGGCGGAAACGGGCTTATATAAATTTCACGAAGCAGCTGCTGGAAGACGGGACTGCTTACCTGCTGCCCCATGATTTAATTGCCATAGAGATTACCGAAAACATTAACCCCGATCAAAATACTATTGAAGCCTGCAAAAAACTTCACAAAGACCGTTACAGCCTGGTCCTAGATGACTTTAACATGGACTCCAGGTGCCTGCCCTTGCTTGAGGTGGTCGATATTGTCAAGGTTGATTACCAGGGTACGGATGAAGCGCAGCGTTCAGGTATTGTTGATTTCTTTAAGGGCAGAAAGCAGAAGCTGGTTGCTGAAAAAGTCGAAACGGTGCATGAATATGGCGATGCCATGGCCAGCGGTTATGATTACTTCCAGGGGTTCTTTTTCTGTGAACCCACTATCGTGATCGGCAAAGAAATTCCCAGCACGAAAATGCAGAATTTAAGATTGCTTCAGGAGATCTATAAATCTGAGATGGATTTTGATTGCATTGAAGTTTTAATAAAACAAGACCCTTCCCTTTCTTACAAACTGATGCGTTTTATAAATTCTGTCGCCTTTCCGTTACGCTTTCCAATTCGTTCCATACGTCAGGCCATCGCTTTGCTGGGGCAGAAAGAAATGATCAAGTGGGTTTCGCTGGTTGCCCTGCGCAATGTAGGCTACGATAAACCTGATGAATTGATCGTAACCGCCGTTTCGCGGGCAAAGTTTTGTGAATTGATGGCAAAAGTAACAAACCTTGAGGATCGCAGCGCCGACCTTTTCCTGGCTGGTTTATTTTCATTGCTTGACACCTTTCTGGACCAGCCGATGGAAGCAATCCTGGCTGAGCTGCCCCTGGCTGAAGAAATTAAAGCGGCCCTGCTTGGAGAGCCGGGTGAATTTAAAGATATCTTAGATATGGTTCTGCTGTACGAACAGGGTTCCTGGGACAAAGCTTTTGATATTGCAGCCAGGCGCTATCACCTTGATGAAGTTGAAATCATGTCTTACTACCTCGAATCTCTGGAACTGGCTGACCTGGCCTGGAAGTAATCATTAAGGCGGGTCTGGCCGGTTTTTAGACCTCTATAGATTGAATTTGACAGACCCCAGGGCTCATGATAGCATTTTTGTGTGTGTGAAATCCTTTTGATAAAAGGATTTTGCCTGTCTTATAATTAATATTACCCTGAAGGGAGTAATGTGCATTGATTTCTGAAAATGAACAAAAATTGTATGACACCCTTGAAGAACTTGATATATCCTATACCCGGTATGAGCACCCGCCAGTTTATACGGTTGAAGAGGCGAAAGAATACTGGCAGGTGATTGAAGGCGCTCATTCGAAGAACCTTTTCCTGCGAAACAACAAGGGCAACCGTCATTACCTTGTTGTCCTGGAACAGTCAAAAAAAGCTGACATCAAGGATCTTTCAGCTAAACTGGTTGCCGGCAAACTCAGTTTTGCCTCCGAGCGGCGTCTTAATGAACACCTCGGTCTTGAAACCGGTGCCGTTTCCCCGTTTGGCCTGATCAACGATCAAAAGAAAACGGTAACCGTGGCCCTGGACAGGGACCTGCAAAAAAAAGAAGTTGTTAATTTTCATCCCAACGTCAACACGGCAACAATCAGCCTGTCGTTTGCCGATTTTGAAAAATTCCTCAGACATTGCGGTAACGAGGTTATCTATATTTAACAGGAGGGACAGCCGGTTGAAAGAGTTGAAAAGTATTCAGGGTTTTCTGCAGCAGGTTACAGCCGCTTTTGCCGGTGTCGTTGACATTGAAATTGGCGTAATTAACAAGGAGTTGGAAGTCATTGCCGGTAGTGGTTACTTCGAAAAAGAAGTCGGCGCCACTTACGACGAAGGCTGCATGACCCATAAAATAATGTCATCGGCTGATGAAGAATCCATCTTTGTTGAAAACACCTCCCATGCCGTCTGCTGTACTGAATGCGATTACTCCGGACAGTGCAATGTTTTAGCTTTTCTGATGCAGCCGATAACTTTTAACGAACAGAAGATCGGAACTATCTCCCTGCTGGCCTTAAACGAGCAGCACAGGCGAAAACTGATCAATCATTACGATAAAATGCAGGATTTCCTGAACAAACTCTGCAATATCATTGTAATGTCCCTTAACGAGAAAAAAATGGAAAACAAAGTGGCCAGCCTGATGAACCAGTTTAAAGATGTGATTAATTCGACTTACGAGGGCATTATTGCCATCAATACCCATGGCAAGATAACCAATATTAACCTGGCTGCTGAAAAAATATTGGGTTTGAAGCATCACAGCCAGCAGGGCCGGCATATCAATCTGCTATTCCCTGACTTCAGAGTCGCTGATGCAATCAGCATGCAGAATGATGCAGGCAGTGAAAGATACTATGGAAAGGAAATCAGGTATGTCGATTCTGAGAAAGAAGAGCTGCGCCTCTTTTGTAATATAACCCTGATGCATGAAGACGAACAGGTATCAGGGGTTGTCCTTTCTTTCAGGAAAAAAGAAGAAGTGGAAGAAATGGCCACCAGGATCATGAAAGAAAATAAAAAACGTACCTTTTCAGGGATTATCGGAACGAGCAGTGAAATAACAGAGATCAAGAATAAAATGAAAATGATCTCTTCTACCGATTCTACAGTTCTGATTCGCGGTGAAACTGGGACGGGAAAAAGTGTATTTGCCCGGGCTATCCATGAAGAGAGCCCCAGGCGGAAAAAATCATTTGTAGCAATCAGCTGTGCGGCGATTCCAGCCTCCCTGCTTGAGTCGGAACTCTTCGGTTATGAAGAAGGCGCTTTCACGGGGGCGCGCAAGGGCGGTAAGCCCGGAAAGTTTGAAATCGCCCACGGGGGAACGATATTTCTGGATGAAATAGGCGACATGCCGCTTGATTTTCAGGTGAAACTGCTTAATGTAATCGAAAACAAAAATATTGCCCGGATCGGCGGAGTATCTTTCCGTGAAGTCGATGTGCGCATTATTACTGCCACCAACCGCGATCTTGAATCCCTGATCAGGGAAGGAAGGTTCCGTGAGGATCTTTACTATCGGATTAACGTTATTCCATTTACTCTTCCCCGGCTGAGGCACAGAAAAGATGACATCCTGCTTTTAATGCATCACTTTCTTGATTACTACGCGGTCCGATTAAATAAAAAAATTAACGGATTTAAAGAAGAGGCCAGGGAACTGTTACTGGCTTACCCGTGGCCCGGAAATGTCAGGGAACTTGAGAACGCAATTGAATATGCGGTTAATGTTGAAGCAAATTACAAGGTATCGAAAGAAAGTCTGCCTGAAAAAGTCATCAGGCACTCTGCTGCCGGTGATACAGCCGGGCTTGATGCTTTGTCCACCCTGGAAGAAAAAGCAATTACTGCCGCTCTGCAAAAATACGGCCTGACCACCTGCGGCAAAGAAAAGGCGGCCTCAGCGCTGGGTATCAGCAGGGCCACGCTTTATCGCAAGCTTAAATCTATAAAACTCGATGTTTCCTGAACTGAGAAATGATTCTTAATTTGATGAACGCTGTTAAATCCCGGATTAGCCAAATATTTAAGTTGAAATAATAACCCCGGTATCATTATGGTTAAATGTATTTACTTCAGCCATCTATGGGCTTGCGAACGTTCAGGCTGGGGTGGTTCAGTTAGCGCCTTCATTTGCGGGTTCTGTCGCAGGTAGCGGCAGCGGTTCAACTTCAGCCCTCCGCTTTAGGCTGCCCGGGACATTCGCCCTCCGTGGCTCAGG
>SKOR01000080.1 GCA_007119965.1 Syntrophomonadaceae bacterium
ATGTGAACATGGATATAGAGCTGATCACCCCGATTGCTGTCGAAGAAGGGGTTCGTTTCGCGATTCGCGAAGGCGGCCGCACAGTAGGCGCCGGCGTGGTCACTGCTATTACCGAAGAGTAAGAAATAACTACCTTCCTTAGCGGGAAGGCTTGGAGTGGGAGTGAATGTTTACACTCCTGCTCCCGGCGATGAAGTAAAAGGTTGCCGGTCAGGCAAAACAACCGGGGAATTTTTACGGAGCAGCTCTGATTTAATCAGGCGACAAGGAGGATTCGTCCATGGCTAACCAAAAAATCAGAATCAGGTTGAGAGCTTTTGATCACCACTTGCTGGACCAGTCTGCCGGTAAAATTGTTGAAACGGCGCGCCGTACGGGAGCAGATGTTTCCGGACCGGTACCTTTACCGACAGAAAGAAGCCTTTACACCGTCATTCGGGCGCCGCACAAGTATAAAGACTCCCGGGAGCAATTTGAAATGCGCACTCATAAGCGTCTGATCGATATTCTTGAACCAACACCGAAGACTATTGACGCTTTAATGAGGCTTGACTTGCCTGCCGGTGTGGACATTGAAATTAAGCTCTAGCTGATTGGCGGGAGGTGCCATATTATTATGTCGAAAGCAATTTTGGCGCGAAAAGTAGGAATGACTCAGGTCTACGATGAGCAGGGCCGGGTAGTTCCGGTCACAGTCCTGGAAGCCGGGCCATGCCGGGTGGTCCAGGTCAAAAATGTAGACACAGATGGCTATAACAGCATCCAGCTCGGATTTATTGATAAGAAAGAACAGCGGGTTAACCGCCCTTTAAAAGGCCATTTTAAGCGGGCTAAACTAAAGCCGCTGCGCCACCTGCGCGAATTCAGGGTAGATGATCCTGAAGGGTTTACTGCTGGCCAGGAGATTAAGGCCGACTGTTTTTCCGCTGGCGATTATGTCGATGTCAGCGCAACAGCCAGGGGCAAAGGCTTTGCCGGTTCAATTAAAAAAATGGGATTCAGCAGAGGGCCAAAAACTCACGGGTCCCATTATCATCGCGGTCCCGGTTCCCTGGGCTCGGTTGATGCGGCAAGGGTCTTTAAGGGACGCAGGCTGCCCGGAAGAATGGGCGGCTGGCGCAGAACTGTCCAGAGCCTCTATGTTGTTAATACCGATGCAGATAAAAACCTTTTGCTGGTAAAAGGTTCTGTTCCCGGGCCAAGGGGCGCCCTGGTTGAAGTTAAAGAGTCGGTTAAGGTCAAGTAAACAGATATAGCCCAAAGAAAGGAGATGCCCTGAACATGCCTAAATTATCGCTTTACAATAGAGATGGTGAACAGGTCGACGAGATTGAGCTCCAGGCGAGCCTTTTCGGTGCGCCGCTTAAGCGAGGAGCTCTTCATCAGACCGCCGTCTCGCAAGCGGCAAGGCGCCGCCAGGGTACGGCTTCAAGTAAAGACCGCAGCGAAGTGCGTGGAAGCGGTAGCAAACCCTGGCCCCAGAAAGGGACAGGACGTGCCCGTCACGGCAGCGTTAAATCGCCGATATGGGTTGGCGGTGGAGTAACATTCGGACCGCACCCCCGTGATTTCAGCACCAAGGTTCCCAAGAAAATGCGCCGTGCTGCCCTAAGGTCTGCTTTAAGTGACAAAGTCAATGATGGCAAGCTTATTGTAGTTGATGACTATGCGATCGATACGCCGCAGACAAAGAAAGTGGCCGCGCTGCTTGAAAAATTAAATATAACCGGTGGGGCGTTGATTGCCATCGATCAGCCTGATTTAAATATAATCAAGGGTGCGCGCAATCTGCCCAGGGTGAAAACAATTCTGGCCCGTCAGCTAAATGTGCTCGATATCCTTACTTATAACTACCTGGTTATGAGCAAAGCGGCACTTCAGCAGGCTGAGGAGGTGTTCGGCGGATGAGAAATTCAAGAGATGTTATAATTCGTCCTCTGATCAGCGAAAAATCTACAGACCTGATGGAAGAGAACAAGTATACCTTTGTCGTTTCAGGCAAAGCGAACAAAATTGAAATCAAGCACGCTCTTGAAGAAATTTTCGAAGTAAAAGTTAAGTCTGTCAATACAGCCAACTTCAAGGGCAAGATGAAGCGTCTGGGTCGTTTCCCCAAGGGAAAACAGCCCAGCTGGAAAAAGGCGATTATTACTCTGGCCGAAGGCAGCAAACCGATCGAGCTGTTTGAAAGCCGCTAGTAGAAGGAGGGAGTATTAAATGGCTGTAAAACGTTTTAAACCTACTTCGCCGGGGCGGCGGTTTGCCACCGTATCAACCTTTGAGGAAATTACCAAGAAGGAGCCGGAAAAGTCTCTGATGGCCCCTTTAACAAAGAAGGCCGGCCGCAACAGTTACGGCAGGATTACGGTTCGCCACCGCGGTGGAGGCCATAAGCGCAGCTATAGGATTATAGATTTTAAAAGAAACAAAGATGACGTTCCGGCCAAGGTAGCAGGTATTGAGTACGATCCGAACCGCACAGCCAATATTGCCCTGCTGCATTATGCTGACGGTGAAAAGCGCTACATCCTGGCACCGCTGGGAATTAGGGTCGGGCAGTCGGTTATATCCGGAATCAAGGTCGAAGTCAGGCCGGGCAATGCGATGCCTCTTCGTTCGATACCGGTTGGAACATTTGTCCACAATATTGAAATGAAGCGTGGTCACGGCGGGCAGCTGGCCCGTTCAGCAGGAACAGCAGCCCAGTTAGCGGCAAAAGAAGGCGATACAGGTTTTATCCGCCTGCCTTCAGGCGAAGTCCGCCTGGTTCCCCTGGACTGCCGCGCCACAATCGGGCAGCTGGGGAATATCGAGCATGAAAACCTTACCATCGGTAAGGCCGGCCGGTCCCGTTGGATGGGATACAGGCCGACAGTGCGCGGTTCAGTAATGAACCCCTGCGACCACCCGCATGGAGGCGGCGAAGGAAGAGCGCCGATCGGGCTTAAGAGGCCGCTTACCCCCTGGGGTAAGCCTACTCTCGGATATAAGACCCGGAAAAAGAATAAGGATTCGGATCGGCTTATTGTCCGCCGCCGTAAGAAGTAGCCGGAAAGGCCTGCTGCTTCTGAAGAAGCAGGACGGCAGCCGCTTTCCGACTGAAAGGGAGGTTTTCTTAAATTGTCGCGTTCACTGAAAAAAGGGCCTTATATTGAGGCCAGCTTGATGAAGAAAGTAGAGCAGATGAACGAAAAGGGAGATAAAAAGGTTATAAAAACCTGGTCCCGCCGTTCAACCATATTTCCCGACATGGTCGGGCACACCATTGCCGTACACGACGGCCGCCGGCATGTTCCGGTTTTCATCAGTGAAGATATGGTCGGACATAAGCTGGGTGAATTTGCCCCGACCCGCACATTCAGAGGGCATGGGCACCATACCGAACGCTCTAGCACTCTAAAGTAGAGCAGAGGAGGCAGGATGATTAATGGAAGCAAAAGCACAGGCTCGTTACGTGCGCCTGGCGCCGCGTAAAGCCAGAGATGTTATTGACCTTATACGCAGCAAAGACATCGACGAAGCCTTAAGTATACTGCGCTATACGCCGCGCCGTGCTGCCGGGGTTATTGCCAAGGTTCTCAATTCCGCGATAGCAAATGCAGAACACAACATGGAAATGAAGCGCGATACGCTTTATGTCGACCAGGCCTATGTAGATGAAGGGCCAACCCTGAAGCGGGTACAACCCCGGGCCAGGGGAAGGCGTTTCCTCATTTTGAAAAGAACCAGCCATATAACGGTTGTAGTTAAAGAAAGAAAGGGGGTCTAGTTGTGGGACAAAAAGTTAGCCCCATCGGTTTCCGGATTGGAGTAATCCGCGATTGGGATGCTCGTTGGTTTGCAGGGAAGAATTACAAAGAACTGCTCCACGAAGATCTTGCGATACGGAAATACGTTCAGCAAAAACTGGAAGCAGCTTCTGTGTCAAGGATCGAGATCGAACGGGCTGCAAACAACCTGCGGATCAATATTCATACCGCAAAACCGGGTATGGTCATCGGCCGCGGCGGTTCAGGCGTTGAAGAACTGCGCAAGCGGCTGGAAACGATGACGGAAAAGAAAGTGCACTTAAATATTATTGAAATAAAGAAACCCGAACTGGATGCATTCCTTGTCGCTGAAAGCGTAGCTTCACAGCTCGAGCGGCGGATAGCTTTCAGAAGGGCCATGAAGCAGGCAGTATTCCGCACCATGCGCAATGGCGCAAAAGGAGTTAAGATTGCCTGCAGCGGCAGGCTGGGTGGTTCCGAGATGGCACGCGATGAAAGCTACCATGAAGGAACCGTACCTTTGCAGACACTTCGCGCCGATATTGACTATGGCTTTACTGAAGCCAAGACTACTTACGGCCGGATCGGGGTAAAGGTCTGGATTTACAAAGGCCAGATATTGCCATCGAAACCGAGCAAGGAGAAGCCTGCGGAGGAGGTAGACACTAATGTTAATGCCTAAGCGGGTTAAATTCCGCCGTCAACATCGCGGCAGAATGAAAGGACGTTCCAAAGGCGGTACAGTTGTCCAGTTCGGTGAATTCGGCCTTCAGGCTGTAGAAGCTTCCTGGATTACCAGCCAGCAGATTGAGTCTGCCCGTATTGCTATGACCAGGTCGATTAAAAGGGGCGGTAAAGTTTGGATTCGCATCTTCCCCGACAAGCCGGTCACTGAAAAACCTGCAGAAACCCGTATGGGTAAAGGTAAGGGTTCCCCGGAGTACTGGGTAGCCGTGGTAAAACCGGGCCGGGTTATGTTCGAACTGGCCGGTGTAACTGAAGAAGTGGCCAAAGAAGCCATGCGCCTGGCGGCCAATAAGCTGCCGAATAAAACTAAGTTCGTAAGGAGAACTGAAGCGGGTGGTGTTTCCGAATGAAAATCAAAGATGCACGTGAGCTAAACGAGCAGGAGTTAGAGGAGAAAGTCAAAGAGCTGAAAGAAGAACTCTTCAACCTTCGCTTTCAGGAAGCCACTGGCCAGTTAGAAAATGTTATGCGTATTAAAGAGGTCCGCCGCAGTATTGCCCGGGTTAAAACCGTGCTCAGGGAACGGGCCCTAAGCTGAGCTTGAAGAGGAAGGGAGGCCCATCGGTTTGGAAACTGGAAAACAAAAAGTACGCAGCGGTCGGGTGATCAGCGACAAAATGGATAAAACCAGGGTGGTAGTGGTCGAAAGAACAACCCGCCATCCGCTTTACGGCAAAATCGTCCGCCGTTCTAAGAAGTATAAAATTCACGATGAAGCAAATGAATCCCGAGTAGGCGATATGGTTAGAATCATGGAAACCAGGCCTGTAAGTAAGGATAAAAGGTGGCGCCTGGTGGAAATTATGCAGAAGTCGAAGTTGTAAATTCTCTTTGCGATTAGCCTGTCGGAAAGGGAATGAAAGGAGAGGCAACGATGATTCAGAGCGAAACCATTTTAAATGTAGCCGACAACTCGGGAGCAAAAAAGGTCCTGTGTATCAGGGTACTTGGAGGATCGAAGCGCAAGTCGGGCCGAATAGGCGATATTATTGTTGCTTCGGTTAAAGAAGCCACCCCGGGTGGTGTGGTAAAAAAAGGTGAAGTGGTCAGGGCCGTTATCGTGCGGACAAGAAGCCGGCTGAACCGCCGTGACGGGTCGCATATCCACTTCGATGAAAATGCAGCAGTAATCATTAACGAGCAGAACAATCCACGGGGAACACGTATCTTTGGCCCCGTTGCCCGTGAGCTGAGGGAGAAAGATTTTATGAAGATTGTTTCCCTGGCGCCAGAAGTGATTTAGATGTTTAGTATGGAGGTGGCGAAAAACCGGTGGAAATGAAAAAGATGTCTGTTCGTCGGGGGGATAAAGTATTGGTCCTCTCCGGCAAGGATAAAGGAAAAAAGGGTAAAGTAATTGCTACTTCTCCCCGTCTTGGCCGGGTCAAGGTGGAAGGCGTAAACATGATCAAAAAGCATGCTAAGCCGACCCGTCGTGTACCGCAGGGCGGAATCAGAGAAATGGAAGCAGAATTCCCGGCATCGAAAGTAATGGTTATTTGCCCGGCTTGCAACAAACCGACCCGTGTCGCCAAGAAAGTGCTCGAAGACGACCGCCGGGTCCGTCAATGCAAGCAGTGCGATGAATCGCTGGATAAGTAAGGAGGGTTAAAGCGCGAATATGTCACGTATGAAGCAGAAATACCTAGAAGAAGTAAGGCCGGCCCTTGTGAAGCGGTTTGAGTACAGAAATGTGCTGCAGTCGCCGAAAATTGAGAAAGTAGTAATCAATATGGGGCTGGGCGAAGGTAAGGAAAACCCGAAAATACTCGATGCAGCGGTAAATGATCTTTCGATTATAGCCGGCCAAAAGCCGATTATAACCCACGCGCGCCGCTCCGTGGCCAGTTTTAAGGTCCGTGAAGGTATGCCTATCGGTGCGAAACTGACCCTGCGTGGGGTCCGGATGTATGATTTCTTGGACAAGTTTTTTAACATTGCTTTGCCGAGAGTCAGGGATTTCAGGGGCATTTCACCGCACTCGTTTGATGGGCGGGGTAACTTTACCATTGGTATTAAAGAACAGTTGATTTTTCCCGAGATTGAATACAGTAATGTAGAAAAGGTTCTCGGTATGGATATTACTATAGTAACCACTGCCGAGACTGATGAAGAAGCACGCGAACTTTTAGCATTAATGGGCCTGCCCTTCAGGGCAGCTTAAATGTAAAGGTAGTCGCGTAAGTTAAGGAGGAAAAGGATGGCCAAGAAATCGTTAATTGCCAAGGCCAAGAGAGAGCCTAAATTTTCAGTCCGCCGTTATAATCGTTGCCACGTTTGCGGCCGACCGAGGGCTTATTTGCGTAAATTCGGCCTGTGCCGCCTTTGCTTTCGTCATCTGGCCAACGAGGGAAAAATACCTGGAATTAAAAAAGCCAGCTGGTAGATGATGAAAGAATGAGAGGAGGTTGTTATTGCTAATGATGACAGATCCGATTGCCGATATGCTGACGCGTGTGCGTAATGCAAATAACGTTCGGCATAAATCAGTGGAAATTCCTTCTTCTAATGTGAAGCGTTCAATTGCTGCCATTATGAAGCAGGAAGGTTTTATCAAAGATTATGAGTATATCAAAGATAGCAAGCAGGGTGTTTTACGCGTTCATCTGAAGTACGGACCCAACCAGGAGAAGATTATCAGCGGTCTGAAAAGGATCAGCAAGCCAGGTTTGAGGGTATACGTGAAAAAAGATGAATTGCCCAAAGTTCTGGGAGGGCTGGGTATAGCAGTTATTTCTACCTCTCAGGGCTTAATGAGCGATCGCCAGGCCCGGGAATCCAGCAGTGGCGGCGAAGTATTATGCTATATCTGGTAGCATAGTGAGGAGGTTTACCGATGTCTCGAACCGGTAAAAAACCTGTCGTTGTGCCTGATAAAGTTGAGGTGCAGCTAGACGGAAGTAATATTACTGTAAAAGGTCCGAAGGGTCAGCTTTCTCAGGAACTGCCCGGGGATATGGTTGTCGAGCTGGAAGAAGGTTTTGTGTATGTAAAAAGGCCAACTGACAGCCCGAAGCACAGGTCTTTACACGGCCTGACCAGGACCCTGATCGATAACATGGTTTTGGGTGTAACTGAAGGTTACAGCCGCAACCTTGAACTGGTCGGTGTTGGGTACAAGGCTGCCATGCAGGGCAAAAAACTGGTCCTGAATGTGGGGCTGTCGCACCCTGTCGAATTCGATCCCGGTGACAATATGGAAATCGAAGTGCCCGCACCCACGAAAATTGTGGTCAGGGGTATCGATAAGCAGAAGGTTGGAAACCTGGCTGCAGTTATCCGCCGGACCTATCCGCCCGAACCTTACAAGGGTAAAGGGATACGTTATGAGAATGAAATAGTCCGCCAGAAAGTCGGAAAAGCGGGCAAATAGTCGCCTGGAGGTGTAATATAGTGCTAAAGGCAAAAACGCGTTTGGCCCGCCGCAAGCGGCGCCATCGCAGAGTGAGGACTAAAATTAGCGGCAGGCCCGATTGTCCAAGGCTGAATATATACCGCAGCATCAACAATATTTATGCCCAGGTGATCGATGACCAATCTGGAAGGACCCTGGTTGCCGCCTCAACCCTGGATCCACAGTTACGTGCGGACTTGTCCCACGGCGGTAATCGGGAGGCGGCCCGTAAAGTAGGGTCGCTGGTTGCCAGCCGGGCCTTAGACAAAGGCATAAAAGATGTCGTTTTTGACCGGGGCGGTTATCTCTATCACGGCAGGATCAAAGAACTTGCCGATGGTGCCCGCGAAGCCGGGTTAAACTTCTAGAAAGGGGGGAATAGCAGGGGTGGCAAAGAAAGAGCAATCACAGGAATTTATGGAAAAAGTAGTTAAGATCAATCGCGTGGCCAAGGTTGTTAAAGGTGGACGCCGGTTCAGCTTTAGCGCCCTGGTTGTTGTCGGTGATCAAAAAGGTAGAGTTGGAGCAGGCATGGGTAAAGCCGGTGAAGTGCCTGAAGCAATTCGCAAGGGTATTGAAAATGCAAAAAAACAAATGATTGTAGTGCCTATGGTTGGAACCACGATCACCCATCCGGTTACCGGTCGCTTTGGCGGCGGAAGAGTAATGCTTAAACCCGCTTCCGAAGGTACCGGCGTAATTGCCGGCGGACCGGTGCGTGCGGTGCTTGAATTGGCAGGAGTCAGGGATATACTTACTAAATCACTCGGTTCTGCCAATGCGATCAACATTGTCAACGCTACTATGCAGGGATTGCAATCGCTAAAGCGGGCTGAAGATGTAAGCGCTTTGCGCGGTATTGAAATAGAGAAGCTGCTCAGTTAAGGAGAGTTCACAGCTATGGCAAAAAAATTACAGATTACCCTGGTCCGCAGTCCGCTGTCCCGTAAGCCGAATCACCGCCGCACCGTGCGGGCGTTGGGCTTAAAGAAGATAGGCGAGACAGTCATCCACGATGATACGGATGTTATCAGGGGCATGGCCAAAACAGTTTATTACCTGGTTGATGTTGTAGAAACGAAATGATTCAAGTTGCTTTATAGAGGGAGGTGTAGCCGATGCGTTTACACGAATTAAGGCCTCCTGAGGGAGCCAGGACAGCGGCTAAACGTAAAGGAAGAGGTATGGCTTCGGGCTTGGGCAAGACATCCGGCCGCGGCCAAAAAGGACAGAGATCCCGTTCGGGTTCCGGTGTGCGCCGTGGATTTGAGGGCGGTCAAATGCCTTATTTCCAGCGCTTGCCAAAGCGGGGTTTTACAAACATATTCAAAAAGAAGTGGAATGTTGTTAATATAAGTGACCTGAACTCTTTTGAAGAAGGGACAGTTGTCACACCGGACCTTTTACTGGAAGCAGGGCTGCTCAAAAACCTGAATGAACCCCTGAAAATACTGGGTGATGGTGAGTTGGATCGTAAACTTGAAATCCATGCCCATCGTTTCAGTAAGCAGGCCCAGGCTAAGATTGAAGCAGCCGGCGGAAAGACAGAGGTGATTTAAATTGCTGGAAACAATACGTACAGCGTGGAGGATCAAAGAACTTAGAGATCGTATTATCTTTACCCTGACCATGTTCGTGGTTTTCAGGGTGGGATCGGCGATCCCTGTGCCCGGCGTAGATGCATCCCTGCTGGCTGAGTTTTTCCAGGAGGACACCATCTTTGGATTTGTCAACATTATCGGCGGCGGCAACTTGAGCAACTTTACTATCTTTGCCTTAGGGATCATGCCGTACATTAACGCCTCCATTATTATGAACCTGTTGACAATCGTCATTCCCAAGCTTAAGGAATGGAGCCAGGAGGGTCCCGAGGGGCGCAAAAAAATATCGCAAATTACCCGTTACGGCACTATTGTGATTGCCGTTATCCAGGCTTTGGGCCTTTCAACCCTTATTGCCGGGGAAGCTGTGCTTGATCAAACCCTGCTGTCGTATGTTACGATAATTATATCGCTGACAGCCGGCACTGCCTTTCTGATGTGGATGGGTGAATTGATAACAGAAAAAGGTATTGGCAACGGTATATCCCTGATCATATTTGCAGGGATTGTCGCCGGGTTCCCGATAGCGGTTGCTATGGCGGCTGAGCAATACCGGTTTGGGCAGATCAGCCTTCTGGTTATTATAGTCGTTGTCGTTCTGCTGCTTGCCCTGATTGTTGGTATTATCGGGCTTGACCAGGGACAGCGCAGGGTTAATGTGCAGTATAGCAAGCGCGTTGTAGGCCGGAAAATGTACGGCGGCCAGGCTACGCATATACCAATGAAAGTAAACCAGGCCGGGGTTATTCCTGTTATATTCGCTTCGGTTATCCTGAGTTTTCCACAGACAATGGTCAGTTTTATTCAGCATCCTGTGGCGCAAAGGATTGCTGAAAGCCTTGCATGGGGCAGTAACCTGAACCTGGTATTATATATGACCTTGATCATCCTGTTTGCTTTCTTTTATACTGCGGTCCAGTTTGATCCATACCAGGTAGCGAGTAACATCAAGAAATACGGCGGTTTTATTCCCGGCTTGCGCCCGGGTCGCCCGACAGCTGACTACCTGGCTCGTGTAACATCACGACTGACCACTGCAGGGGCTTTTTCACTGGCCTTTATAGCCGTGTTCCCGATTATCCTGGAACGGATAACCGATATGAGCATTGTGTTCGGCGGGACGGGACTTATTATTGTAGTAGGTGTTACGCTCGAAACGTTCAAGCAAATCGAAAGCCACATGATGATGCGCAGTTATCGCGGCTTTATGAAATAGAGAAAATAATAATGATCAAGCTAAAATCAGGACGGGAAATAAAACTGATGCGGGAAGCAGGCAAGATTGTTGCCGAAGTCCTTGAGGAGATGGAAAGCACGATTAAGCCCGGCTTAACCACCGCAAAGCTGGACAAGATCGCAGAAAAACTGATCCGCAGTTATGGGGCAGAACCCGCTTTCCTGGGTTATCATAATTTCCCGGCATCGATATGCGCTTCCATTAATAATGAGGTGGTGCATGGAATTCCCGGGTTGCGCAGACTTGAAGAGGGCGATATAATCAGCATTGACGTCGGAGTTCGTTTAAATGGCTATCACGGTGATGCCGCCGCAACTTTTGGGGTCGGTGAGATAACGCCGCAGGCCGCTAAACTGATTAAAACTACAAAAGTGTCTTTGCAGAAAGCTGTCGAAGCTATGCAGGCCGGAAATAGGCTTTCCGATATTTCCCATGCCGTTCAGGCCTACGTCGAGAGCAACTCATTATCGGTAGTGCGCAACTATGTTGGTCACGGTATAGGTGAAGATATGCATGAAGAGCCGCAGGTTCCGAATTTTGGAACGCCGGGCCGCGGCCCCGTTTTAAAAGAGGGACTGGTCCTCGCTATAGAGCCGATGGTCAATATCGGCAGCTGGGACGTTAAGGTTCTCGATGACCAGTGGACAGTAGTTACTGCTGACGGGAGTTTGTCTGCTCACTTTGAGCATACCGTGGCACTGGGCAATAACGGGCCTGAGATACTGACCTCTTCCAACCTGGTTTAAGGGGGCGAAGTAATGGTGGAACTGGAGCCGGGACAGCTGGTTCGTTCTCTGGCCGGCCGCGATAAAGGTAAACACTATTTGGTACTCGGGGAATTGGACCGGAAGCATGTGCTTCTTGTAGACGGGCGCAGCCGACCCGTTGCCCGGCCCAAAAAGAAAAACGTCGCTCATTTGCAGCACTACGCGCGAAGGGTAGAACCGGGTGAGCTGGTTAATTCCACTCAGTTAACCGATAACCAGGTAATCAGGCTTTTGAAAGAACTGGTTCCGGAAACCGAGGCTCCCGAAGAGGAGGTTTAACTGGAAACATGAGCAAAAAGAAAGATGTAGTAGAGGTAGAAGGCACTGTGGTCGAACCGCTGCCGAATGCCATGTTCCGGGTTGAGCTAAAGAACGGGCACAAAGTTCTGGCTCATGTCTCCGGCAAAATACGGATGAATTTTATTCGAATCCTGCCGGGTGACCGGGTTTTGGTTGAACTATCGCCTTACGATTTATCTCGGGGGCGCATTACCTACCGTTATAAGTAAGGAGGTTCGTTATCATGAAGGTGAGGCCCTCAGTGAAAAAAATGTGTGAAAAGTGCAAGATAATCCGGCGCAAGGGCAGGGTTGTAGTTATATGTCAAAACCCGAAGCACAAGCAAAGGCAGGGTTAACGATAGATCTTGTACTGCCGATCCTTATTTTTAAGGAATTAAGCTCAAGGAGGTGTTAAGCGATTGGCTAGAATTGCAGGTGTTGACTTACCGCGTGACAAAAGGGTAGAGGTTGCGCTGAGCTATATTTACGGAATTGGAAAAAGCCGCGCAGAAGATATTTTGAAGCACGCCGGAGTAAGCTCTGATACAAGGGTCAAAGATTTGACTGAGGACGAGCTTGGCCGTCTGCGTGAGTTTATTGATAAGAACTATAATGTCGAAGGGGATTTAAGGCGGGAGGTTGCCTTAAATATCAAGCGCCTGGTTGAGATTAGCTGCTACCGCGGCATCAGGCACAGGCGTGGAATGCCGGTCAGGGGCCAAAAGACCAAGAATAATGCCCGGACCCGTAAAGGGCCCCGCAAAACTGTAGGCATCCGCCGTAAAAGTTAAGGCTTAAGAAAAGCCTCGATGCAAAAGACTTGTAAAGAAGGGAGGCGCTAACTAAAATTGGTCAAGAAAAAAGTTACCCGCACAAAAAAGCGTGAAAGAAAGAATGTTGAGCGCGGGGTTGCTCATATCAAATCGACCTTCAATAATACTTTTATCAGCATTACCGATGTTGATGGAAATAGCATTTCCTGGTCCAGCGCCGGCAATGTCGGCTTCAAGGGATCACGCAAATCGACTCCTTTCGCGGCCCAGCTTGCTGCTGAATCTGCAGCCAAGGTGGCCATGGATCACGGAATGAGGCAGCTTGAAGTATACGTAAAAGGTCCCGGAGCAGGACGCGAAGCGGCTATCCGCTCGCTGCAGGCTGCAGGACTGGAGGTTAATGCAATCAAAGATGTAACCCCGATACCGCATAACGGGTGCCGTCCACCAAAGAGGCGGAGAGTATAGTTATTATTTATTAAAGGAGGTGTAACATTATTTAAATGGGACGCCACACAGGAGCAGTTTGCCGTTTATGCCGCAGAGAAAATGATAAGCTTTACCTAAAAGGTGATCGTTGCTATTCTGATAAATGTGGGGTGGTTCGCCACGCCTATCCGCCTGGAGAACATGGCCAGGGTCGGAAAAAATTCTCGGAATTCGGGCAGCAGCTGCGTGAAAAGCAGAAAGCGCGCCGGATTTACGGAGTAATGGAAAGGCAGTTTCGCCGTTATTTTAAAGAAGCTGACCGCCGCAGAGGGGTTACCGGCGAAATATTATTGCAGATTTTAGAAAGCCGCCTGGATACAGTTGTCTACCGCATGGGGCTGGCAAGATCCCGCGCAGAAGCCAGGCAGCTTATTAACCACGGCCATTTTGAGGTTAACGGACGTAAAGTTGATATTGCCTCTTACCAGACTAAGGTCGGAGATGTAGTTGCCGTTCGTGAACACCGCAAAAGCAAGCCGGTATTTAAACAAATCGCTGAAGACAGGGAGCAGCAGGGAATCGTAGACTGGTTGGAAGTTAACCATGAAAAGCTGGAAGGAAAAGTAATCAGGGTACCGCAGCGCGATGAAATTGATGTGCCGGTAACTGAACACTTTATCGTCGAGCTTTATTCCCGCTAAGTTAATAGTTGACCCTCAATATATCAAGCGAGGAGGGTATAGTTGAATCGTGATGATTGAAATTGAAAAGCCTAAAATTGAATTTGTGGAAAATGACGAACAGAATAATTACGGTCGTTTCGTAGTTGAGCCTTTAGAAAGAGGGTATGGAATTACCCTGGGCAACGCCCTGCGCAGAATACTGTTGTCATCACTGCCCGGAGCAGCGATTACAAATGTAAAGTTCGACGGGGCCCTGCACGAATTCTCCAGCCTGCCCGGGGTTTTGGAAGATACGATTGAAATAGTCCTCAACTTGAAAGCCGTTTCGCTGAAAATACATTCTAACGAACCGCAGAACCTTGTAATAGATACCGATAAAGCTGGGGCGGTCAGGGTTAAAGATATTAAGGCCCCGTCCGATGTAGATATTTTGAACGAAGATCATTATATCTGCACCCTGGAGGAAAATGCCCGGCTGTACATGGAGATGACTGCTGTTAACGGAAGGGGTTATGTCCCTGCCGAAAAAAACAAACTGCCGCAGCAGCCGATAGGAGTGATTCCTGTTGACTCCATGTTTTCACCGATCCGCAAAGTCAACTACAATGTTGAGAATACCAGGGTCGGCCAGGTAACAGACTATGACAAGTTGACCCTGGAGTTATGGACCGATGGCAGTATCGGGCCTGACGAAGCGGTTAGCCTGGCAGCGAAAGTATTGAGCACACATATATCGCTGTTTGTTAATTTAACCGAAAAAGTAGATGAAGTTGAGATCACATCAGACAGCAAGGAAGAGGATCGTGAACGGATTCTCGATTTGACGATAGAAGAACTTGACCTGTCTGTGCGCTCTTACAACTGTTTGAAGCGGGCGGGGATCAACACTGTTGGAGAACTGGTCCGCAAGAGTGAAGACGAAATGATGAAAGTACGCAACCTGGGCAAGAAATCGCTGGAAGAAGTGGAGCATAAGCTGATTGAACTTGGCTTCGGCTTCGACAACAGCGCAGAGTAAGCCTTCAAGGAGGAAGTATAGCATGCCATACCAGAAGCTGAGTCGAAAAAGCGGCCCCAGGCGAGCCCTCTTGCGCGGCCTGGTGACATCATTTTTAAAGAGCGGCAGGATTGAAACTACTGCCGCAAAGGCACGGGCATGCCGCCCGTTAGCCGAAAAAATGATCACCCTGGCTAAAAAGGGAGACCTGCATGCCCGCCGTCAGGCTGTCGCCTATTTGCTGGACGAAAATGTGGTTACCACTCTTTTTGAAAAAATCGGACCCCAGATGGAAGGCCGTGAAGGCGGTTATACCCGCGTTATTCAAAAAGGACCCCGCCGCGGTGACAGTGCAATGATGGTCATCCTGGAGCTTGTAACTGAGTGACAGACTGATGGTTAACCGATCCGAGATCATGATTGAAGCCAAAGATCTGGTTTATCATTACCCGGGTGAAGAGGAGCCCTCTTCGCCTGCCCTTTCCGGGATCAACCTGGCTGTGAACAGGGGCGAATATCTCGCCCTGCTCGGCCCTAACGGTTCCGGAAAAACTACTTTAATGAAGTTATTCAATGCCCTGCTGGCTCCTTCCGAAGGGGAGGTGCGGGTCGAGGGTATTTCTACGATTGACGAAGGCAGAATAACCGAAATTCGCCGCTATTGCGGAATGATCTTTCAAAACCCCGATAACCAGCTTGTGGCGACAACAGTTGAAGAAGATATCGCCTTCGGGCTGGAGAACCTGGCCCTGCCGCCTGCTGAGATCCGGAAAAGGGTCATTGATGTAGCCCGCCTGCTGGGCCTGGAGCACCTGCTGCTTCAGCCGCCGCACCTCCTTTCAGGGGGAGAAAAGCAGCGGGTGGCTATTGCCGGTGTATTGGCTATGCGGCCGCATTGTATCCTGATGGATGAACCTACAGCGATGCTCGACCCTGCAGGCCGGCGCGATGTCCTTAAAACAGTGCAGGGTTTGAACCGCGAACAGGGTATTGCTGTAGTCCACGTAACTCACTTTCCTGAAGAAGCTGTTTTTGCTGACAGGGTTATTATCCTTAACCAGGGGCGCCTGGTCAGGCAGGGCCCCCCGGAAAATGTTTTAAGCGATCTGCCCCTGCTGCACAGCTTTGGGCTCCAGGGGAATGCAGTGGTCGAACTGGCCGCTTTACTCAGGGAAGACGGCTTTGATCTTCCGCCGCAACTAATCCACTCCCGGGAGCTGGTCCACTACCTATGTTTATCGGAACGGAAAAGCTGACCCATACTTACATGCCCGGCACCCCATTTGCCAATGAAGCTCTAAAAGAGGTTACTTTCCAGCTTAAGAAGGGTGAAATTGCCCTGGTGATCGGGCCTTCCGGATCCGGCAAATCAACTCTTATTCAGCACCTGAACGGGTTGCTGAAACCGACTTCGGGACAGGTGTTATTTGAGGGCCGTACTGTCGGTTCAGACAAAGCGGAGCTGCTTAAGCTGAGAAAGCGGATCGGCCTGGTTTTCCAGATGCCTGAAGAACAGTTTTTCTCAGAAACTGTGTACGATGAAGTCGCTTTTGCCCCCAGGAATCTAGGCTTCGCAGAAAATGAAGTGCAAACCAGTGTAACAGGGGCCCTTCAGGAAGTAGGCCTTGACCCGGACGCTCTTTTAGATCGGCATCCATTCCAACTCAGTTCAGGACAAAAGCGGTTGGTTGCTTTGGCTGCGGTGCTCTCTTTTAAACCGGAAGTGCTGATTCTCGATGAACCGACGGCAGGGCTGGATTCATTCAGCCGCGCTAACTTATTTAATCTGCTGGCTGTGCTAAACCGCAATACAGGCTTAACTATCCTGATTTGTACCCATCACCTCGACGAAGCAGCGGCGCTTGCTGAAACCGTGTTTGTGCTCAAGCAGGGCAGGCTGGTCTTAAACGGGCCGACATCTGAAATATTTTCAAAACGTGAGCAGCTTCATAAACTGGGCCTCGGCCTGCCTGCAGTAACCGAGATCATGTATTGGTTGGCTGAAGAAGGCCTGGATGTAAGAACTGACATCTATACCCTTGAAGGGGCGCGACAGGAAATCAATAAGCTGAAAGGGCGGCAAGAGAAATGAGCCGAAGTATTACCCTGGGGCAGTACTTTCCCGGACGAAGCCTGATCCACCGCATGAACCCTCGCCTGAAGATATTGTCACTGCTCGTGGTCCTGGCCCTGCTTTTCAGCTTGCAAACCTACCCCGGCCTGGCCGGCCTCTTGGTTATTGTCCTGGCCATGATTACAACGACCAGGGTCCCTTTCCGTTACTTTCTCAAGGGGCTTCGGCCAATTTTCTACATTGCCCTCTTCGCCCTGGTCATCTATTTCTTTTTTACCAGTGGCGGGGTCGTTCTGCTCAGGGTCGGCTTCATTACGGTAGAGTCAGAAGGGGTCAGGGAAGGGATATTTGTTATTTTGCGCCTGGTTACACTCGTGCTCTTTTCTCTGCTCTTAACTCTTACAACAACACCGTTGTCGCTTACTTACGGGCTCGGTTACTTTTTAAGGCCTCTGCGCTATATCGGGCTGCCTACGGAAGAAGTGGCTATGATTATGGCTATCGCCCTGCGCTTTATACCGACCCTGATGGAGGAAAGCCAGCGGTTGATGCGCGCCCAGGTATCCAGGGGAGCCGATTTTGAAACAGGCTCCATATTCCGCCGGGCCAAAAGCCTGGTCCCGTTGATTGTGCCTCTTTTTGTCAGCGCTTTCAGGCGTGCCGACGAGCTGGCCCTGGCCATGGAAGCGCGCGGTTACAGGATCGGTGCCCTGCGTACCCGCATGCACGAGGATACGATTGCCCCACGGGACTGGGCTGTCCTCGCAGTTGTTGTGGCCATGCTGGTTGCCTCGCTGACCCTCGGACTCTAGCTGTTATGGTGGGCATTAAAAGGAGCAGGCGATGATCAATACCTTAATCCGCATCAGCTATGATGGCACTAACTACAGCGGTTTCCAGATTCAGGATAACGCACCTACAGTCCAGGGCGAACTGGAACGCGCGCTTGCAGTTGTTTACAAGCAGCACCTGCGAATATGCGGATCCGGACGAACCGATGCGGGAGTTCACGCCCGCGGGCAGGCAGCAAGCTACCGGGCCCCATTCCGCATCGATGAAGAAAAGCTGCCCCATGCTTTGAATGCACTGCTGCCCCCCGATATTGTAGTTACAGGAGCAGTGGAAGTTGCGGATGATTTTCATGCCCGCTTTTCCGCCAGGCGCAAGGTATACAGCTATACAATTGACCGGGCGGCTTACCCGCAGGTTATGAAAAGGCTCTACAGCTTTCACCTTCCGGATGCCCTGGACATGAAAGCGATCGAAAAAGCGGCGGATTTATTTACAGGCACCCATGATTTCAAGGCCTTCCGGGCCGCGGGCAGCCTGATGACGGAAACAACACGGACCCTCTACAGGGTTCAGTTAAAGGAGAAGCCTGCAGAACAACTGCTGGCCATTTACTATGAAGGCAGCGGCTTTCTTTACCGCATGGCCCGCTTAATTACCGGTACAATAATTCGTGTCGGTCTGGGGCGCCTGGAGTTAACAGACGTCGAAGCGGCCCTGGACGGAAAAAACTCTGAAGCCGCTGGGCCAACAGTTCCTGCTTACGGTTTATGCCTGGAAAAAGTACATTATGATAATTTAGTGCAGTAAAGCAAAAATAAACATCGGAAAACACTTCAAAGGGCCCTTAATTGGCTTGACAGGGCCTGCCTGGTATATTAGAATGTAGGTTGTGGCTTTACTGGATGAGGTTAAAGGAGAGGGTAGAAATGGGCACTACATATATGGCAAAACCTGACGATATTAAACGCAGCTGGTACATTATTGATGCTGCCGGGCGTCCCCTGGGCAGGGTGGCAACGGAAGCCGCCCGGCTGTTAAGAGGGAAGCACAAACCGGAATTTACACCGCATCTTGATACCGGCGATCACGTCATTATTCTCAATGCCGCCAAGGTTGTTTTGACCGGCCGCAAATTAGAACAAAAGTATTACTACCGCCATTCGGGCTACCCCGGTGGATTGACAAAAATGAATTACGCTACCCTGATGGATAGAAAACCCGAAAAAGCAGTCTATATGGCTATTCAGGGCATGCTTCCCCATAATCGTCTGGGGCGGGCAATGCTTAAAAAATTACGCGTTTACAGAGATAACCAGCATTCTCAACAGGCTCAGCAACCGCAGGTCTGGAAAGAAGGCCGGGACGACAAGACGGAAGGAGGCCCTGGCTCTTGAGTGAAGTGCAATATATTGGAACCGGGCGCCGTAAAGAGTCGGTAGCAAGAGTACGTTTGCTTCCGGGCAGCGGCAGGATCGTAATCAACGGTAAAGAAATGGACCAATTCTTTGGGCTCGATACATTAAAACTGATTGTCAGGCAGCCGCTGGTTGCCACAGAAAACGAAAACAGCTTCGATGTTATCGCCAAAGTTGCAGGAGGCGGTTTCTCCGGACAGGCCGGCGCAATCAGGCATGGTATCGCTCGTGCCCTGCTGCAGGCTGATGGTGAATACAGGCCGGTTTTGAAGAAAAACGGCTATCTGACCCGTGACCCACGGATGAAAGAACGTAAAAAATGCGGCTTGAAAAAAGCACGCCGTGCACCTCAGTTTTCCAAGCGCTAAATTTTCTACCTTCTTAGATGACAATATAAACCCATCGCAGGCGCTAATCACGCTCCAGGTGGGTTTTTTGCTTGGCAGCCGGCCTGATCTGTGGTATGTACGTTTATAGGGTTTATGCAAGATGCTTAAAGCAGGATGATGCAGCTTATACTGCCTCATCCTGCAAACTTTCAACAGGGGTAATCGATTGAAATGTTTTCCAGGGGAGTTGAACAGGGATGAAAGAGCTAAGGCCCGGGGTCTGGTTTGTAGAAGCGGAAAACAGGGGGCGTTATCCGTATGCCCATAGTTTATATCTCAAAGGTGAAGAGAGGCTTCTCATCGATACAGGAGCAGGTCCCGTCCTGAAAGAGCTGGCC
>SKOR01000050.1 GCA_007119965.1 Syntrophomonadaceae bacterium
ATGCTATGCTAAGTGATATTCTTGTTTATGGATTAATGAACGGTGCAGTTTACGCTATGCTGGCCGTCGGGTTTTCCCTGATTTTCGGGGCGGCCAGGATTATCAACCTTGCTCATACTGCATTTTTTATGCTGGCGGCATACGCCGTTTTTTATTTTGGCACTTCCATGGCCCTGCATCCTATAATTGCTATTCCGCTGTCGATCGTGATTGTTACTTTGATCGGTGTTTTTGTATATTATGTTTTTATGGAGCCAATCAGGGAACATGAAACAGCAGTATTGATTATTACCGTGGCAGTAGCCCTGGTTTTCCAGGAGCTAATCCTGATCATCTTCGGCGGGCATTACCGCGGGGTTTCAAGTATTGTATCCGGTTATATCAATCCGATGGGCATTCGCATATCCTACCAGTACCTGCTGACTATCGGTGTCGTCAGCTTATCGCTGGTAGCAGTCTGGCTGGTGCTGATGAAAACGCGCCTTGGCGTAGCGATCCGTTCATCAGCCCAGGATCGTGAAGTTGCAAATTTGATGGGTATGAATGTAGCCCGGATTGCTGCCGCCACGATGGCTATATCAGTCGGATTGGCTGCAATAGCCGGAGTGATGGTCGCTCCCCTCTACACGCTTGAACCGCATATGTGGCTCGACCCGCTGGTACTGGTTTTAGCCATTGTTATTTTGGGCGGCCTGGGCAGCATCAAGGGGAGCTTTATCGGGGCCATGATCCTTGCCTTTATCGAGGTTACCGTTGTTTTCACGATGCCCGGGGGATCATTTTTAAAAGTGGCGATTGCCCTGGCGATTATGCTGGTCATATTAGTAGTCCGCCCCGAAGGCTTATATGGAGTCTACATGGAAGGGGAGCGATAAATCAATGGCTGTGATAAGAATGTCTATGCGCTACATACGTAATGAAATATTAGTTCTGCCCACGCGTGTCATTGCCGTGGTTTTTGTCCTTGCCCTGCTGCTGATGCCCCTTCTGACCCAGGACATGTATATCCTGCGCATCCTGGCCATAGCCTCTATTTTCGCTATTTTTGCGGCCAGCTGGGATCTCCTCTCCGGCTTTGTCGGCCAGGTCAGCTTTGGCCACGCCCTCTTTTTCGGCGTTGCTGCCTATACGACTGCCTTATTGAACCTGCGCCTCGGGTGGCCCCCATTTGTGACTATCCCCATCGGAGCCCTCGCTGCTGTTTTGGTAGGTCTCCTGGTAGGCATTCCCTGCCTGCGTCTCAAGGGTCCTTACCTGGGCCTGGCGACCCTCGCTTTTCCGATTATGCTCATGGGAGTTATCTTTGTTTTCCCGGGGTTCTTTGGCGGAGAGCTTGGCATATCAGGTATTACCCGCCTGGCTGTTTTGCGGATCCACGAATATTATATAGCAGTAGTTCTAATGCTGGTCCTCTGTTACATCATGTGGAAGATCACTGATTCAAAAATCGGTATTATCTTTCATGCTATAAGGGAAGACGAAATTGCCGTTCGCGCTTCCGGCATCAACACTATCAAGTTCAAACTGCTCGCTTTTTGCCTGAGCGGCTTTTTTGCCGGCATTGCCGGCGGTCTGTACACTCACTTTTTAAGGATCGCCGGGCCCTCGATGTTAGCCGTACTAATGTCTTTCCAGGCTATAATCTGGACCATATTTGGCGGCATAGCGACGATCTACGGTGCGGTTGCCGGGGTCTTTATCCTTTTTCCGACCCTTGAAGTCTTAAGGGCGGTTTCCGAATACCGCATGCTGATCTTTGCCCTGATTGTACTTATGGTGCTGCGGGTGATGCCGGAAGGGATAACTACTTTTGTCCGCGACAAACTTGAACGCGAATGCCCGCGCTGTAAAGTGCGCAACGCTTTCAACCGGAAGGAATGCCGCGTATGCTATTCTGACATGCGTTAATCAGCATAAGAAGATCAGGGCTCAGCTCTTTCAGTGCAGAAGTCAGGGTCCGGAAGGGCAGGCACAAGCCAGGGCACAGGAGGCTGTGCCAGTCATTGCAAAACAGTATTCTACAGCCCTGACGTGTGCCGGGATTAAAATGGTTTTTAATAACCGGCTTTCAAATCACCTCATACCGGTTTATGGTTTTTTCCTGACCCAGCTGTCCGTAAAAATGCCAGGGTATCGAAACCCTGGCATTCTTTTTGATTTGTCGGGCCGTTTTCAGCTTCCTGTTCCCGAACTTACAAACCGAGGTAGGACTGACGTATTGTTTCATCTTTCAGCAGCTCTTCACTGGATCCCTGGCTGACAATCTTGCCGTGAGAAAGAATGTAATTGTAATCGGCCATGGTAAAAGTCATGCTGACATCTTGCTCCACCAGTAAAATGGTCATACCCAGGGCCTGAATCTGCTTAATTTTATCAAACACGAGCTGTTTGACCTGGGGAGCCAGGCCGGTTGAAGGTTCATCGATACAGAGCAAGAGCGGCTTGACCATAAGCGAACGGCCGATCGCCAGCATCTGTTGTTCGCCTCCCGAAAGCGTTCCCGAGATCTGGCTGTTGCGCTCCTTAAGGACCGGGAAAATACTGTAAACATCATCTAAATTATGATGCAGCTGTTTTTTGTCGCTAATCAGGTAGGCCCCGGCCATCAGGTTTTCAAATACCGACATCTCTGTAAAGGGTCGCCGCCGCTCCGGGCAGTGAATCAGACCTCTTTTTACTATGTCGTGGGCCGGAAGTTTCTCGATCCGCTCACCGTTAAAAGTAATCTCGCCTTCAATCTTTATGTCCCCGTAACGCGTGCCTTTGAGAGTTTCCCTTTCCCAGCGGACCAGGCCGGTAATTGTCCGGATGAAAGTAGATTTTCCCGCTCCGTTTGGCCCGACAAGGCTGACCAATTTGCCGCTGTCAACTGACATGCTGACATCATTTAAGATCATCGCTGTATCATAAGAGACAGTCAGGTTTTTAACCTCCAGCAGCACCTAGACCACCTCCTTGCCGATATAAGCTTCAATTACTTCTTCATTATTAATGATTTGATCCGGAGTGCCGACAGCGATTACCTTGCCAAAGTGCATCACTATAACCCGGTCGACGATTTTCATCAACTCGTGCAGTTTATGCTCAATGATAATCATTGCAGCGCCTTCACTGTGCAGGCGGCCGAAACGCCCGCCCTTGTGCAGGCGGCGCACTGATTTGGCCATCAGTTCAGTTTCGGTCGGAGTAAGTCCCCCGAAAGGCTCATCTAAAATCAGCAGTTCCGGTTCTGTGGCAATAGCGCGGGCTACTTCCAGCCTTTTTAAATCCCCCTGGGACAGGCGTGAGGCCGGCTCCATGGCCAGGTCGGAGATCCCGGCAAATTCCAGGGCATCCATGGCCCTGGCTTCGACCCTTTTAACCCACTCGCCGCGTTTTGAAGTGCGCGGGCCGAGGCAGGGAACCATCACATTGGCAATAATCGGCAGGCGCCGGAAGGGGCGGGTAGTCTGAAAAGTGCCGGCAATACCTTCTGAAACGACATTCCAGGTGCGCATGTTTGTAATATCCTTGCCTCTCAGCCGGATCGAACCGCTGTCCGGCTTTAAAATGCTCATAATCAGGCGTACCATGGTGGTTTTACCTGCCCCGTTGGGGCCGATCAGGCCGACCATTTCATCTCGGGCTACCTGGAAGCTGACATCATTGATTGCGGTTAACCCGCCAAAGCTCTTAGTCAGGTTCTCAACTTCAAAAAATGGCTTGTCCAATTCTAGACCTCCTCGTCCAACTCTTCCCGCAGTTCGCGCCGCGATATTTTGCCCACATCCGTTTTTGGCAGCTCACCGCGAAATTCACATACTCTCGGGATTTTATAGTGAGCCAGGGTCTCCTTGCAGTAGTTGATGATATCTTCTTCGGAAATTTTGCCGCGGGCTTCAGGGTTTAAGACCACGTTAGCCTTGATGTAGTGTCCTACCTTTGGATCGGGAACACCGATAACTCCGACAGCCTTTACCTGGGGGTGCTTGTAGAGAACCTCTTCAATCTCCCTGGCAAAAACAGAATAACCTTTATACTTAATCAAGTCCTTGGTCCGGTCGTAGAAGATAAAATAACCTTTCTTATCCATGCGGATCAGGTCGCCGGTTTTCATGAATTTCTTGCCGTCGACATCGAGAAAAATCTTTTTGTTGTCTTCGTCACGGTTCCAGTAACCCTGCATTATGTTCGGGCCGTGCAGAATCATTTCACCTGTCTCGCCAACCGGTAAAAATTCATTTGTATCAGGGTCGATTATGGCAGCAGTGACGTTCGGCAGGGGCAGGCCGAATGAACCCGGTTTACTGCTGCCCATCGGGTTGACATGGCTTACACCGCTGGTTTCGGTCATCCCGAAACCTTCGGTAATTTCACTATTGGTTCGCCTGGTCCATTCTTCAAGGGTAGTTTTGTGAAGAGTGTCAGCTCCGCAGATAATCAATTTTAAGCGTTTCCAGTTAACCCGGTCGGTTTTTTCATACTCCTTGAGGTATTCAAAGAAAGTAGGTACGCCCAGGAAGGTGCTGGCCTGGTACTTTTCCATGGCATAAAGAATGTCGTCGATATCGGGGGTAGTAAAAAGAATCATCGTGCCGCCTGTAAGCATCGTGTTCAGCATAACTACTACCTGGCCGTAGATATGATAGAAGGGGAGGAAGGCAAGGACCACTTCTTTTCCTTCTTCAAGAATTGGCCAGGATGCCTGCACCTGGCTCTGACAGGCAACCAGGTTGCGGTGAGAGAGCATGACCCCTTTAGGCAGGGCAGTTGTTCCACCGGTATAGGGCAGTACTGCCAGGTCGACGGCAGGCTCTATCTCCACTGCTGGGGGGTTGGGTTCGGTCTTTTTTATCAAATCTTTCAGGCGGTAAAAGCCTTCCCTTTCATCAATCTTCGGGGTGGGGACTTCCAGTTCGCTGAAAGCTTTGCGCAGGACACTTCTACCGATCATCCTTCTGATTGTCGGCAGGTAATCACTGATTCCGGTCAGGAAGACCCGGTCCATCTTAATCCCCGTCTTGGCAATATTATCGTAAAGAATATCCTGGCAGACGAGGTTACGCGCACCGCTGTCAGTAAGCTGGTGATTGACTTCACTGCTGGTATAGACGGGACTGATCGGGGTAACGGTGCCGCCCACTTTTAAAATGGCAAAATAAGATATCACGTATTGAGGACTGTTCAGCAGGTATAAGGCGACCTTGTCTCCCTTTTTAATGCCAAAACCGGCCAAGGCGGTGGCAAAGCGATCGACCTCATCTTTCAGCTGCTTAAAACTGATTTTGTTGCCATAAAAAATAACCGCCGTACGATTGGCGTATTTTTGGGCGGCCTCATCAAAAAGTTCAGTTAGCGATTTATCCGGGACTTCTGCCTCGGCAGGCACATCAGGGTGATAATTTTTCAGCCACGGTTTCGACAGGTACTGGTCTTTATTGTCCACTATAAATTTAAGCCCTCCTTGTATCTAGAGTTTAACCGTACAGTAAATTAGTTATTATTATAATAAAAATTGGGTAATTACACAATATAAAATAATAATAAATTTGAAAACCTTCCAATAATTCATAGCAGGAGTCGATGCATTATTCAGATGGCGGGAGGGCGGGCTGAGATCCAATCAGGGATCTCCATTGATAAAAAATGCAGTTTATTGTTCACACAACATTCCCTTATTAATAGTTTACAAAAAAATATCGTGCCATACCTGTAAACCTTCAGATTATTTCCGGACCATTTAAAGCAGCAGGCAATATTATTACCGGAAATACCTTTCAGTGCCTTGACGCAACATTAAGAAACCCTTATAATCTTAAAAGTAAAACTAAATATGTCGGGGTGGCGGAATTGGCAGACGCGCACGGTTGAGGGCCGTGTGGTTTATACCATGGGGGTTCAAGTCCCCCTCCCGACACCAAGCTTGATCTGCAACGTGGAGAGAAATCTCCACGTTTTGCTTTATCTTAACAAGTCACAGGGATGTACTGAGAGCTGTAAGTCACAGGAGCGTTTTGTTTGGCTTCACTCTTAAGCCTTCTGTAAATGCTTATAAGTCAAACAAAACGGCCCTGTGACTTGTCACATTGGCTGGCCGGGGCTTTCGTTGATTGCGTCTGAGTGTACTTTTTAAAATTGCTTTTGATTCTCTGTATTATGTTTTCACCGGTTTCTCTATCC
>SKOR01000084.1 GCA_007119965.1 Syntrophomonadaceae bacterium
CGGAAAAAATGTTTTATGAAGACCTGCACATTTATAGAATTATATTGATGCTAGAAAGCAATCATAGTGTTGAAGACTTTATTAATGACTATCTAGAGCCACTGATTGGAAACAACCATGATTCGAATAAGATGCTGCTCAAGACTCTGACCGTTCTCCGTGATTGTCAATATAACAAAAAGGAAGCTGCAAAAAAGCTTTTTATATCCCGGCAATCCCTGTACCATCGTATGAAAACCCTTGAAAAGCTTCTTGGCGAAGACTTTATAAACACGCCTGAAAAGAGAATCTGCCTGGAAATTGCATTGTATGGCTATAAGTTTTTGGATCAGTCAAAAAATAAAGAGGTAGTCGGGTAAAAATGGTTTGACACTCCCCAAAATAAGCAAGCAGGCGTGTGTTGTTGATCATTTCAGCGTTTATTGATAAACTGTAAATTGATATATCGATCAAAACTGCGGCAAGCTATCTCAGCTTGCTTTTTGTATTAACGAGCATCTGCTCAGTCACACGTCAAATGCCGGCATTAACTCAAGCAGCTTTAACGAAAATGCGCGGGCCGGGCAAAGACTAATACGAAATCTAAAGTGAGGGAGAAAAATTGAAAACTAAAAACATAATTTTAGTCGTCTTGATCATACTGGCAACTAATATCCTGACCTTCTTCGGGGCTGCGGCCGTGGGGACTGAAACTTCAGGAGAAATAGATGAACAGCCGTTGAATGCTTCGGGCGGCCTCGAAGTTATTGAAGAAATAATTGCTGTCCTGGAAGCTGATCACATTGATGAGGTTGACCGGGAAGAACTTCTGGAAAATGCATACAAAGGTATGCTTGAAAAACTGGAAGATACTGAAGCCGGCTACCTTGATCCTGATGAATATGAAAATATGCAGGTTCAAACCCAGGGCACCTATGGCGGGGTAGGAATCGAAGTCTACATCGAAGATGACTACGTCACTGTCCTGTCACCGATTTCCGGCACCCCGGGCCAGGAAGCCGGGCTAAGTTCAGGCGACCGCATTATTTCTGTGGATGGCGTAAACCTGGTCGGGGAAGATTTGAACAAGGCAGTCAATCTAATGCGCGGAGAACCGGACACCAGCCTGAAGCTGGAAGTTGAGCGGCCGAACGTAGATGCAATCCTGGAGTTCGAAATTACCCGGGAAATAATCGAACTCGAAACTGTTGAATATGAAATGCTTGAAAATAGCATTGGCTACATCAGGCTAACCAGTTTTTCCGATACGTCCGGCCAGGATTTCAAAGCGGCCCTGGACACACTAAAACAGGAGGGCATGGAAAGCCTGATTATTGACCTGAGGAATAATCCGGGCGGCCTGTTGGGTGCGGCAGTCGAAATCGCTGATCTGCTGATACCCGAGGGTCCGATTACCCACGTTACCGATGGCGCAGGAATAATGCAAACGTACCTGTCAGAAACTGAAGGGCTGGGAATGCCCATGGTGGCCCTGGTTAACGGAGCCAGTGTCAGCGCTTCGGAAGTGCTGGCCGGGGCACTGCAGGATACAGGCACCGCAACCCTGGTGGGGACCCAGACTTTCGGCAAAGCTTCGGTCCAGAACATCAGGGAACTCGGCAACGGCGGGGCGGTGCGCCACACTGTTGCCCAGTACAAGACCCCGGATAAACGGGTAATCCACGAAGTAGGGCTTACTCCTGACCTGGAGGTAGATCCGCCTTATATCGTCGAATTAGCCATGAAGCCGATCAGCACCAGCCTGGCCCGGGGAGATGAAAGCGAAGAAGTAGAAACCCTGCAGAAAATCCTGAGAGAATTCGGATACTATAATCACGAAATAACGGGTTATTTCGACCAGGCTTTAACCGAAGCCCTGGAAGAGTTTCAAGCCGATTATGATGCCGGGGTTACCGGTGAAATGAGCGATATGACCGTCAGGCTCTTTCACGAAAAGATAGAAGAACTGAGAAAAGAGCAGGATTACAAAATAATAGAAGCCCTGGAACTGCTGCAGTAAGGGCGGCCATAAGGCCCCATTGTAACAGACCGGCTGGTTAAAAGGGTGCCCGGAGATGTTTTCCCGGGCCCACTTTAATAAATCTGTTTGTATAGTTGGCGAAAGTATACTACTATAAGCATATGAAAAAAAATACGCCAGATATCGCAAAGCTTTATGCTTTGGCAGTCAAAGGATCGCACCTGCTGCTGATTGTCCTGCTTATATTAATAATTACTATCTTCCTTATTACCCGCAGCAAAATCGACACTCAGACAACCCGGCTTAGTGAGGATCTGCAGGCTTTGTACCGGGATGAGATCAAGATCAGGGTCGAACTGGATGAAACAATTCCTATCAAACTGGCTGTCCCGCTGGGAGATCTAATTGATTTGAGCCAACTGTTACCTGAAAGCATCCCGCTCGATACGACCGTCCCGGTCAGAACCAGCGTGCGGATCAACCAGACAGTAACGGTACCCATTGACCTGCCCCTGTTCGGGAGAACGATGGTGGATATGCCCCTGGATTTAAACGTGCCCATAAATCAGGATATTCCACTAAAAACCATCATAGAAATTGACCCTTCCGCATTTCAAGACCCGGAAAAGATCATTTATATTGAACAGGATCTCCCGGTTAACCTGCCGCTAGAGCTGAACATATCAATGGAAGAGCTGGGCCTGGAATCAAATTTTGAAGGGGTGGAGTCACTGATAGACACCCTGAGGTTTGCGTTCCTGCTCGGCGGGTTGGACTGGTCAAATGATTGATATTTCCGGCATATCAGTGTTAAATATAGACCATCTTCTCAAACAGTTCATCTAATGATACCGTTGCAAATGTTGAAGCGTAATCGGCCATGGCATAAGGGATAATCAGCTCGTTATTATGGATCATCGCCCCGCATGAATAAACCACATTGGGTACATAGCCTTCGCGTTCTTCATCATTTGGCCTCATCAGGGGCTCACTGGTTTGGGCTATAACCTTAGTGGGGTCTTCGAGGTCGAGCAGTGTAACCCCAAGAGAATACCTGCGCATCGGTCCTACCCCGTGAGTAAGCAGGATCCATCCTTTTTCTGTTTCAATCGGTGACCCGCAGTTGCCAATCTGAATAAACTGCCAGGGGTACTCCGGTTCCTGGATTTTAACTGCATCCTGCCAAAAATGAATGTCTTCGGAAAACATGATATAGTTGCTGACTCCATCAACACGTGACAGCATGGCATATTTACCGTTAATTTTTCTGGGGAACAAAGCCATCCCCTTGTTCTGGGCGTACTCCCCGTTCAGGGGCATAATCCTGAAGTGGTAAAAATCGTTGGTTTCGATCAGCTTGGGCATAATTGTAAAATCGCTGAAGGCAGTATAGGTCGCATAGTATGTAGTCGTGCCGTCACCATTTACAAACTGAACGAACCGGGCATCTTCGATACCGTTTCTTTCAGAGTTGGATATCGGGTAAATCACCCGTTCGGAGATAGCCGTGTCAAGGGAAAATGTAATTTCGTAGTGTGAATTAGCCAGCCAGTTACAATCCTTGAGAACTTTTCTCTGGGTCGAGTCCAGGTTATTTTTTTCGATCGATTCTTTGATGCTGGCCTGCAGCTCACCGTATGTAAAATAATCTTTGAGCCGGTTCATAACCATATCGATAAGTTCTTTTTGGACACTCATTTCGGAAAGTTTATCTAAGAAAGCCTGTTTTTCGTAAATGTGCCTTTTAACCGCTTCCGGAATATCCACCAAGTCTCCGGGCTCTTTAAACTTGAGCTCATTATTCTTATCAATAATCCCGCTTCTAAAAACAATTGAAGAAATATGGCCTTCCCCCGTGGCCCTGAAGCTGACGATAACTCTTTTTTCACCCGCTCCGAGGGCGGTCTGGTCAGGGTCTTCCACAATTGAAGGGTTGAAGAATGCTGCAGATTCAATCGAATATTCCATGGTAAAATACGATCCAATCAACAATTTCTCTTCCCGTGAAAGACTTTCGGGGTCGATACTGAGCTCTTTAATTAAATGCTTTACATTGTCAAAATGCTTTTTAAAAACGATCGTTATATTACGATGCCGCTGGGAAAAATTTGTCAGCACCCGGTTCAGGGTAAACCTGGTATCTTCTTCTGACAGCGATAGTATTTTGGGTATAATATTTTTAGCCCTCTCATCACCACCGGGCATATAGTAACGGGCAATTACTCTTTTCGAATCCGGATAAAACCTTATATTTTTACGATTAATGTGAATTGACAAATACTATATCCTCCTGCCCATAAATTACACTGTTTTATTATAAACAATTTTTATAGATTATGCACGTAAATTAAAAGTCTTACAGATTTTTTACAACCCCCGCCCCGGGAAGCTTCCTAACTGATCTGCCATTAACCCGTCTGAACAGATTGCCGCATCAGGAAAGAGAAGGTTGATAAACCCTCCGTGCAGGCAATATTACACCATTAAACCCGTGATAAAAAAAGCCCCGGCCCGTCAAGGCCGGCATTTGGATCATTTAAGCGGCCCCGTATCGCTTCTTCGCCTGATCAAAGCATGTTTGCTGATTTTATGGTTAACCCCCGTGATCAGGGAAACATCGACAATGTAGCTGTTATGGGCGGCTTCCAGGCTGTTTCCCGTTTTTTGATCAATAATCTGATCTGCCCTGAACCTTATTATTTCCCGGTGGTTATGATCGAGGATTTCCAGGGCATCGCCAAGAAAAAACCTGTTCCGGGCCTTGATTCTCAAAGAGTTTTTTTCCAGGTTATGCTCATCCACCGTCCCGACGAAATCATAGCCCCTGATATAAGATGAATCTGCCATATATTCTGTATCGCCTTCCTGCCCAGGCAGGTAGAACCCCGTGGTGTGCGGCCGGTGAGAAACCCTGGCCAGCTCTTCAAGCCATTGGGGGTCATAATTATACGACGGCCCTGACCTGTCAAAATCGTCCAGGGCGGCCCTGTAAACCCTGGTTACCGCGGCCACGTAATAGGCCGTTTTCATACGCCCTTCAATTTTTAAGCTATTCACACCGGCAGCGGCCAGGGCGGGGATCTGCCCGATCATACAGAGATCCCTGGAATTAAGGATGTAAGTCCCCCGGGCATCTTCTTCGATGGCCAACTCTTCCCCGCTCATTTTTTCTTTCAACATGTATTCCCAGCGGCAGGGCTGGCTGCAGTGCCCGCGATTAGCGGACCGTTGATTTAAAAAACTTGACAGCAGGCAGCGCCCCGAGTAGGCGATACACATCGCCCCGTGAACAAATACCTCCAGCTCCACTTCAGGCACTTTTTCTTTCATTGCCCTGATCCGGTCCAGGCTCAGTTCCCGGGCTGTCACAATCCTGTCGACGCCCTGGTCCCGCCAAAATTTCACACTATCGCTGTTTGTAGTATTGGCCTGGGTGCTCAAATGTATTTTCACCTTGCTTCCCGACTCGCGGATCCGCCTGATAACTCCCGGGTCAGAAACAATTGCAGCATCAATACCCAGTTTTGCAGCCTCTTCAAAATAAGCGATCATCTCTTCCATGTCTTCATCAAAAGCAAAGATATTCATGGCCAGGTAGACCCGGCGATCGTGATCATGGGCAAAACAGATTCCTTCTGCGAGTTCGCTTAAGGAAAAAGAAGTATCCGGCGCCCTTAGAGAAAAAGAACCGCCGCCGCAGTAAACTGCATCTGCCCCGAAGCGAATTGCAACTTTAAGTTTTTCAAGGTTTCCCGCCGGCGATAGTAGTTCCATAACCTGATTATACTATATTAACAACCCGGAACAAAACATGCCGCGCCGGGATGCTGACCTTTGATCATCACACCGGCGCTTTCATATTACAAACCTGTAATGTATACTATGGGTAGCGTATTTTGTTAGCGGATTCAGGACAACCCGCGCAATGAGCTTTCCGGCAAGTTATATTACTATATAAGGGGTTTTTCAGGTGCAGGATAAGGGTCAGGAAATACTGGAAGAACTAAAATCTGTGCTTTCGGGCAAAACTATCGATGCCCTGTTCCCACCACTAGTTTTTGTGATCAGCAATGGGCTTTTCGGGCTGGATATCGCCGCCTTCACGGCCATTGGCTTTGCCCTCCTGATGGGGATATCCCGGCTGGTCCGGCGGCAAACCTGGCTGTATGCCCTGGGCGGCCTGCTGGGCGTTGCCCTTGCCTCGGGGCT
The DNA here is from genome assembly GCA_007119965.1 of Syntrophomonadaceae bacterium. Lineage (GTDB taxonomy): Bacteria > Bacillota > Dethiobacteria > DTU022 > DTU022 > T3SED10-7. The sequence goes on from SKOR01000084.1 coordinate 6,170, forward strand.
CGCCTACCTGACCCGAAGCGCTGCAGGTTATTTCATCCCTGCAATAGCCGGCAGCGCGCTGCTGGTTTTACTGACAGCGGTCAGCCTGATCATCGATAAACCTATCGCTGCGTGGGCCAGCCACCTGACACGCGGGTGGCCGCTGGACTGGTTTTGGCGCAATGATATAAAGCCGGCATACCGGGAAGTAAGCTGGATGTGGGTTATATTCTTCTCTCTGCGCTTAGGGGTTCAGATTATCCTCTTTCAGGCCGGGGACGCAGCAACACTGGCCTGGGCTAACACCCTGCTTGGCTGGCCTGTGATCATCATCGTCCTGATTATCACTTATGTTTATGGCCTGTGGCGCTTGCGCCGCCTGGGCGGTCCCGGGGTTGAAGAATACATCGCAAAGAAAGAGCCGCCCTGGCAGGGGCAATCCCGCGGGTTTTAGCCTCTAAACGGCTGCCTCAATCTCGAATGAATCAATCAGCCTCAGGATATACTGCATGATTAATACAACATCACGGATGTCGACGGCATCATCGCCATTTACATCGGCAGCTTTGATCTGCTCGTCATTGAGCGGTTCGCTTCTCAGTACATAGTGCATTACCATCACAACGTCCCGGGCATTGATCTCGCCGTCACCGGAGATATCACCCGGTTTATTAAGGGGCGCGGCATCAGTTGCCCTGTCCTCTTCAGAGCCGGAATCAAGTTCATCCTCAGGCTCGGGTTTTGGTTCAGGTTCTAGCTCGGGTTCTGGTTCAGGTTCCGGTTCTGAATTTGATTCAGGCTCGGGAGCCTTTTCAGGATCGGGTTCAATTACCGGATCGGGTTCGATTACCGGATCGGAATTTGATTCAGGCTCGGGATCCTTTTCCTGCTCTGGTTCGGGCTCCCCTTCGGCAATGCCTGCCGCTTCGAGGTATGTTTCGGCCAGCCACCCGTGCCTGAGTTCGCCTTCCAGCTCTACCGCGGCATACCACCAGTTGTGGTAAGAAAATATGCTGCCGGGCTGGGAAGCGTAGAGCCCGTTGCTGACATGTTCTTTCACTTCGGCAATTTCACCTTTGTCGAGCAGCACAGGGTCCTGGTCGACCCCTTCCAGCCGGAAATTCAACCTGCCTGCCTTAGTTTGCGCCAGGTCCCCGGGCTTAAATGCCCTGGACCGTTCCGGCCCTTCAGGAACCACGATAAAAGCAGTCGGCCAGATACTGTCATTGGGGTGGATTAAACGGACATTGTACGGCTTAGCGGAAATACTTGAATCAGAAACCAGGATGGAGCCGTCATCGTAAAGCGCTTCAACCACACCGACATGGCCCAGTGAGCTCCCGAAAAAAACATACCTGTCCCAGTAAGCAATCGAAGAAACCCTGGGTATATCTGTCACTTCAGCGCCCCTGGCTGCATGATCAGCCCAACTGTAGGCATGATAGCGCATCGTATCAAGGGCAAACTTACAATAGCCCAGCTGCAGCATCCGTCCGTGGGCATACCAGGTACAGTTGTTGCCCTTGAGGGGGAATGTATTTAAGACGGTATACTCCGGCAAATCGATCCATCTGTCAAAATCCTCTTTTTTAAGAACCACATTATTAGCTGCCGCATGCATCGGCACACTGATAATCAGCAGTAAAACAGCAATTAAAATGATCTGCCCCGATATTTTCTTCATACGCTCCTGCCCCTTTTGCTCCGACATTAAGTTCAACGCTATCAGGTAGGCTGCATAACTCCAAAAAATACCAGCCAGGCCAGGACACTCTTGGCCACCAGGCTTAAAATGATATAGCCTCTTTCACCGTAAAGATAGTCCGCCCACTTTCCAACCTGCTTATACTGCAGAATCATATTGATCGGGAAAAGATTGAAAAATACGAAATACGAGCCGATAATCGCATACACAAACCAGGGGACTTCGGCAGGGTCGGCATTGCCCAGGGCATGCATGATAATTACAACCCAGGGACCGATTCCGGCGATACACCCAAAAACAAAAGCAGACCAGCTGGTTCTCTCGGTATACTGGTTAATCTCTTCCATCAAGAGTCCAAACCAGTTCATCGATGCATTGAGAATAAAGATCGCAACCAGCGCCCCGATATCATAGACCCCGAAAAGCATGGCAATTAAAATGATCATCAGTGATGAACTGAGCGAGTATTCGTACCAGCGAAACTTATTTATGCCTTTTTTCAGGTCCCGGTTGTATATTTCATTGGCCCCGGGCATGACGATGATAAAGTGGGCCAGCGCTGAAAGAAGCAGGAAAAACGAGACGAACAACGCAAAGGGGACCTCGCCAAGCTGATCCGGGTTGGTTACCAGGCGCATGCTTGCCGTGTCAAACTGGAGAAAATATGACCGGATTGGGGTCCGGAACTCGCTGATCTGGTCAATGGTTAATGCAAAAAACAGCATCAGGGCACCCTGGGCCAGGTGCAAAAAACCCATTACAAAGTTAAATTTCTTTAAATAGGGAAAACTGATACCGTGCGCCTTCTTCTCGCGCGGTTTTTTCTCACGCGGTTTTTTCTGCCGCTTTCTTCCTTCAAGTTTCCCCAGCTTCTCCTGAAGCTCGCGATTCTCTTCCTGCAGATCCCGGCAATCATCCACGCTGCCAGACTCTGACGGACGGCCAACCAGCGGCTCCTTTTCCCCGGCGAATTTGCCGGTTTTCCACACGCCAACCTTTTTTGTCCCGTCCGGGTAAGTAAGCATTCCCCGGCCGTCTCTTTTGCCCTCTTTCCAATCCCCTGAAAACTTGCTGCCATCGGGATTAATCAAAATGCCCCGGCCGTGCGGCTTGTCATTCTCCCATTCGCCTTCATACTGCATTCCATCGGGGCGGGTCCATATTCCATAACCATGCCTTTTATTATCTTCCCACTCACCTGTGTATGTCGTTCCATCCGGGTAAGTATAAGTTTCGCTATTCATCTTAATCCCCCTACTGATGTAATGAACCATTGTTCTGATTAAAGGTCAGGCTGCCCTCTCCCGCCAAACAGTGAACACAGTGCCTTTATGACAGCCTGTCGTTTCTACATATTACCACAAATTACAAGAAAAATAAAACTATTTGGGGCCGACCATATTCTCCGGGGCAAGAATTTTATCCAGCTCTTCCCTGGAAAGCAGGTTTTTTTCCAGGACCAGTTCATAAACCCCGCGGTTGGTTTCAAGCGCTTCTTTGGCCAGCAGCGTGGAAGTTTCGTAACCGAGTACCGGGTTTAAAGCGGTAACCAGGCCGATACTGTTGCGGACCATGTCACGGCAAACCTTTTCATTGGCTGTTATCCCGTCAATGCACTTGTATTTCAGGGTATTCATCCCGCTTTTAAGCATTACAATCGATTCAAACAAACTTTGCACCATTACCGGCTCCATAACATTAAGTTCGAGCTGCCCCGCTTCTGCGCCAAGGGTGACGGTAAGATCATTGCCGATCACTTTAAAGGCAATTTGATTTACAACCTCCGGTATTACGGGGTTAACCTTGCCGGGCATGATCGATGAGCCCGGCTGCATCGCGGGAAGGTTTATTTCATTTAAGCCGGCCCTGGGGCCCGATGAAAGAAGCCTCAGGTCATTCGAGATCTTTGAAAGTTTAACCGCAAGCCGTTTAACCGCTGATGAATACATTACAAAAGCCCCCGTGTCCTGGGTGGCTTCAATCAGGTTTTTTGCAAGCACGATATCGAGCCCGGTCACTTCCCGCAAATGGTGGACGCACCGTTCACTGTAGCCGGCATCGGCATTTATGCCCGTCCCGATTGCAGTTGCGCCCATATTTACTTCCAGGAAAAGCCCGGCATTCTGCTCCAGCCTTTCGATCTCCTCTTCCAGGGTTACCGCGTAAGCTTCAAACCCCTGGCCCAATGTCATCGGGACAGCATCCTGGAGCTGTGTCCGCCCCATTTTAACTACTTTTTCGAATTCTACTCCTTTGGCTCGCAGTGATTCGATCAGGGATCGCAGCAGCTCAATTAATTTTTTGTTGGAATTAATCAGGGCTATTTTTACAGCCGTGGGGTAGGCATCGTTGGTGGACTGGGACAGGTTGACATGGTTATTCGGATGGCAGTACTTGTACTCGCCTTTTTCATACCCCAGTATTTCCAGGGCCCGGTTTGCTATTACTTCATTCGCGTTCATGTTTGTCGAAGTCCCTGCCCCGCCCTGGATCATATCAACCACAAAATGAGCATGGAATTTGCCGTTGATGATATCCGTGCAGGCCTGGATTATTGCATCGGACACCGGCTTGGAGAGCAGGCCGAGGTCGTAATTAGCTTTCGCGGCAGCCATCTTAACGGCGGCAAGCGCTTCGACGATCACCGGGAAAAAGTGCAGGGGCACCCCGCTGATATTAAAGTTTTCCAGGGCCCGCAAAGTTTGAACCCCGTAATATGATTCAAAAGGCACTTCCCTTTCGCCTAGCAGATCATGTTCACTGCGCTTCCTGCCGGACTGGTACTGCGCCGCGATATTGATGACCCTTGTGTTGGCCTGTCTCATCCGCCGCGATATAACGGCAGCAACCTTGATCAGGATTTTTCCCGTTATATCAGGCCTGCTATCACCCAGTTTTTTGAGATCTTCACTTTTCAGAACAAGTATTGTGGATTCTGTAAGAGATCTTGCTGAAGTTGAATGCTGGGAGCTGTCCATTAAAGCGCCCTCGCCAAGAAAATCGTACCTGTTGAAAAAAGTCAGGCGCTTTTCATCTCCAAAGGGGGTCCGTTTAAAGAGCTCTAGCTCACCGTCGTAAACCATAAAAAGATTTTCCCTCTGGCAGAATTCAGTAAATAAAATTTCACTGGCTTTGTAGCGCCGTACTTCAACATTTTCGGCAATTTCAAGCAGTTCATCTTCCGCCAGGGACTCAAAAAGCTCAATTTTTTTTAGAAAACTACTGATCACTTGTTTATTCATGGTAACCTCCTGTTAATATCCGATCAGCAGCAGTTAAGCTGCTTTTATACGCTACCAGTATTCTATCCTTTTTACCGGTTTTTGCAAACTAATAATGATTCTTAGATTTATTCCAAAATAAGCTTGACAAATAATTCACAAGCGGTATAGAATACAGATGGTTGCTTTCCGAGGTTCAGGCATAGTAGGGTGTAAAAAGAGACGCGCCACTGTTTTGGAAGCAACGAAAAAGCTTTTATTCATAATGAATAGCTTGCCGGCTAAAGATCGCCTTGTCTCTTTTCCTATTATGGCCCTGGTGGAGTACTTTATCCACAGCGGCTTTTTTTAATGCTAAATCAGCTACCGTGCAGAAGGTATCTGCTCAGTTTGAACCCGGAAGGAGGGTAGATAGCCCTTATACACAGTTGCGGCAGCTAACTTTAGCAGGCAAACCCCTGAAAACGCGGCCTTTTTTTACAAATCTATAACCTTAGGAGGTTTATCGTTCTATGTATATCGTTGGATTAATTATTCTCGCAGTAACAATTTTCTTTGTAGTTAAGCGCTATGAGATAAGAATGGTTCTATTTGCATCAGGCTTGCTGATGTGTATCATCGCTTTGGAACCAAATACCGCTTTTGATGCCTTTGCCACCAGGATGACTACGGGCGGCCTGATCACGGCCATTCTCAGCGTGCTGGCTTTTGCCCACGTGATGAGGTTAACCCAGTGCGACCAGCACCTGATCCATCTCCTGGTCAACGGGCTGAAAAAGGTCAGGCCCATCCTGATTCCCGGCGCAGTCCTTGCCACATTCGCCATCAATATCGCCCTGCCCAGCGCGGCAGGAACAAGCGCCGCTGTCGGGGCAGTCTTTATCCCCGTTTTAATGGCTGCAGGTATCCACCCGGCTTTAGCCGGAGCAGCCGTCCTGAGCGGAACTTTCGGCAGCATGCTTAACCCCGGTTTGTCTCACAACCCCTTCATTGCCGAACTGGCGGAAGTTGAGGTTCTGAGTGTAATTGCCACCCACAGCACTGCAACAATAGTTTCCATAGTTATTGCAGCAATTGCTCTTACCGTTGTCGGTATAATCCGGAAAGAGCTCAGCGGCCATGAGTTTGAGCTGGAAAAAGATGAAGACTTCAAAGTCAGCATTCTTAAAGCCCTCGTAGTGGTTATTCCGCTGGCCCTCCTTGTTCTCGGAGCTACAGAAATTATCCCCCAACTGGCAGAACTCTCAATTCCCGGCGCCATGCTGATTGGTGCTATTCTGGGGATGGCTGTGACCAGGACCAATCCGGTTGAAGTAACAAAAACATTCTTTGACGGCATGGGCACCGCTTACAGCTCAGTTATGGGTATTATCATTGCTGCCGCTGTCTTTGTCGCCGGCCTGCAGGCTCTCGGCGTCATTGACGCCCTGATCAATGCCATGCTGAATTTCGAAGCGATTGCCGGATATGCCGGCACCTTCGGGCCTTTCCTCCTGGCTGTCATTTCAGGCTCGGGCGATGCAGCGGCCTTCGCCTTTAACGAAGCAATCACCCCATTTGCCGCCGATTTCGGCTTCGGCACCGTTGAGCTCGGCTCAATCGCTGCCCTGGCAGGCGCCCTGGGAAGGACCATGTCTCCCGTCGCTGCCGCTACTATCGTCTGTGCAGGTTACGCAATGGTCAACCCGATGGAACTGGCCAAGCGCACCGCACCGGGCATGATTATCGCCACAATCGTAGCCATGATCATCCTGCTGTAATCTAAAGGCAGCAGAGCTGTTTTTAGTTAACAATCAGTAAAAGTATCCGGCACCTGCTCCTGCCAGTGCAGTGCAGGTGCCGGGGTCTTAAGAATTGTCAGGTATTCATACTCACCATTTAACCTTCCGCACAGAAACGCCGGAACACACCCTGATAAAGAGACCGAATTATTAAAGGAGGTCCGCATATGCAAAGCAAGATTGCTAAGATCGTTAAAGATAATCGGGAATCATTAATCGCCTTGAGAAGAGACCTGCACCGCCACGCAGAACCGGCTTGGGTAGAATTCCGCACCGCATCCATTTTAGCCCGCAAGCTCGATGACCTTGGCTTTGAGTTGAAACTGGGCCGGGAAGTGGTAAATGAAGAAGCCCGCATGGGCCTGCCATCAACTGAAACACTGGAAAAAGAATACGCCAGGGCCAAAGAACAGGGCGCAGACCCCGAATACCTGCCTTACTTCGAAGGCGGTTTTACCGGCCTGACAGCCACGCTTGATACGGGAAAACCGGGCCCCGTGATCGGGCTGCGCTTCGATATCGATTCGAATGATTTAACTGAACCGGCAGGCGAAGGGCACATCCCCACGCAGCAGGGGTTTGCTTCGATCAACGAGGGGGCCATGCATGCCTGCGGCCACGATGCTCATGCAGCTATCGGCATCGGCGTGGCCACAGTTCTTTCCAGCCTGAAAGAACAGCTAACCGGAAAAATCAAATTCATTTTCCAGCCTGCCGAAGAAGGCGTCCGGGGGGCAAAATCGATGGTAGCGGCAGGGGTTACCGACGATCTTGACCTTCTTTTAGCCCTCCATATCGGCTTCGGCGTAAATGAGCTGGGTGTCTTTGCCTGCGGAGGCGAACAGTTTTTAGCTACTACCAAGTACGATGTTACTTTTAAAGGAGTTCCCGCACACGCCGGAAGCACCCCTGATGAAGGGAAAAATGCCCTGCTTGCTGCAGCGCTGGCAGTTACGGGCCTCTACGGCATAGCCCGGCACAAAGACGGGAGTTCAAGAATCAATGTCGGGGTATTAAAAGCCGGCAGCGGCCGCAACATTATTCCCGACCTGGCCGAAATGAAAATAGAGATCCGCGGCGAGACTACAGAAATCAACGACTACATGGTTCAGAAAGCGCTGTCAATCCTGGAGGGTGCCGCCCGGATGCAGGAAGTTGAATATGAAACCGAAGAAGTTGGCGGGGCGCCGGCAGCAGTAAGCTCGCCGGATCTGGCCGCGGCCCTGGAAAAAATCGCAAACGACCACCCGGGAGTCCGGCGCTTCATGACCGCATCGCCCTTTTCAGGCAGTGAAGATGTCACTTACATGATGCAGGCCATGGATAAACGCAGCAAGCCATCTGCATACCTGGTGGCAGGAACACCGGTAAAAAGCGGTCACCACAAGCGGGATTTTGATTTTGATGAAGAGGTAATCCCGCTGGCTGCCGATGTTATTTCTGCTGCAGTGTTTCAGCTTGCCAATAATTACAAGTAGGAGGAGGGCGACATGAGGGTTAGCAAACAGAGAATTGAAGAAGATCTTAAGTACCTTGCCCAATTCAGCGCCGACACGGGAGGCAAGGGGATTACCCGCCTGCCCTTTACGCCTGAAGACAGGGCCTGCCGGGAAGCGATCATCAAAAAATTTAAAGCAGCCGGGCTGCACGTCTACACGGACGGAATCGGTAACATCTACGGCCGGCGTGAAGGCAAGCGCCCCGACCTGCCACCGGTCATGATCGGCTCCCATCTGGATACCGTAATCAATGCCGGAATCTTTGACGGCCCAGCCGGAGTTGTTGCCGGCCTGGAAGTGGTTAGAGTTCTTAACGACCTGTCCATCCAAACCGAAAGGCCTCTTGAGGTTGCCAATTTTGTAATCGAAGAATCAACCGCTTTCGGGAAAAGCTGCGTCGGCAGCAGGGCCGTCGCAGGGGTGCTCGATTATGACGAACTGGCCAGGCTGAAAGATAAAAACGGCCGGAGTCTGCAGGATGCTTTTAAGGAACATGGCGTTACAAAGAAAGAAATTGAAGCCACCCGCAGGGAAAAAGGCTCCATCGACAGTTATATTGAAATGCATATCGAACAGTCAGACAACCTGATCAAGGCCGGGAAACCGGTAGGCCTGGTAACGGCAATAGCTGCGGCTACCCGTTTTCAGGTTACCGTCAAAGGGCAGGCCAGCCACTCCGGGGCCACTCCCATGGGGGAACGGAAGGATGCCCTCTGTGCGGCAGCTGAAATAATTTTAGGCATTGAAAAGATCGCCGCCGCGGAGGCCGGAAATGAAACGGTTGGCACCGTTGGCAATGTTACCGTTAAACCGGGGGCGATTAACGTGGTGCCCGGTGAAGCTGTACTGGCCATCGACCTACGCGATATCGACAAAGCAGATAAGGATAAGGCAGCCGAAAAGATTATCGCGCTGTTTGAAAGTGTCGGCAAAGAAAGAGAAGTGCAGGTGGAATACCTGATCACAGCTTCCGACACGCCCGTCCCGGCAAGCCCCAGGGTCCTCGGCGCTATTAAAAATGCGGCCAGGGAAGTTGATATTCCGCACCTGGTTATGCACAGCGCTGCGGCACACGATGCAGCCTATCTTGCGGAAGTTGCCGACATGGGCATGATTTTTATCAGGAGCTACGGTGGAAGCCACAACCCCGACGAGTGGGCAGAATTTGAAGACGTCGCCATGGCAACAGAAGTCCTCCTGGAAGCAACTTTGCGCCTGAGTTCTTAAACTGCGCTGCCCTGCATCAGCTAAAAAAGGATTTCAGCAGCAATAAGTTGAAATAATAACTGCAAACGGGCGCTTTTGAGCCAGCGGGGTGTAGTAGATATGATCGGCGACAAACTGGTAATCAAAGACTACCATCGCAAAGCTGCGGCCATGATTTACAGGGAACTGGAAAACATACTAAAAGCTGCCGTAAAACCTGTTGCGGTTACCGTAGCCGGGGAATCGGGCAGCGGCAAATCAGAAACTGCGGCAGTCCTGGCCGGGCTTTGCGAAAAAGCCGGTTATAAGACCCTGCTGCTGCAGCAGGATGATTATTTTGTTTATCCGCCCAAAACAAACCATCAAAAAAGACTGGAAGATATAAGCTGGGTAGGGCCGCAGGAAGTCAGGCTCAGCCTGATCGAGGAAAACATTGAAACAATAAAAAAGGGCGGGGAAAAGGCTGTCACCAAGCCGCTTGTAAACTACGGGCAGGACAGCATTTCTGAAGAAACCCTGGAGCTTGAAGGGGTAAAAGCGATTGTGGTGGAAGGCACCTATACCACAACTCTGAAAAACATAGATTTTAAAGTCTTCATCGATCGCAACTACCGGCAAACAAAAAAAAGCCGACTGGAACGTTCGCGGGATCCTGCTACGGATTTCCTGGAAAAGGTATTGGCCATCGAACATAAAGTTATCTCCGGCCACAAAGGTTTGGCCGATCTTATAATCCCTCCCCCGGAAAACGAAACAGATACCGGAAACTAATGGCTGCGCTGTTAATCTGTTCCCATCCCTTCTGGAGGTTCTAACGTGAATACCGGAACCGTGATCTTTAATGCTTACCCCGACAGTATTGGAACCCGCCTGTCGGATACGGTTAACCTGCTTAAGCGCCCTGAACTTAAAAGCGCTTTTTCACTGTTCTATGTCCTGCCTACCTTCTTTAACAGCGACCTCGACCGCGGTTTTTCAATAATCGACTACAATCTGAACAAAGAACTGGTCTCCCGGAAAGATTTAAAAGATCTCCGGGCCCTTAAAATCGATCTCAAACTCGACCTGGTTTTAAATCACCTCTCAGTCAACTCTCCCCAGTTCCGGGATCTATTAAACCGGGGCGATCAGTCTGAGTACATTGATTTCTTCATTGACTGGAACAAGTTCTGGCAGGGACGCGGCACGATCGATAGAGAGGGTTGTATAATTCCGCACAGCAGGCACCTGGACGCGCTGTTCATGCGCAAACCGGAACTGCCGGTTATGAAGGTGCGTTTTCCAGACGGGTCGGACCGGTTTTTCTGGAATACATTTTACCGGGATATTAGCTATGAAGATGAAAAACCCCGCTACCTGGGACAAATAGATTTGAACGCCCGCTCGGAAAAAGTATGGGCCTTCTACGACCAAACCCTGGCACAACTGCAGAACCACGGGGCAAAAATTGTCCGCCTCGATGCCTTCGCCTACCTGCACAAAGAACCCGGGCGGCAGAACTTTTTTAACCGCCCTGAAACCTGGACCTACCTGGACAGGCTAAATAAAATGGCCCGAAGATACGGCCTGATTATTCTTCCCGAAATCCACGCCGAATACGGAAGCGGGCTGCACCAGGCAATTGCCTCAAAGGGCTATCCGGTATATGATTTTTTCTTTCCCGGCCTGGTAATCGATGCCCTCGAGCGGGGAACTTCAGAAAATCTGCTGGCCTGGATCAGGGAGATTGAAGAAAAGGGCATTGAGACAATTAACATGCTCGGCTGTCATGATGGTATTCCGGTCCTGGATCTCCAGGGTAAAGAAGTTGAGGGTGATTATAAACCCGGGCTGCTGAGCAGTCAACAAATAGAAGATCTCATAAACCTGATCATAGCCAGGGGAGGGCGGACCAAAAACCTTTACGGCCCCGGGGGCGAAAAGATTTCGTACTACCAGGTTAACGCCACCTTTTTTAGCGCGCTCGGTGAAGACGAGCGCAAGCTGCGGATGGCCCGGGCCATTCAGCTGTTTATGCCTGGCATCCCGCAGGTCTGGTACCTGGATCTTTTTGCCGGCAAAAACGACTACCAGGCTGCAGATCAAACCGGCAGCGCCGGTCACAAGGAGATCAATCGCACCAATTTAAGCCTGAATGAAGTGGAAAACGGCCTGAAAAAATCTATAGTGCAGGATCAACTGGCTATGATCCGGCTGCGCAATACCTCGCCGGCTTTTTACGGCCGCCTCGAAGTAGACACCGGCTCCGCACCTCATATGCTGCAGCTGGTCCGGCGGCACGACGGCTGCAGGGCAACCCTTTCTGCCAACCTGCGTGATTTCACCCTCCGCATTGAGCATAAGAATAGATCCGGGCAGGACGAAGTGCTGACCTATTCCTGACCAGCTCAAAAAACCCCTGCTTTACTGTGAGCGGCGACTGCAGCGCCCCGGTGCAGCCGGCTAAACGGCAGGCAACCAGGCGGCAGACCTTGCAGCGTTATAAAGATCATCAACCCGGGCATGATCCTCCATTGTGCGTTCGAAAAGTTCATTGACGCGCCCGAAGCCGGGACAGGGAATTCAGCTCTATACTATTAAAGCCCCCTCTACGCCAAGCTTTTAGTTTATATAGTTCAGTAAAACGGTAAGGCCTTGCAGCGAATTTTCCCGGAGAAAACCTGATATAACCTGACTCACTTTTTGTTTGACTTGCATCTGAAAATTATGATATTGTTTCTGCAGTAAAATAAGCTTTGCCTATACGGGAGCAAATGGAGGCTGAAAAAGTGAGCCAGGAAAAGACCAATTACAAGGAAGCTGCCCGGCGTTCAAACCAGTGGCATGAAAGCTATCTGCAGGAGATGAAAAAGTGCAGGTTCGATACCATAGCTGTACACGGCATCTACTCGATGCAGGAGGCCCTTGATTTCAACCAGGGCTCAATCATTGAGCCGATCTACATGTCCACATCCCAGGGGTACCGAGATTCGGATGAAATGGAAGCCGCCCTTTCCTACGAAATACCGACCTGGTGTTACTCAAGGATTGCCAACCCGAGCATTTACTATCTCGAAGGTGTTCTAGCGCTGCTGGAAGGTTACGGCGCTGCAGTGGAGACCTCCTGTATTGCCACTGCTTCGGGAATGGCCGCCATCCAAACCGCCGTCGAACCTTTTCTTCTCCCCGACCCGGGCGACCCGACCCGGCCGATCAACTTTGTTGCGCCGCCCCAGGTTTACGGAGGCACTTTTCAGCTCTTTGCAGTCAGGAAAGAACAGGAGCGCAATATTACCTGGCGCAAAGTAGCCGACGCCACCCGGATCAGTGATTGGGAGAAAGCAATCGATGAAAACACCCGCTTCCTCTACGGAGAAATACCCAGCAACCCGGGACAGGCCTTTTTCGACCTTAAGAAAGTAGCTGACCTTGCCCACAGGCACGGTATTCCCATGATCGTCGATAATACGGTTGCCACACCGGCACTGATGCGCCCCCTGGCGTTCGGCGCCGACATTGTGATCCAATCGGTATCAAAGACCCTGGGCACCAGCGGCTTCGGCATCGCCGGGGCGGTAATATCAAGGAAAAACCTTACTTCCAACGTTGACAACCCTGATATGAAAGCAGACTTCGCCATGTATGCAAAAAAACTGCCCAATCGCGACAACGGGCCCAACA
>SKOR01000118.1 GCA_007119965.1 Syntrophomonadaceae bacterium
CTGAAGTTGAGCCGCTGCCGCTACCTGCGACAGAACCCGCAAAGGACGGCGCTAACTGAACCGCGCCAGCTTAAACGATCAGCAAGTTCACAGATGAGTGAGCAGACACATTAAAATTATTTTCTAAACCTGCCGGGCGAAATGGAGTTTATAATTTGATGATAAAGTTAAAACGTTTTTTGATTCTTGTTATCGTGGCCAATCTATCGTTTTTTGCGGCAAGCTGCGCAACCGGGGAAGATCCCCCTGCGCCGGCCCTTGATGAAATTAACGGGACCCTGCTTGCTGCCCGCACCGGGGAGCGCTACTTTGAGGTTTTTGACGGCACACAATGGACCGATCTAACCGTTAAAGGAGTTAATGTCGGGACATCCCTGCCCGGGCGCTGGTATACCGAGTTTCCCGCGGACATTCAACTTTATCGTTCCTGGCTAAATGATATAGCGGCCATGAACGCAAATACTGTGCGAATCTACACCCTGCTTGACCCCTCATTTTACAGGGCTCTTTCCGAACACAACAGCGATCCCGACAATGAAACGCTCTGGCTGATCCAGGAAATCTGGCCCCATGACGAAGTGCCAGAACTTAATTTATACGATCAGGATTACCGCGATAATTACCTGGAGGAAATCGAGCGGGTTATCGACGCCCTGCACGGCAGCGCCGATATCCCATCACGACCTTACCGCGCCTACGGCAATTATTCCGCCGATGTATCGCCATACGTCTTAGGAATCTTAATCGGACGGGAGCTTGAACCCGACGAAGTGGCTGCTACCGACAAGGCTAATCCTGAGCTGGACGGTTACAGCGGTAAATTTGTCCGGGCTGCTGCAGGACAAGCTTCGCCAACCGAGGTCTGGCTGGCCGAGATGTCAGATCACACGCTGCAGTACAGCCAGTCGATTTACAGCCACCAGTACCCGGTCGGCTTTGTCAGCTGGCCTACCCTTGATCCCCTGACCCACTTCACGGAGTGGGAGGAAGACGGCACCCCCGGCTATAACGATCGGGAAGAAGTTAACCCTAATGTATTTTCCGCAGGGCCGGAAAATGAAGCAGGTTTTTTCGGCGCTTATCATATTTACCCTAACTACCCCGATTTCATGAACAACGAGCCTGCTTTCGCCGAACACGAAGATGACCAGGGAGTTTTCAGATACAAGGGTTACCTGAATCAATTTATGGCTATTCACCCTCCCTACCCGGCACTGGTTGCTGAATTCGGCATATCTACCTCCCTTAACACCTCCCATATCAACCCCGAGGGCCTGAACCACGGCGGCCTGACAGAGCAGGACCAGGGTGAGATGACGGTGCGCATGATGCGCTCAATCCTGGATGAAGGCTACGCCGGGGGCATTATATTTGAATGGACTGACGAATGGGCTAAAAAAACCTGGAATACCGAACCGTTTATGATTCCCTGGGAGCGGCAGGTCTTCTGGCAAAACGCGATGTGCCCTGAACAGAATTATGGCCTTGTAGCCGTGGAACCTGAAGTGCGCAGCGAGGAAGAGCTTTACCAGACCTGGTTGGAAGCTTCAGCAACAGAGGCCTTTAACCCGCCTGACAACAGGCCGGAATCTTTTGGCAAAATCAAGGCCATTGAAGTTGGAGCCGACGAGGCATTTCTCTACCTAACCCTGACTATCGATCCCGGCAACAGCTCCGGAAGCAGTGGAATACCCTGGGATGAACTCGGCATTGCCGTAGGAATAGATGTCGGGATAAGAGACGCGGGCAGCTTTGCAATGCCCCTGCATGGCCTGCCTGATCTGCCGACGGGAACCGAGTTTCTGCTCCACGTTTCTTCACCTGAACAGGCCGAACTGCTTGTTGTCCCTTCTTACAACCGGGCCTCATTCAACTTTAAACCTGAACCTGCACCTGAAGCCAATTATGAACGCATTGAAGCCCTGGTCAACCGTGAGCGCATTACACCAGACGGCAGGGTTTTTCCGGCGCTTTATTCCGATGAAAGTGAGCTTAAATACGGCAATTTTATTCCCAGCCATCCAGATTACGACTCAACAAGCCACTTTTTCACAGAAGGCGACAGCGGCAGAATCATCTTTCGCCTGCCCTGGATGCTGCTTAATGTTTCTGACCCTTCTGCCGGAAGCATTATCATTGATGCGGGAGATTACAGCGAACTGCCGGCCAGGGATGAACTGGCTTACGGGAATACTAAAGGCCTTTTCCTTTACAGCGCCACCTATAGCAAAGCAGCTTTAAACGGTGAACAGGCAGTCGATATAATGAGCGCCAAACCGGAAGCAATTGATTTCGAGCCGCGAAGAGGAAACTCTTTTAACGAAGAAACCGAGCCTTACCTGTGGAATGGCTGGGAGGAACCGCGTTACCGGTTCAGGTTAAAGGAAAGCTTTGAACATATTGCAGGTTATTTTGAGACTATCGATAATTAACTATTAGTAAGTTTATTAACAAAGATAACTTTGGGAAAGAGGTTGTTAATGAAGCGCAGGCATGTTCTGGCAATTTTTATCCTCCTGGTGGGCGGGTATATTCTGGCCTGGCACTTAAGCCCTGCCAGGGAACTAAATTACCTGGTTATAGATAAAACTGTACCCGGTACCGACTACCGTGAACACCGGGCTATTTTCTGGGTTGCCGAACACCGGCGCTTCACAGACCAGGAAGGCCGGTTCCTGCGCGCCGATCGCGACTACCTGGGTTATCACCCGGCCAGCGGAGCCGAAGATACACTGAATGATGAGGACTTAGAAGGAATTGAGTTACTTTACCTGGCTGATACTTACGGCATCTATGATTACGAAGAAGGGCTGTATGTCTATGAAGAACGCCTGCCCTATCAGGCCCAGGATATAGAGCTTTTATACGGCGGGTTTGACAGCCATGAAGTTAATACGATAAACCGCTTTGCTGGAAGCAGTGGAAATTTCCTTATTGGCGAACATAATATTTTTGGTTACCCGACTTACCTGGACCCCCAGGCTGCCCTGTCCCTGCAGGATATTTTTGCCGTCAGTTACAGCGGGTGGCTGATCCGTTACTACGAAAACCTTGATGAAATGGCCTTCTGGATGAAAGAGCTCTATACCCGGATTTACGGTATTGACTGGGATCTTGAAGGTGCCGGAATGGTTTTTGTCCGCGAAGATCATGCTCCCTCAGGCTGGAATACAGACCTGATCATTGTGCAGCAGGAACACTTTGACAGCCCCTGGCCGGTAATAATAAACGGGGAACATGAGCTACTCGACGGTGCAAATTCAGGGGTCCCTTATCTATACTGGCTGGAAGTGCTCGAAGTTGATCAAGGGGCGGAAGTTTTAGCTTATTACGAACTGCCTATCAAAGAAGAGGCCAGGGAGGCTTTACGGATCAGGGGCCTGCCGGAGCGTTTTCCGGCAGCGGTCTACTACAACGCCGGTGACGGAGCAGAGCGGCTGTATTTTGCCGGTGATTTTGCCGACCAGCTTCCTGCCCTCCTGCCGGCCTGCATGACGGGAAGCGCTTCTATACAAAGGTTCTTCTCTTACATTCCCGGAATTCCGGTTCAGTACCGCTTTTATTTCCAATGGTATGAACCTGTTCTCCATAACATTTTTGATTCAATGAATAACCAGGAGCAGCCATGACAAAATACGATAACAACCTGATCAAAAAACTGCCGTCAATTTTTAGTAATTTTGACCGCCTGGCTGATATTTTAAACCAGATCAGTGACGGCATATACATTACCGATCCTGATCGGAAGATCCTCTTCTGGAACCTGGCCGCTGAAAAAATAACCGGCTACCGGCAGGAAGATGTGCTGGGCAAATACTGTGCCGATAATATCCTGGCCCATACCGATATGGCCGGAAACAAGCTGTGCGGTGAAGATCTTTGCCCCCTGCACAAGACAATGCATGAAAATCAAAAACCGGGCTCGCCCCTGAAGGTTAAGGCTAAACATCGTGATGGCGGAAGAGTAGTTGTAGAAGTTAGTTTCACCCCCCTTTATAGCCCTGAAAAGGAAATTATCGGCGGCCTGGAAATATTTCGCGATGTCAGTGAAAGTGTTGAACTGGAGGAACAGAAGGCCCGCTTTTTCAGTTCATTAAGTCACGAGTTAAAAACTCCCCTGGCCAACATGCAGGGCTACCTGGAACTGATTTTAGCTAAAGATGCCGGCCCTTTGAACGAGGTGCAGGAAGAGTTTTTAAAAACAGTTTACGAACAGGAGCAAAAGCTGTCTGCCATCATTGAAGACCTCCTGGATATGGGTCACTTCGAAAGCACAGATTTCTCATATGAAAAAAACCTCCTCGATCTATCTGAGGTACTAAACAATGTTGCCCGCAGTTTTTACGCCATGGCTCTTAAAAAAGGGCTTGATTTTAAATATGATCTGGCCCCGGGGCTGACCTTGTTAGGCGATCGGGAGCGTCTGACCCAGGCCTTTAACAACCTGCTTGGCAACGCCATCAAGTATACTGAAAAGGGCACTATCGAACTGAACGCAGGTTATGACAGGGAGAGCGGAGAAATCGTTGTAAAGGTAAGCGACAGCGGCATCGGAATTCCTGAAGATGATCAAAAAGCCATATTTGAAATGTTTTACCGGGTTGAAAATCCCGGTACCCGCAGTCAGGGCGGGACAGGCGTCGGCCTTTATGTGGTCGACCGGATTATAAAGCGTCACGACGGAAGAATTCACCTCGAAAGCACCAACGGGGCAGGTAGCACTTTTACCGTGTACTTACCCGGTTCGCCTGACGGGGGAAAAGAAAGCTAAACCTGATGCCGGTCAAGAAAGGATTGAAGGGCATTGTCAGAAGAAAAGACAATACTGATTGCCGAAGATGATTTCAGTCTGAACAGGTTAATTTCTTTTAAGTTAAAAAAAGAAGGATACCTGGTGATTTCAACAGCTGATGGAGAAGCGGCACTGAGAGCTGCTTTAAATGAAAACATCGCTGCTGCAATCATTGATATCATGATGCCTTACCTTGACGGTATCCAGGTGTTAAAAAAGATCCGGTCAGAAAAACCTCACCTGCCGGTAATCATCCTGTCAGTTAAAAGCAGAAAAACCGACCTGCACCAGGCTTATGAGCTGGGCGCCAATGATTATATAAGCAAGCCTTTTCAGCCTGAAGAACTGATTAAACGCTTAAAAGAATTGATTGGGGACAACTAGCTATGGATCCTTACCTGAAGTACATTATTGTTTTTATAGTAATAACCGGAGCCCTGATCCTGGCTATTCTGCTAACGATTGTTTTAATCCGGCTTTCTGCTTTTTTAAATGAAAATAAATTCAGGGTCAAAGCGGAAGAATGGGAAAACGCCTTTCTTAATTACCTCGAAGGTGATTATAACTTGGAAGAATCAGTCCGGATATTCGGCAGGGAAAAAAATTATAACTGGATCTGGATCTTTTTCTACCCGTACTTAAATTTGCTGAGCGGCAGCGATCTTAATAAAACATTAGCCCTCTGTCACGCCATAGGCCTGGTTGCTTATAACAAATCGAAGCTTCGACTCGGCAGTGTTAATGAAAAAGCCTCGGCTGCCAGGGCCCTGGGCAGCCTGCGGAGCCGGGAGGCTATCCCGGAAATGTTTAACTTTCTCCAGAGCAAAAATCCCCTGTTAGTTCAAGCTACAGCCCACGGGTTAGCCCGGCCGGAATATCTTGACACTTTTGATCCTGTCGCCAGGGCCTTAATCAGTAATACTAATTTTACCTTTGAAGGCATATCTGAAATACTTTCAGGTTATGGAAAAGAGGTTTGTGCCGTAATTGTAGAGATGCTTAAAGATAAAACAGCCCAAAGGCCACAGCATGACCTGGCTTTTAATAGCAGGGTTAAGAAAAATTTTCATCTTACCGACCAAGTTGATCCTTATTCTTTTGTCAATTATTATTATGTATTAATTATGATCGATCTGCTCGGTTATTTCCGATATGAAAGGGCCGTTCAGCTATTAAACAATATGCTCGATACAGCCGATGCAGAAACGACAGTTCATATATTGAAGTCTTTTAAGCGGATGGGAACA
>SKOR01000006.1 GCA_007119965.1 Syntrophomonadaceae bacterium
AAAATCAGGGAAAACCCGACGGCCAGCATAGCGTAAACTGCACCGTTCATTAATCCATAAACAAGAATATCACTTAGCATAGCATATTCCTCTCGTAAATAACGGGATATATGTTTCAACCTGAGGAGCCCCTTTGATGGGGCTCCCCGCTTCAGCTATATTTCCTGCAAATGCAGTTTAAACCTTTTCTGTTGTTACTCCCTCCACTGCTCAAGAACATGAGGCGGAAGCTTGTAGGGAACTATCCCTTCATAACCAACCACCAGGTCGGGCGCATTTTCAGGATCGGGCCGCCATTCCTTTGGCCAGGCTCCTAAAAGTTCGCCATCCTGCCACTGAATACCAACTGCGGTCACATAACCGGGACCCCAGGTAATATCGTGGTTTTCATCAAAGACCAGCCGGCCGGCAGCGCCGATCCGATCGGTCTTCTCCATCTCCACAATCACGGCTTCTGTATCGAGAGTACCTGCCCGCTCAGCTGCTTCGACCAGGGCATATACAGCAGTGTAAGTGTCGGCATTGTAATTGGGCAGCTGCCCGTATAATTCGACAAACTTATCCATAAACGGAATTGTTTCAGGGGTAATTTCAGCATTCTGGGCAAAAGTATTAAGGGTGAAATCGTAATCTCCATAACCGTCTGTTGCCGGATAATAGCCGGACTTCTGAGCCTCTACGTTAATGCCAACAGATGCTGCCGGTATTTCCAGTTCACCCCACTGCCTGCCATAAGGGATGCCAACCGGGCCCGACAGGATGGTATAGATAATATGGGCTTCGGAAGCTTCGATACCGCGCAGTTCTGTTGTAACATCAGATGCGGTAGCAGAAGGCCTGAAGGTCCCTACAAATTCCAGGCCAAGGGTCGGGAAAATCTGGGGAGCCATTTGAACCAGGGCTTCGTTCCATTCCAGCGCTTCGGCCAGGATGGCTACCTTGGGCTGCTCAATACCCAGTTCTTCGCGAACAGCCATCGCCACATCATTTAGCATCAGGATGGTTACCGTAACAAGGTCGGTTGACTTAATCGGGGTTACCCGGAAAAGGTATTTCCAGGTATCGTAATCTACATCAACGCGCCCTTCAAGCAGCTCATTGGTAGCGGCACCGCAAATTACGAATATTTTCTGGTAATCCAGTGCCACCAGGTCGGTATAAGGAGTAACAGCCTCGGTGCGGAAACCGCCGACCAGGAAGTGAGGATCCTCGGAAATAATAACATTTTCTACCGCCGATACCGCGCCGAGAGGATCCATAATTTCATCTGTTTCTACCTGGATTACGCGGACAGAGTAGGTTTCGTCACCAATAGTTACTCCACCGTCTGCATTAATCTCGTTCATAGCCATTTCGGCTCCCCACCACATCATTTCACCCTGGATGTTGGTCATCGGGCCGGTAACGGCAATTTTAATTTCACCGTCAAAATCCACAACTTCTTCATCTACATCTTCATCTTCATCCGGAGGCGGAGTTACCTCTTCTTCTTCATCTACAGGCGCACAGCCCATTGCTCCAAAGATCATACCTAACGCTAAAACTATTACGGCAATAAATAGCAGTTTACTTTTCAATCACCTTACCTCCTCTTTCATTTTGTTTACTTACTCAACCGGTAAAGAAAACAAACAACAGGTGATTATTGCCTGCAGATATCCCCCCTCTTTTTATGGCGACCAGAATGTTAATTATAGGCAGAATTATACCACAGAAGAAAACTTTAAACAATATTCCCATTATTTTTTTGATTGTCAAAATGCGCAACCCATATACTAGGCATCATTAAATTAAACAGCAAATAAAGGGTTTTATTTGCTAAAAGCGAACACTATAGCAGGTAATCTAAATTTTATTACATGTATTTTTTTATGCCGCACAGTATATGTTTTTACACCGGGAGGTCGTACTTTAACAATGGAAACCCGACCCAAAAAGGAAATGCTATTGACAGTACCGGAGGAGATAACAGACCATAAAGCCAGTTACCTGACCGGCAATGAATTTATTTCGCTTCCGCAAATCAATTCAGGGGGAGGAATTCCGGCCGCTAACATTTTACATCTCGGCTGCAGGGGACTGCTGGAGTTTTCCGGAGACGAAGAACAGCCTTTAATTGCCCCGCTATTAACTATCAATGGGCAATCTGTCAATTTAGGCGATCTGCTGAACTGGGATTATGAATTGGACTGGATTCCTGCTTTCAGCTTATCTGCTGAAAATGGCCTGACCCTGGAAGGCGAAATTGTCACGCCGCCCGGCTATAAGGGCTTTTATTACAGCCTGAAATTATCAAACAATGGTAGTGAGGCCGTTACAATTCAGATTGGCTGGCAGGGCTGGTGGAAAAGTTTTAACTACATCGTTTTCAACCGCAGGGCAGTTGAAGGAAAGCGCACTATAGCCTACGACCGTTGGACGAGGTGCACAGTGCTTGAAGCGTCATCCGGGGCGCCTATGGCAGCGTTGGCCCTGGCAGCAGAGCCGGAACCGGAGTGGCACCTGGACGAAACAGAAAATAAATATTGTGCGATCAATGAGCTGCGTCTCGAAGCAGGCACTGCCTGCCAAACAAGGCTATATGCAGCTGTAAATCTGGAAGCTGACGGAGCCGGAACAACCTCCGTTGATTTACGCCGGCATGGCGCAGAGGCTTTAAAAGAACTCACCTGCAGTTGGCTGGAAAACCGACGCAGTAAAATTGAAAATAAAGCTTTAAACAGCCTGTTAAACCGAAACCTGTTTTTTTCATATTTTTACGCTACTGCCAGATCGCTGGACACTGAGGAGCTTGTGCCCGTTACTTCCCGCAGCCCCCGCTATTATGTCAGCGCGGCGTTTTGGAGCCGAGACACCCTGCTGTGGAGTTTTCCCGCTATCTTGATGGCTGACCGGAGTACTGCCCGCGAGTTATTATTAACTGTCTTCGGGAGACACATCAAAAATGCCGGCGACCATGCCCATTACATTAACGGCGCGGTCCTCTATCCCGGTTTTGAACTCGACCAGCTGGCTGCTTTTTTCCTCGCCCTGGAACATTACGTCCGCAACAGCGGCGATAAGTCTATTTTAGAGGAAGCGGTGATCCGGGACGGCCTTTATGCCCTGGTTGAAAAAACTTTTAATGTTTTCGATCCCGAGTCGGGGCTGTACAGCACTTTTCTCGACCCATCCGATGATCCCGCCTACTTCCCCTTTCTCACCTACAACAATGCATTGCTGCAAAGCGCTTTCCGCTTCCTTGCCGTACTTCAGTCTGATGAAATATGGCAGCATAAAAGCGATTTTGCCATCCTGGCCATGGAATTGCAGCAGGCTGTTTACGAAAACTGTACGGTTAAAGGACCCTTTGGGGTAATGTTTGCCTGGGCGGTTGACGGCAAGGGCAGGTTCTCTCTATACGATAACCCTCCCGGCAGCCTGCAGCTCTTGGCCCATTACGGCTTTTGTTCAATTGCAGATACCACCTTTATCAATACCGTCCACTGGATTCGGTCTTCAAATAATAAGCATTACCACCAGGGCAGCAACTTTGAAGAAGCAGGTTCCCTCCATGCCGGGAACCCCTGGCCGCTGTCCGCCTGTAACGACCTGCTGGCCTGCAACGCCGGGGGTGTGGACTTTTTCAGCCGTGCCGCAATGGATAACGGCTTCTTTTGCGAAACTGTCTACCCCGATAGCGGACGGGCCTCGACCGGAGCTGCTTTCGCCTCAGGCGCGGGCTTCCTGGCCTACGCATTAAAAAACAGGATTTCCGAAGGCAAGTGCCTTGAGGAAGGGCAGGCACCGGAATAAGTAAAACCCCCAATAAGTTAAAAAGGTGTCTGACATCTTTTTAACTTATTGGGGGGATGGAAGGAGTTGCATGGTATTGACTGTCAGGCAGCTGCCGCTGTGGGGCAAAATTATTTACGGTTCGGGGTCGGGGGGATTCAGCCTGATTGACAGGGTGCTGATCACCTGGCTTTTTTACTATTACATAACCAGCCCCCTGGAGGGGGTCGAGGCCCTGATGCCGCCTTTTGCTTTTGGTATTATCATGTTCCTGGGACGGGCCATTGATGCTGTAGCCGACCCGGTCATAGCCCGCTGGTCGGACAATCACAGTGGGCGCCTGGGGCGCCGGATACCTTTTATGCTCTTCAGCGGAGTGGCTTATGCCGCTGTTTTCGTTTTCCTTTTTTACCCGCCAGTAGCCGAGAATTCCCCCCTGAACAGCGTTTACCTGGCGGTAATGCTCGCGCTTTACTTTACCCTCTTTACCGCTTACGTCGGCCCTTACCTGGCGTTACTGCCGGAGCTGGCCCGCACCGTGCAGGACCGGGTTGACCTGGCTACTTTCCGGGCCGTTTTCATGCTGCTCGGTGTGGGCATAGCTTTGATTGGTTCGGGCATCCTGATCGGGATGTTCGGCTTTCACACGATGGTCTGGATGATGGCAGGACTAGGCCTGATTTTGCTTTACCTGCCGATGCTCATTAAAGAGAGGGATTATGCTGACTCCAAACCGGCCACTCTCGGCCTGCTTGAAGCGATCAAAACTACTTTTAAAAACCGCCCTTTCGTTATTTATATGGTCGGCAACGTCACTTTCTGGCTTGGCTTCAACATCATTACTTTAAACCTTCCCCTCTACGTGACAATTTTGCTGGGCGGGACAGAAGATGATACTTCGATCTATTTCGGGCTGGCCTTCGTTATTGCCCTGCTCTTCTTCCCTGTCGTAAACATGACCTCCAAAAAAATTGGCCTTAAAGCGGTGATGATGTTTGCCCTGATCGCCTTCATGGTTTTACTGCCCCTTTTCTATTTTCTCGGGCTGCCCATGCTCGGCCTTAGCCCCGAGGTATTCGGATACATCCTGATGGGCCTGGCCGGACTGCCCCTGGCTGTAATCTTTATTGTTCCCGATGCGATCGTTGCCGAGGTATCGGACCTGGAAGGCAAACTGTCCGGCCAGAAGCGCGAAGCAATGTATTTTGGGGCCCAGGGTTTTATATTGAAACTGGCCCTGGGGCTTTCCACGGTTATCACCGGCGCCCTGCTTCAGGTCTTCGGCAGTTCTGCCGCCGAACCCCTTGGCATACAGCTGACCGGTCCTGTCTCCGGGCTTTTTATCCTGGTCGGGGTAATAGTTTTTTCCCGCTACCCGGAAAAAGAAGTGCGGTCCTACAGGAGATAAGCTTTACCGTTTACTCCAGGGAGGGTAAGTTGATCGTTTTAATATAATTATCAGGTGAGGTGTAATTGATGACCGAAAACCCGGCCCTGGCCAGGGCCAGAAAATACCTTGAAAGATTCGAGTTAGAGCTGCAGCCCCGTGAGCACGAAAAAACCACCAAGACATCTGCTGAGGCGGCCGAAGCATTAAATGTTGAACTGGGACAGATCGCCAAATCGATTCTTTTTCGTTCCGGTGGCAAATACGGCCTGTTCGTCGCTGCCGGGGACGTTAAAATATGCGATAAGAAGGTTAAAGCCCTGCTTGGCGGGGGGAGGGCTAAAATTGCCAAACCGGAAGAAGTTGAGGAAATTACCGGTTACAGGGTCGGCGGTGTCTGCCCCTTCGACATTGACAGCTCCGTGCCAATTTTCCTTGACAACTCGATGAAGCGGTTTGATGTTGTTTACACTTCCGCGGGCACTCCCCATTCCCTGCTGCCGATTTCTTTCGGGCAGCTGCAGCTGGTCACCGGCGGGGAAGCTGTCGATATTGAGAAGGGCTAAGGCGGGGGCCGTTCAGCTTAATATCCAGAGCGGGGTTATGGCGGTGCGTCATGCCCCGCTGTACTATTTGACCAGGGATGCTTGTTTTTGCCGGACATTTTCCTGTTGAGCGAGTTTGCATCTCCCCGGCAACCCGCATTGACTGCGCATCACCACATACCCTTCAGGGATACTCCCCTGACCGCCTCAATTGTATAGTTCAGGTAAATAGCGGCGGTAGAGGGCAGGGTTGGTATCGCGCCAGGGGTGGTTGCGGCGCAGGCCGTGCAGGACTTCGATATCGAGGTCGGCCACGGCAATCGCTTCGCTGCTGCAGGGTTCAACTTGAGCGAGGACCCCGTCTTTCTTGGGAGTTATTTCCAGGGGTGCGAAAATACCGGCCCTGCCGGTGAAGGCCAGGCCTGCTATACTGCCGACAAGGGCGCCTTTAATTCCGTAGAGGCAGCTTTCCTGCACCCGCGGCCAGATCCCGCGCAGGGCCAGCCAGTAGTTGTAATCTTCAAGGTTGGCAATCGGCAGAAGGACGATGTCGGCCCCTTTTTGTTCCAGGATCCGGAAGGTCTCATAGTAGGTTGCGTCCATGCAGACAGGCATGGCCATTTTGCCGAGAGGCGTGTCAAAAACAGAAAATGAGCCGCCCCGTTTCAGGCGCCATTCAACTTCCACGGGCAGCAGGTGAACCTTGTCCTGGCTGCCGATCAGGAGGCCTCCCGGCCCGTACAGGAAAGAGCGGTTTATTACGTTTCCCTTCTCGGCCAGGGTGTAACTGCCGGCCATGATGTGCACTCCATAAGCGGCAGAGAGACAGGAAAAGACGGTGTGGACCAGGGGCTGGACAACGGGGCTCATATAGCGGAATACATCGGCCAGGCCGATCTCCCCTTCCTGCTCGTGATCCTGCCCGGTCCCGGCATTTTGTGCTTTCTCCCTGTATGACTCCTCCATCTTTTCAAAACCCGGCAAAAGACCGAAAAGAGGCAGATTATTGTATTCGGGAAAAACTATCAGCTCAGCCTCTTCATTAACTGCTTCCCTGACCCGGCGGTGCATTTCATCGGCAAACTGCAGGGGGTTTTTTAAAAGCTTCAGTTCAACCTGCAGCGCTGCAGCCCGGACCTGATTCTTTTTGTGCCCCGGTTCAGGCTTTGCAGGCTGTTTGGGGGATGGCAAAAAGGCATGCATATGGCGCTTAATCCGGGCCGGGCGGCAAACCCAGGCCAGGTAGCGCTGGTATATTTTTTCCTTCCAACCGTCAAGGGCCATTTGCCGGCCTCCTTCAGGGAATTTAATTACTGCCGGGTATACTGCTGACCCGCCGGGGGCCTGTTTGCCGCCCCCTCTGCCGTGCCCCTTTATTTTATCCCCGCTCAAGCTCAGAATAGGCTGCCGGGTTTAAAAGCTCCAGAAGCGGGTACTGCTGCCTGATCTGCCGGCGGGCTTCTTCGTCCAATTCGGCAGTAATAACAGCACTGTGCGGGTAACCGCGGGCCAGGTAACCGCTTTGCCCCGGGGTGATTTCACAGGGACCGATAACGGCCGGCGGCGCTCCGAATGAACGTGCGCCGACTTTTCCTTTTAATTGCGCTTCCACGGCCCAGAACTGGTTCTGCTGAACCTGGGACCACATGCCTGCAACCTGCGGCCAGCAATTGTATCCTGCTTCTAAGGCACCACAATGGAGCAGCAGGGCCGCACCGCGCAGGGCAAAGATGCGGCCTACTTCCGGGTGGCGGGCATCGTTTCCGACTACCATGCCGGCCTGCAGGCCGTCAAGATCAAACATATTCAGCTCTTCTCCCCTGCTAAAACCGATTTCACGTTCCGCTCGGGTAAGGTGAGTTTGCCGCTGGCTGCCCCAGGTATCTCCCCCGGGGTTAAAACAATAAGCCGTGTGATAACGGCAGCCCGCTTCGCTTTCAACTACTGTGCCTGCCACCAGGTAGATCTTAAGATCGCGCGCCAGCGAGCTGTGCAGCTCAAGATATTGCCTGTTCCAGTCGTTGTGGTTTTTATAATATTGCCGGAGGGCACCCGCAAAATCGGGGGCTGGCTCCAGGGCACCGGTGGCCAATCCGAGGAACAGGGCGCTGTAAGCGGGGAGGACGGCCAAACCGGCGGCGCACTTTTCCAGCAAGGCTGAGAGATCTGAGCGGTAAAGCTCCGTGCTGCTCAACCTGAGATCGGCCATTGTTATTGCTGAAACGCGCATCACGCTTTTTCCTCCCCGCTCTCTCAGCCCCTGATCCGGTCGGCCAGGGCTTCTGCCATTTCTGCTGTGCCGGCGCTGCCGCCCAAATCGGCGGTAAGATTTTTCCCCTCTTTAATCTGGGCAGCCAGGGCCTCTTCGATCCTTTTAGCTGCTTCATTTTCGCCCATGTATTGAAGCATCAGGACAGCTGCCATGATCATAGCCGAAGGGTTGACATAATTTTTGCCGGCATACTTGGGGGCGCTGCCGTGAACAGGTTCAAACAGGGCTGCCTCTTCCCCGATATTCGCCCCGGGGACCAGGCCGAGACCGCCAACCAGCCCGGCACAGAGGTCGGAAAGGATATCGCCGTACAGGTTCGGCATAACAAGCACGTCGTACAGCTCGGGTTTTTGAACCAGCTGCATGGCCATGTTATCGACGATGCGGTCTTCAAATTCAATATCCGGATACTTCGCGGCTACCCCGCGGGCGACTTCGAGAAAAAGCCCGTCACTCAGCTTCAGGATATTTGCCTTATGGACGGCAGTAACCTTCTTACGATCGTTGCTGCGGGCGTAGTCGAAGGCAAAACGGACAATCCGCTCGGAGGCTTTGCGGGTAATAATTTTGATACTCTCGGCAGCATCCGTGCCTACCATATGCTCGACACCTGAGTAAAGATCTTCCGTGTTTTCCCGCACAACGACCAGGTCTATACCCTCATAGCGGGAACGCACGCCCGGAAAGGTTTTCGACGGCCGTAAATTGGCATATAAATCGAGCTCCATGCGTAAAGCGACATTAATACTGCGGAACCCTGAACCAACCGGGGTCGTCAGCGGGCCCTTGAGGCCGAGCCCGTTTTTTTTCAGGGATTCAATTACCGCTTCGGGAAGGGGAGTTCCATGTTCTTCTATCGCTTCTTCGCCTGCGCTTACTTCTTCCCACCGGATTTTTACCCCGGCAGCTTCAATTACTTTTAGCGTGGCCTCGGTTATCTCCGGGCCGATGCCGTCACCTTTAATTAATGTTACCGTCTGCATAATTGGCCTCCTAGTTAATTTTTTGCCAGAATTGATCGACCTGCCTGGCGGTAGACGCCAGCGGGCCGCTGTTATCGATTACGGTATGGGCCTGCTTTCTTTTTTCTTCCAGGGGCATCTGGGCCTTCAGGCGGAGTTCCGCCTCACCCGGGGAAAGCCCGTCCCGCTGTTGCAGGCGGGCTACCTGTACCTCGCGGGGCACATAGACCAATAGGATATGGTCAACCATCTTCTGCATTCCCGCTTCAATCAGCAGCGGAATGTCATAGACTAAAATGGCATGGGGATCTTCTTTTTTTATTTTCTCCGACCGGGCAATAAAACGGGAACCGACCCATGGATGCACAATTTTATTCAGTTTTTCCATCTTCCGTTTGTCGTTAAATACCAGGTTGGCCAGTTTGACCCGATCTATGCTCCGATCAGGCAGCAAAATCGATTCACCCAGCCAGTTGACCAGATCCCGCCAGGCCGGCTGATCAGGCTCTACCGCTTCCCTGGCCAGTTTGTCGGCATCAAGCAGGTGCGCCCCCTTCTCTACCAGCATTTTTGCGACTGTGCTCTTACCCGAGGCGATTCCGCCTGTTAAACCGATAATCATCATTTAGCTGTCAAATCCTCCGGCTTTAATATCTATCAAGACTGCAGTTGTTAAGAAATTTGCCTCTTTACTCCACTGTATGAGATGTTTGAATCTATAGCTAACCAGGACGCCCTGAATATTACTTTTGACAGTTGGGGCAGTAGTAAGTGCCTCGCCCTGCTTCTTTGGTCTTTTCGATCGGTGTGCCGCAGCGGCATTTTTCGCCTTTACGGCCGTATACGGCGAGTTTGGACTGGAAACTGCCTATCGCGCCGCTGGCATTGCGGTAATCGCGGAATGTGGTTCCACCGTATTCGATGCCATCGGCCAAGACTTCCTGAATTGCAGCATAGAGATCTTCGGCTTCAGAACGACTTAAAGTTCCGGCCTGGCGGCGGGGGTGGATACTGCAGCGGTAGAGGCATTCATCGGTGTAGATGTTGCCCATACCGGCCGCAAAACCCTGGTCGAGGAGCAGCGCTTTCAGCCTGGAGCGTTCACGCCTGCCGAGCAGTTCTAAGAATTTTTCCAGGTCTACTTCGTTTAATATATCGGGGCCAATCCTTTTCAGGACCTCCGTCTCCAGTTCTTCTTCGTCTTCAACCAGCCACAACCTGCCGAAACGGCGCATATCGGAATAGTGCAGGGCCGAACCATCGCTGAAGGGCAGCGAGACACGCAGAAAGCGTTCTTCGTACGGCAGGCCGTTGGCGGAATATGAAAGATTGCCGGTCATCCGCAGGTGGACTACCAGGATCCCCCGATCAAGGTTGATAACCAGGTATTTACCCCTGCGGTCAAACCTTTCTATTCTCTGCCCCGTAAGGCGGGTGGAAAATTCTTCAGCAGCAGGTCTCTTAATTGTCGAAGGCATGTGCAAAACCGGTTCGGTAAATGTTTTACCGCAGACCAGCGCTTCAAGTTCCCGGCGAATAGTTTCTACTTCCGGCAGTTCAGGCATTGCTGAGCTCCAATCTAAGATTACGGACGGGCACGCCGTTTTTTCGGATATTTTCTGTCCCCACCCTAAATTTTCTTCAATTCTTCCCAGTTAGTCCCCTGTTTGAGATCGACCTGCAGGGGGACAGACAGCTCACAGGCCTGCTCCATTTCGCGCCGGATCATCGGGGCAAAGAAGTCGATTTCTGATAATTCGATTTCAAAGAGCAGCTCATCGTGAATTTGCAGGAGCATTGCTGCCTTAAAACCGCCTTCCCCGATAATTTTAGCTATTTTGAGCATGGCCAGCTTGAGAATATCGGCGGCAGAGCCCTGGATGGGCGTATTTAAAGCCATTCGTTCAGCGAAACTGCGGGTGTTGTGATTAGATGAATGAATCTCGGGCAGGTAGCGCCTGCGTTTGAACATGGTTGTCACGTAGCCATGCTCGCGGGCCTGGGCGACTACTTGATCCATGTATTCCCTGACTCCCCTGTAGCGTTCGAAATAGCTGTCGATATAGTTTTTCGCCTCGGCGCGCGGTATTTTCAGGCCCTGGGCCAGGCCGTAATCGCTGGAGCCGTAGATGATACCGAAATTTACAGCCTTTGCTTTTTCACGCATCAGCGGGGTAACTTCTTCTAAGCTGGTGTTATTCACTTCAGCTGCAGTTCGGCGGTGAATATCCTGCCCGGTTTTAAATGCTTCGACCAGGATCGGGTCCTGGGAAAGGTGGGCCAGGATCCGCAGCTCAACCTGGGAATAATCGGCCGCAAAAAATATTTTATCTTCTGCTGATGGGATAAAAGCGCGCCTGATCCGCCTGCCTTCTTCTAAGCGAATGGGGATATTCTGGAGGTTCGGATCGCTGCTGCTGAGGCGTCCCGTTGCTGTGGCCGCCTGGTTAAAGGTGGTATAAATTTTATGACGTTCCGGTTCGACCAGTTCAATCAGGCCCGACAGGTAAGTTCCTTCCAGCTTGGCCAACTGGCGGTAGTGCAGGAGGAGGGCAGCTATCTCGTGGTGGTAGGAAAGCTCCTCTAAAACCCGGGCATCGGTCGAGCGGCCGGTCTTGGTTTTCCGTATTTCGGGCAGCTGCAGCTTATCAAAAAGGATTTTTGAGAGCTGCTGAGGGGAGTTAAGGTTGAATTCTTCCCCGGCCTGCAGGTAAATTTTACCTTCAAGCTCTTCAAGTCGGCTGCATATTTCTGTCGATAAACTGCGCAGGTAATCGACATCGACAGTGATGCCCTGCTGTTCCATGGCGGCCAGCACTCCAGCCAGGGGCATTTCCATATCTGTGAGAAGGTCTTTTAAACCCTGAGCTTCAAGTTCTTCCGAAAGGCTTTCCTGCAGGGCAAAGAGATGCCTGGCTTCCTCGGCCAACTGAGGTCCGCGCCCGGCAAAGTCGGGCTGCTCCTTTTTCTTCCCGGAGGGCCGTTCGACCTCGACACCCAGGTGGTGATGAAGCAAATCCGGCAGGTTGTAGCCGCCGCCGGCCGGGTCGACCAGGTAAGCAGCCAGGTAGGTATCAAAAATAAAGTGGGGCGGCTCTAAACCGTGTTCAGAGAAAAGGTGGTGCCACTGCTTGACGTTGTGTACGAGCAGGGCTGCGCCTTTGTCGCGTAGAGAAGCCAGTATTTTCCAGATGTCTTTCTCCCGGCTGCCGAAAGAGGCCGGATCGAGGTAGTAACCCTTTTCCCCGTTAACAGCCAGGGCCAGGGCTAAAACCGGCCGGCGCCAGAAAGGCCGCCCCCCGCGGTGTTCAACGGAGAGGGCCAGGGTGTCGCCTTCACTGAGATCGGCGACCAGGCTCTTCAGGCGGTTGAGGTTTTCAATTTGCTCCCCTTCGGTTTCCGTCCGCGGCTGCTCCTCGCTGCCCCCGGAAAGCGGTTTGAACTTGTTAACAAGGCTTTTGAATTCGAGTTCACTGAAGATGGCGAGCAGTCTTTCGAGGTCGGGTTCAACACGGCGGCACTGCTCCCAGTCACACTCCAGCGGCACATCGCGGCGCAGGGTAACCAAATCGCGCCCGATATAGAGCGGTTCGCGGTATTCTTCCAGTTTCCCGGCTGTTTTTGCTTTAAGCTGATCGATGTTTGCGTAGATGTTTTCCAGGGTGCCGTACTCTTCCAGCAGGCTGCGCGCTGTTTTTTCGCCGATTCCCGGCACTCCCGGAATATTGTCGGAAGGATCGCCCTTCAGGGCCTTAAAATCTATAATCTGTTCCGGGGCAAGCCCGTATTTCTCTTTTAAAAGGGCGTGGTCGTAGTGTTCCATCCGGGTAATCCCTTTTTTGGTCAGCATCACGGTTGTCTTCTCACTGATCAACTGCAGTAGGTCGGCATCACCTGAAACAACAATGGCTTCATTACCCTGTCGTGTGAAAGAATCAGCCAGGGTACCAATCACATCATCGGCCTCAAAATCTTCTACTTCGAATACGGGGATATGCAGGGCATCCAGGATTTCACGGGCCCGGTCTGCCTGTTCGCTCAATTCGGGCGGGGTCTTTTCCCGCTGGGCTTTATATGATTCGGCGATCCTGACCCTAAAAGAAGGTTTCGGCGGATCAAAAGCAACAGCGATATAATCGGGTTGCTCTGATTCAAGCAGTCTTAAAAGCATGGTCGTAAAACCATATACTGCATTGGTATGCTCCCCGCGGCGGTTCTGTAGAGGTGGCAAAGCATAAAACGCCCTGTAGAGAAGGCTGTTGCCATCAATGACTACTAGTTTATCAGGCTGCGTTGACGTCAATTGACCGACTCCTTATTATTTTAATAGGCGGAAGGTAAGATGCTTAAGGAAATAAACTGCCGGCTGTCCTGCAGGCAGTATAATCCTGTCTGCAGGGCAGCCGGCACGGCAGATGTTTAAAACTGGCTGCTCAGGTCGGCCATTTCAATGGCGGATAAGGCGGCCTGCCAGCCCTTGTTGCCG
Organism: Syntrophomonadaceae bacterium; assembly: GCA_007119965.1. Classification (GTDB taxonomy): domain Bacteria; phylum Bacillota; class Dethiobacteria; order DTU022; family DTU022; genus T3SED10-7. The sequence continues at coordinate 13,427 of SKOR01000006.1, forward strand.
GCTTTACTGCCTGCCCGCTCAATTGCCTGTTCAAGGGTGTCGCTTGTAATTACCCCGAAAATAATGGGCAGCCCGGTATCTAAACCGACATTGGCGATGCCCTTGGATACTTCGGAGGCGACATAGTCAAAGTGCGGTGTTGAACCGCGGATTACAGCGCCTAAACAGATTACGGCATCGTACCGTTTGCTCCGGGCTGCTTTCATGGCCGCCAGGGGGATTTCGAAAGCACCCGGCACCCAGATAATTTCGATACTTTCTTCCTTTGCTTCATGACGCTTAAGACAGTCTATGGCCCCGCTTAACAGGTGCCCTGAGATAAATTCGTTAAAGCGGCTGACGATAATGCCAAATCGGTAGTCGCGGGCAACGAGTTTTCCTTCAATCGTTTTCAATTTAAACACTCCTTTTATCATTTCTACATCTTAAGGTGGTGGCCGAGCTTCACTTTCTTAGTTGTGAGGTAAGTGCTGTTATACTCACATGCTTCTATTTCCAGGGGAATCCTTTCGACAAGATCTATGCCGTACCCTTCAAGGCCTTTAACTTTACGCGGGTTATTGGTCAGCAGCTTGATATTTTTTAAGCCGAGATCGACCATGATCTGGGCCCCGACACCGTAATCGCGAAGGTCGGCAGCAAAGCCTAAAGCTTCATTGGCTTCAACGGTATCTTTGCCGTGATCCTGCAGCTCATAGGCCCGGATCTTGTTTAAGAGCCCGATGCCGCGCCCTTCCTGGCGCATGTAGATCACTGCCCCTGATCCGCTGTCAGCAATCTGCTGCATGGCCCGGTGGAGCTGAGAGCCGCAGTCACAGCGCAGGGAGGCAAAAACGTCCCCGGTCAGGCATTCGGAGTGCACCCTGACCAGCGTTGGCTGATCAGGGTTTATTTCACCGTAGACCAGGGCCATGTGGGAAAGGTTATCTATGTTGTTATCGTAAACTATTAATTTGAAATTGCCAAAAGCCGTAGGCAGATCTGCTGTTGCCGAACGCCAGACCAGCTTTTCTTTTTTCATCCGGTAGTTGATCAGGTCGGCTATGCTGATCAGCTTCAGGTTATGTTCTTTACAGAATTCCGTCAACTCCGGAAGGCGGGCCATACTGCCATCTTCATTGATTATTTCACAGATTACGCCTGCCGGTTCAAAACCGGCCAGGGTGGCCAAATCTACCGCGGCTTCAGTGTGGCCGGCCCTGCGCAGCACGCCGCCGTCCATTGCTTCAAGGGGGAATATATGACCCGGGCGCTTCAAGTCGGAAGGTTTGGCGTCGGGGTCAATCAGGGTTTTAACTGTCTCTGCCCGTTCAAAGGCAGAGATACCCGTTTTGCAGGAGCCTGCATCGACTGAAACGGTAAAGGCGGTGCAGTGGGAATCGGTGTTCTGGCTAACCATCTGGGGCAGTTCAAGTTCCTGCACGCGCTCCGATGTAAGCGGGGTGCAGACGAGCCCGCGGGCATAGCGAATCATAAAATTTATCGCTTCTGGAGTGGTTTTTGATGCAGCCATCACCAGGTCGCCTTCATTTTCACGGTCTTCATCATCAACTACTACGACCATGCGGCCGTTTTTTAATTCTTCCAATGCTTCTTCTATGGTGTTAAATTCCACAAATCTTCACTCCTCTTATTTATAGGTACCCTTTCTCCTGTAACAAACCAATCGTCAGGGTTGACTTTTCTCTGCCGCCTTCGAGGCGGGGGGCGAGCATTTTTTCCACGTACTTGCCAATCAGGTCTACTTCAAGATTGACGGATGAACCTGGCTCTTTTTGGCCCAGTGTACTCTGTGAAGCAGTGTGGGGAATTATCCCCACTGAAAAACCACCGTCAAAAACGTCAATCACGGTCAGGCTGACACCGTCCAGGGCAACTGACCCTTTAGGGATGATGTAGCGCAGCAGGTGTTCCTTCGCTTCAAACGAGAGGATTATCGCGCCGCCCTGCATCTTTCTCCCCGTCATGGTTATTACTTCATCAATATGTCCGCTGACCATGTGACCGCCCAGGCGGCCGTCTAAGGTCATCGCCCGCTCTAAATTAACCGGGCTGCCTGTTGTCAGGTGGCGCAGGTTAGTTCTGTTCAGGGTTTCGGGCATGACCCAGGCTGTAAAGCTGTCCCGGTCGATTGAGGTTGCTGTCAGACAGGGGCCGTTAACGGCAACGCTGTCGCCGATTTTCAGGTCGGAGAGCACCTCCTGCGCCCCGATCACAATGCCTGTACCTTCCCCGGAACTGCTCATTCTGCGGACAACGCCAAGCTCTTCAATAATTCCTGTAAACATATTTACCTCCCTGGTACGGGGTAGCCGATTAAAAGCAGGTCCCGGTCAAATTGTTTCATCTCAATATTTTCAACCGACCAGGCTTTTTGCAGGGATTCGATTCCCGAACCGGCAAAAGCTGTCGGGCTTTCTTTGCCGCCGATTATAAGCGGGGCAATGAAGACAAACAGTTTGTCGACCAGTCCCATGGAGAGAAGGCTGAAGTTTAAAGTGCCTCCGCCTTCGACCAAAACAGCGGTAAGTTCACGCTCAGCCAGTTTTTTCATCAGGACCAACAGGTCAACGCGCCCTTCGTGTTCCGGCAAAATAATTACTTCGGCTCCCTTTTCCTCCAGGGCTTTACATTTTTCAGAAGGGGCCTTTTCTGTGACAGCAATGATAGTCCCGGCATGGGAACCGCTCCCGAGCACCTGCGAATTTAGAGGCAGGCGGGCGGTGCTGTCGACAATCACCCGCACGGGGTCCTTTCCCCCACCGCCTTCCACCCTTGCAGTTAATCTCGGATCATCTTTTAAAACCGTCTCAATTCCGACCATGATTACATCGGTATGGTCGCGCAGGCGGTGAACGAACTGGCGCGCTTTCTCACCGGTGATCCATTGCGAATTGCCTGTTATGGTGCCGATTTTACCGTCAATACTCATCGCAACTTTAACGCCGACAAACGGCAGGCCTGTCGTAATATACTTGACAAAAGCTTCGTTAAGCTGGCGTGCTTTATCTTCCAGGACTCCCTGCTTGACTTTAATTCCCGCATCCGCCAGCCGGGCAAAACCTTTTCCCGATATAATCGGGTTGGGATCTTCCATGGCTGCGACCACCCTGCTGATTCCTGCCTTAATAATCGCTTCTGTGCAGGGACCTGTCCTGCCGTGATGATTGCACGGTTCGAGGTTCAGGTACAAAGTAGCGTCCTGCGCCTGCTCCCCTGCCTTTTGGAGGGCAATTATTTCGGCGTGGGGAGAACCTGCCTTTTGATGAAAACCGGTTCCTACTATTTCGGAACCCTGAACGATTACCGCTCCAACCATGGGGTTGGGGCTGGTACGCCCCCTACCCTGGCGGGCAAGGTCGAGCGCCATCCACATATACCGATCGTCGGCATCCAAATCATTTCACCTCATTTTCGAAAGTCGGAAGCCGGAACACAGCAGGCTGGAATAAAGCAGGAACACTGCAAACAAGTCTAAACCTGGTTTAAAACTCCGCCACTTCTTTGCTGAATTCTTTCTTCCGGTGGCACATAAATTAAGACCCTGAATAATTAGCTGCTTCAGGGTCTTGTATAAAACAGGCCTTGTTTTAGGCCGCTTCTTCTCCCTTCCAGACTATACTGTCGGCTCCGGATTTGCACCGGATCAGCCTGATTGGCTCGCGGGCTTTACTTCGCAGTTTAACCGTGAAGTATTACCGCCGGTTCGGAATTGAAGGGCAGCACCCTTCTCACCAGACCCTGAAGATAACGGTTAACTGGATTATAGCACATTTTGCATATTTTTCAAATCACCAATTAAAGCCATCCCTTTTTCAGCTTTGAAAACGGCCGAACCGGCGACAAGCACGGTTGCGCCCGCCCTGATAATGGCCGGGGCGGTCTCACGGTTAACTCCGCCGTCGACTTCCAGCTCTGTGTTCAGGCTGCGCCTTTCAATTTGGGAAGAGATATACGCGATTTTTGGCAAAACTTCCGGAATGAAAGACTGTCCCCCAGCCCCGGGGTTAACGCTCATAACCAGGACCAGGTCGAGGAGGGGCCAGATGTATTCGAGAACCGCTGCGGGGGTGGCCGGGTTTAAAGCTACCCCGGCTTTTGCGCCTGCCTTTTTTATTTTCCGCAAAGCCCGATCTAAATGAGCGGTCGTTTCGGCCTGGATAGTAACCAGGTCTGCTCCCGCGCTGACAAACTGTTCAATATGGTCTTCCGGTTCGCTGACCATCAGGTGGGCATCCATAAACAGATTTGTCTGTGGGCGCAGAGACTGCACTACAACAGGGCCGATGGTGATCGAAGGAACAAAATGTCCGTCCATAACGTCGAGGTGGACCCAGTCGGCCCCGTTTGCTTCGATTCTTTTTACTTCTTCACGCAGGTTGCTGAAATCGGCAGACAACAGGGATGGCGCCACCTTGAGAGACATTTTTAATATACCTCCTGTTTATCGAGTTCTTCGAGAAAAGATTTATAGTGTTCATAACGCATCGGGTTCAGGCTCCTGCCGATTTCTTCGCGCACTGCGCAGCGGGGCTCGGTAATGTGCCGGCAGTCGCGAAAATCGCACTGTCCGCGCAGGAGATCAAACTCAGGAAAATAATCAGCCAGCTGGGCGGCACCAAGGCTGGAAAAATCGAGCCTGGTAAAACCGGGTGTATCAACGACTGAACCGCCTATTTCCAGGGCCAGCAGTTCTGCCTGGCGGGTAGTGTGGCGCCCGCGCTTAATCTTCGAGCTGACAGTCCCTGTCTGCAGGGACAGTCCCGGCTGCACAGCATTAAGCAGCGATGATTTACCGACGCCCGACGGACCGGCAAAAACGGAGCATTTATCTTTGAGGCGTTCCTTGAGCCGGTCCAGCCCCGCACCGGTAAGCGCGCTGGTATAGATGATTTTGTAGGGGTAATTGTCAAGCTGAACGGACAATTCTTCCAGCTCATCTTTCGAGGTTAAGTCTGTTTTGTTGAGGCAGAGAAAAGCGGCCATGCCCTCTTTTTCTGACATGACCAGCATCCGGCTGACCAGCTGCCAGTCGCAACCGGGGTGCCTGAGGGACATGATCACCGCGAGTTGATCCACATTGGTGACGGATGGGCGGTGCAGACGGTTGACCCGGGGCAGTAATTTTTCAATGATCCCATCGCCATCTTTATCGGCGGATTCCGGATCAGCCGGTTCAAATAGAACATGGTCGCCAACCATAAGCGACTCACGCCCTCGTTTAAGCGTGCCCCTGGCGCGGCAAATGTGTTCTTTTCCGCTGTCGTCGCAAACGGTAAAAAAGCCTCCCGCCGCTTTAACTACTTTGCCCTGCAGCAAATAAAGCCTCCCTATTCACCTATTATTAGCTCAACAGTTTGACCGGGCAATACTTCCTGACCCGGCTGGGGTTCCTGTTCAATGACATGGCCGGAAGAACCGACCGAAAA
>SKOR01000002.1 GCA_007119965.1 Syntrophomonadaceae bacterium
ACGTGGTCGGCGGGGTGCGCCTCGTCGAACCGGCGGCCGACCTGGCCCTGGCCCTGAGCCTCACTTCCAGTTTAAAAGGGAAAAGTTTAAGCGGCGGCACTGCCGCGGCCGGAGAAGTGGGTTTAACCGGAGAAATCCGTCCGGTTAGTAGAATCCGCCAGCGCCTGAACGAAGCAGTCAAGCTCGGGTTCAAACGTTTTATCCTGCCCGGGGCCAACCTGGCCGAGTTGAAAAACAGCACAGCAGGGTTCGAAGGCCTGCAAATGATCGGTGTGGACAATGTAAAAGAAGCAATCGGGGTCGCTTTTCTGAAGGATTAGGAAACCGTTCGCCCCTCCGGGCGCTTCCTGCTGCCGGGATCCAGGTTAGCTGAGCAGCCTGATCAGCCTGATCAAGGAAGGGACAGGGTATAAAAAACCCCGTCCCTTTTTATTTGCTTCACCGTGCGTTACGATTCCTGGTTATTCGGGTCGCTCACTAGAGGGACCGGCGGTAAATTTCTTCGTAAGCTTCAACGGTCAGGTCGCGCGGGTTGCCGATGGTCTGCGGGTCGTTGAAAGCTTCCCGGGCCAGGCGGGGGATATCTGTGTCCTTGATTCCCAGGGCGCCCAGGCGCGGGATGCCGATGTCTTCAGACAGTTCACGGGTTGCTTCAACAGCGGCCAGGGCTGCTTCGCGTTCGGTCATCCCGAATGTAGGCACTCCGAGAGCCAGGGCCATGCGGGCATACTTGGCCGGCTCGCCCATCCAGTTATACTCCATGACGGGAACTAAAGTTGAACCGACTACGATTCCGTGGTGCACGGGGAAGATGCCGCCCATGGTCTGGGTCATTGCGTGCACGGCACCGGCGCTGGCGGCGCCGTAGGAGAGTCCGGCGAGCATGGCGCTCATTGCCATGTAGTAACGGGCTTCAACATCCTGGCCGTAAGCGACAGCGCGGCGCAGGTATTTGCCGGCGTATTCGATTGCCATCAGGGCGACGGCGTCGGTTTGCGGCTGGGCGTAGGCGCAGGTGTAGCACTCAATGGCGTGGCAGAGCGCATCCATACCGGTTCCGGCGGTTACCTCTGCCGGCATCGAAAGGTGCAGCAGCGGGTCGACCAGGGCCAGGTGTGCGGCGATCAGCGGGCCGCCCACGTTGAACTTGTATTCACGGGCCGGGTCGGTGATTACCGCCCACAGGGTGACTTCGCTGCCGGTGCCGGCGGTGGTCGGGATGCAGGTCAGCGGCGGAATGCGCTTGCTGAGTTCTTTTTTTCCATCGGCGCACTCATACTCGAGGACCGGTTCGCCGTGGGCGATTTCAACCCCGATGGCTTTGGCGCAGTCCATTGAAGAGCCGCCGCCCAAAGCAATGATGCCGTCACAGCCGTTCTTGTTGTACATTTCTGTTCCCGCTGCAACGGTATCTAACCGCGGGTTGAAGACAACCTGGTCGTAGAGAACGTAGCTGACCGAAGCGTCTTTAAGCGGTTTTAGGACCATATCAAGCAGCCCTGCTTTAACCACACCCTGGTCTGTTACGATCAGGGGCTTTTTGACCCCCAGCAGGCCCAGTTCTCCCGGCAGGTGGTCGACCGCGCCGAGGGAGTGCTTCATTACTGTGGGAACCTCAAAATAGTGTAACTCCTGTAAGTTTTTCATGGCGTAAATCCTCCTTAACGCTGATTGGTGAATCTTAAACCAGCTTTGGCATCTGATCGAGGCCGAGCTGCTTCAGTTTCTCTTCTGTCGGTTTTCCTTCTTCGTCCCAGCCGCGGACAGCGTAATATTCATCGAGCATCCGGTCGAGATCCTGCAGGGTAATCATCTGCCCGGCAAAAGGCCCTTCCGGCAGCGGCTGTTCTGTAAAGCGCTTCGGCAGGGTGTCGTCGGCACGGGTAAACCCTTCGCGCAGGTTGAAGAGGCGAACCTGGTTCCAGATTCTCTCTCCTAACGCCATTAGCTTTTCGACATCCCATGACCCGCCGGTAGCTGTTTCCAGCAGCCGGCAGTATGTGGCATCCCTGATGCCGTAAGCGGCGAAGTCGCACTTGACCAGGGTGTCCAGGGCGGCCAGGTAGTTCTGCAGGTGGGCGACTATTTCGCCTTTGCCCTTCAGGGCGGCGCGGTCTACTTCTACACCATTCCATTCGCCCCCCACTTCATAGAGAATGGGAAAGGCGCGCTGGTGGCACCCGCCGCGGTCGGCGGTAGCCAGGGCCAGGCCCATTCCCGGCACGCTGCGCGGCCCCCAGGCCGGGCTTTCCAGGCCCTTGACATGAACGGCATATTGATCGGCCCCGCCTCCAAGCCTGGCGGCCGCCTGTTTGACTCCGCCGGCCAGCAGGTCGCCCAGCCCCTCCCGGGCAGCGATCGCATCGAGCAGGTATTCGGCCGTGGCGGTATCGCCGAATTTCAGTTCCAGGCCTCCCGTTTGTTCCGCGGTGATCAGGCCGTTTTGGAAAGCTTCAATTGCAAACCCGATAACGCCGCCGGCAGACATGCCGTCGAGCCCCAGGGCATCGCACTTCTTAACCAGGTAGGATACTTCGCGGATGTCTTTTATGCCGAGGTTGCTTCCCACCATAGCCGCAGTTTCATATTCTACCACGTCGGTAACGAGGCCCTTGCGGCGGCCGCGTTTAATTATGCCGACTTTGCCGCAGGCGATCGGGCAGCCGGCGCAGGCTACATTGCGCAGCCAAAAATGTTTGCGCTGGGCTTCGGCATTTAACCCGCCGGCCCCTTCGAAGGCGCCGTCCGTGTAGTTATTGGTCGGCAGCAGCTGCTCGTCATTGGCAAAATCGATGGAAGCGGGCGTGCCGTCGGTGGTGAATGACGCAATCGTTTCGTCTTCAGCCAGTTCTTTGTAGGCCTGGTCGACAGCAGCGCTGAAAGCTTCAGCATCGGCCGGGATAACCGGTTTGCTGCCGCGCAGGACAACCGCTTTCAGGTTTTTGGAACCCATTACCGCACCGGTGCCTGCCCGCCCGGCATGGCGGTTATACTCGCAGTTGATCAGGGCGAAGGAAACCATCTTTTCGCCGGCAGGACCTATACAGGCTGTTTTGACGCTTATGTCACCCAGCTCTTCCCTGATTTTTTCCACCGCGGCAAAAGTATCAAGCCCCCAGGCTCCTTCAGCCGAACGGACTTCTACTTTGCCTTCATCAATCCACAGGTAACTTGGTTCAGCAGCTGCGCCCGTAATGACTATGCCGTCGTAACCGCAAAAGCGGATTTCCTGGGCAAAATGGCCGCCGAAGTATGAATCGGCAAAGGTGTTTGTCAGCGGTGACTTGGTAACCACGCAACCGCGGTTGGCGGGAGCGAGGGTGCCGGTTATGGGGCCGGGCATAAACATCAGGATGTTTTGCGGTGACAGCGGGTCACAGCCGGCGGGAAGCAGATCGTAGAGGATCTTGGCCCCGAAACCTTTGCCGCCGACGAAGTTTTCTGCCAGCTGCGGGTCAAGCGGCATTTCAGTGGCTGTTCCCTTATTCAGGTCAACATAAAGCAGTTTTCCCATGTAAGCGCTCATTTTGATGCCACCTCCCCGGCTTCCCGCTTTTCAACCAGTTTCAGGGCCTGCGGCACGCAGTATTTTACGCACAGCGGCTCCCCTTCACACATGTCGCATTTGTCAGCCTTGCCGCCGCTGTCAAGCTGGATCATATTATCGGGGCAGGCTGTTACACAGTTGCCGCAGCCGGTGCATGTTTCCTTGTCAACAAGGACTACTCCTGTCAGGTCCGACTTGCTGATTGCGTCGAACGGGCAGGAATTCATGCAGAATGGGTTTTCGCACTGGGTGCAGACCAGCGGCCGGTTAACCAGGTTTTCATTTTCGCTGAACACCTTAAGGCGGGCCAGCCTGGGGCTGTAGCCGCCGGCGGCCCGGTTTGAACAGGCCAGCTGGCAGGCTCCGCAGCCGGTACATAAATCAAACTCACCTCTTAAGTAGATCATTGGCATTCCTCATTTCTGTTGTGCTTACAGTTCATCGACATCCTTATACCATTTCACCCTGTCGCCAACTTTGCTGCGCATTTTCCAGGCGAGCGGTTTTGGTTCACGGTCGATGTGGTCATGAATCTCACTGATTCTGCTTTCAATAAGTTTTTTCTCCTCGGCATTAAACAGGTCGGTTTTTTCATTAAGGTCCAGCAGTTTTTCCATGTTTCCGGTTACCGTGCGCCAGAAACCCCATTCGGCGGCCAGGACTTCAGCAATTACAGGGGCATTGATCGTTTCCCGGTCGTTTTCACCAACCGGGTGTTCTGCAATAAGCATCATTGTATCGACAATGTCTTTTTCGTTGATCTGGTAAATCTGCATTTTCTCCAGGAAAAGTTCGGCCAGGGGAATGGTCAGCTCATCGACATCGAGCCGGTCGCGCAGCTGCAGCACGTGGCAGAAGTCAAGTTTATCAAAAAAAATATCCGAGTGCATCCCGGTTTCTGGATTATCGAAAACCAGGCGGTCGCGGCCGTACAGGGTGGTGATCATCTCATCGTCGCGGTAGCCAAGTTCGGCGTAAGCTTCAATGATCAACTCCTGGTGCTCGCCGCGGGCCACGAAATCGGTATCGGTAAAGACCCTTCCCCATTTTTCGTGGATATGTCTGTACCCGGGGCAGTGCAGGTGAAAAGCCAGCGCGCCGATCAGGCGCAGCGGCGCTCCTTTATTTTCAGCCTGTTCAATAATTTTTTCAGCCTCGGCAATAAATTCGCCGGCATCCTTACCCGTGTATTGAGACACGCTTTACCTCCTTTCAGGTTTTATATTATTAACCGGCAGCAGTAACCGGTTGTTTTTTTCCGAAGGGAGGGGCCGTGGTGAGAGGGCGGGGCCAGACCCCACCCCCCGCACCGGGCCCCGTTTAACCCGAGGTCAGGACGTACTTCTTGACCCCTTTTTTGTCCATTTCGATAATCGCGCCGAGCAGGGTGCTCTGTTCGTATGAGCTGCCCGGGTTTACCACGAATGTTTTTTTCATCCGCTTGATGCCGCGGCCTTCATGAATATGGCCGGTCAGCGCCAGGGGCGGCTGGTAATTGTTAATCGCGTCGCGCACCGCAGTGCTGCCGACGGGGATTAACGAGCGGCCGGCATACTTCGGCCGCAGGTTTTCGTCAAGCTCCGGGGCTTCGTCGAGCCCTGACCCGAAAGGAGGCGCATGCAGGTTGAAGACACAGCGGTTCATGTCGGAGACCTGCTTGACCATCGCTTCGATCCTGGCGGTGATCTCTTCTTCGCTGCACTCCCTGTGCGTGTCCCAGGGGGTGGGGTTCGACCAGCCGGAACTGAGCATTTCGTAATAGCCGTCAAGGTCAAGGACCTGCCCCTCGGACATGGTGATCGACTTTGAGGAATCGAGCACAGCATCGAGCTCGAACATATCGTCGTTGCCGGGGCAGACAAAGCACTTGATCCCGGTCCCGGCCAGTTTTTGATCGGCGAAACTGACCCAGCGTTCGGCCATCAGGAGGACTCGCTCGACGAAGAGCTGTTCGACTTTTTCCGAATCTGCATTCAACTCGTCGTATTCGTCATCGGTAACATCAATCGGGTAATAGCCGCGGTCGGAAATATTTTTTTCCATGGTTATCTTGCCCTCTTCGTCAAGAAGCATTTCTTCTTCCAGGAAGTTGACCTTGTACTTGCCCCGGGCATCTTTGATGAAGGGCACCAGGGCTTTGCCGGTCATGTCGCCGCCGAGCACGAGGATGTCGGCATTGTAGAACTTGCCGGCGTTGATGAACTTTTTCCAGCATATTTCCGAACCGTGGACATCGGTAGCAAAAAATATGGTAGTCATTAATCAGCCTCCCAGAGGCATTCGCAGCTCTTATTCGACAGGAATGCTCTTGTGAATTTCGTCCAGGTTGATACCCTGCTTGCGGCGGTATAATTTCGAGCCGTAGTAAATCGCGATCGAAATACCATAGAGAACCGCCATGTAAAGGTATGAAACCGGTTCGTTTATACCGTATACGGCATCGGTTGCCCACATGTAAAACAGGAAGAGCAGGAAGGCCCCGAATATAGCCCCGGTTACCGTGATCAGCGGCAGGCCGAATATTTTTAACCTGGCGATTGGCGAGGTATTATACAGGTCGGGATCCTTGTAAGGCAGGATAGCCCCTGCAACGGTAGTCCCGAAATAGGTTACGGCAATTACGACCGTAGAATTCAGGGCGTAGGTTTCCAGGTTTTCGGTGTAGTGCATCCCGGCGCTGACGATAACACCGCCGACGGCCATGACCGTGAGGGCATTTACAGGCGAACGGTACTTGGTCGAAACACGGGCCATCCACTCGGGCAGGATGCGGTCAAATGCTGCCGCAAAAATAACGCGGGTGGAGGACAGGAACACCGTGCCGCACCAGCCGAAGAACCAGGCGCTCATTGAAATTAAAAGCCACATCTGTAAAAGCGGGCTGTCGGTCAGGAAACTGACCAGCAGGGCCGGGTAGGGGAAGACGCCGAAGGGCGAGGTGCCTTCATAGAATGTAAAGTTGGCTGCATTGTAGAAGTCCCAGCCGATTACGCGGGCAATCAGGCCGAGGACGATTAAAGCCAGGATCGTGGTAGCGATTAGGCCGGCGGCCATGCTCCAGAAGTTGCGTTTAAAGTCGGAAGCGCCGCGCACTTCACCATAGAGGGTGGCGCCCCAGTTTGGCCAAAGGTTGAAGAAGACCACCATGGGGATTAAGGCCAGGCTGGCCCCGAGGGCAATTCGGTTAATCGGTGCGGCTGTGTAACCGCCTTCAGCCGAAGCAGCGAGGATATCCTGGTAGATATCGCCTCCGCCTGCGGCGAAGAAATCGTTTGCGTAATGGTTAAAGCCGGCGACAAAGTCGGCCCGGTTGCTGGCCAGCATCAGGATGATCATGGTGGCCATCCCGGCCATGCCGAGGTAGAAACAGAATTTCTGAATACGGGCATACCAGCTCATGCCGAGGCTGACATAGATGAAAGCCAGGCCGATAACCACCAGGGAAGAAACAAAAAAGCCGTTGGTGGTAACAAACCAGCTTGCTGCATTGTACAGTGCTTCGCTGCCGGTCCAGCCGCTTAGCATGCCGAGAATCGGTGTGAAGACGTTGTAAGCGAGCATGTTGCCGTAAAGCGGCACCCAGTGCCACAGTATCCAGGCCCAGCCGGTTATCGAAAGGACAAAACCGATGCCGCCGCCCAGGATGCGGCTCTGCCAGACATAGTCGCCGCCGGCCCGGGGCATTACTGCCACCAGGAGGGCGTAGACAAAGACCTCAAAAATGATAAAGATACCGCTGATGACGATTGCAGTCAGCAGGTTTGCCTCGGGAATATAAGGAGCAAAGGAAAAAATAAAGAAACCAAGGGTGACCAGGTTAATCGAGAAAAAGGCATAGACAAAGCCGTCGAAAACCGACCAGGAACGGACCAGCCCGCTTGCTTTGCGGACAAACATTCCGGGTTGTGCCATTGATTGATCTTCCTTTCTGAACTTCCTGTATTTAGCAAACAGGGCACCTGTAAAGCATTTTATCGGGCCGGCAGGCCGGTCCGCCTTCTCCACCTCCTGTCGATAAATTTTACTGCGGCTCCAACCGGGAGATCAGGTAAATATATGTAACATTGACACTATTTAAACTTTCACGGGCGATTCCCTTTGTGAGATGAGCAGAAATAATAAAGCTGTCTTGTGCAAAACGCACAAGACAGCTTGAGGGTAACGTCAAATCCGGTGCAGGCGGCGGTAAATCCTCCGGATCCGGAAAGGTTACGTTGAGAGGCGCCGGCTGATCGAGGCCAGCAGGAGAGGGAAAGTGTCGAGGCTGTCCACACTTTGCCCCAGCAGTTCTTCAATTTTTTGCAGGCGGTAGTTAAGCGAATTGCGGTGCAGGTGCATTTTATCGGCGGTCCTGGTTCGGGAAAAGTTGCTTTCAATATATGTTTCCAGGGTTCTGACCAGCTCCCCGCTCTTTTCCCTGTCATATTGAATAAGGGGCTCGTAGGTGTTGTTGTAAAGGTTGGGATTTTCGGTATTGGGCAGAAAGCGCTTGACCAGGTGGTAGGGGGCCATGTCGGAATAGGTCAGGGCGAAATCGCCGGAAAAGAGTTTTTTGCCGAGGTCTATCGTTTCCCAGGCTTCCATGTAACCGGAACTGATCCGCTCGATATCGGCACAGTAGTCCCCTGCCGCCATGTAGACAGGAACATTTTCCATGCGGGTGCCGACAGTTTTCTTTATTTTGAAAAGCAGTTCGCTGCCGTAAACCCGCGCCGCTTCATCATCCGCTTTTTCGGGGATCCGGACCAGGATAACCAGGCTGCCGAGCGCCTCAACGACAATCCCTTCAGCGCTTTCCTTTTCCAGGGCATAATGGAGCAGCCGGAAAAGTTTTTTTTCAAGCTCTTCCTTGTTCAGTTCTAAACCGTTGCTATTTTTATTGCAGTAATAAATACTTTCCTTGTTTAGCTCGACAAGGATTACATAATAACAGCCCGAGGCGTCCAGGCCGAATTGCTTCGACTGGGAAATGATGTTCTCCCTGTTTTTTATGTTGCCGAGAAGCAGTTCGTTGAAAAAATCAAGCTCATTTTTACGTTCGGCTTCCCTGATTGCATTTTTTTTGAGGATATCAAGGGCAATCGCCATTGCTCCGGCCTCCATGGCCACAGTCTTAGCCTTGTCCAGCTCTGTATCGAGGTCGGGAATGATTAAAGCGCCGTAAAAATTGTCACCGGCGACAACGGGGAAGAAGAAGTCAAGGTAGTCGGTTTCGGCTGAACCGTGCTGGTAGTAGGCCGGCTTTTTTTCATGGACCAGTTCATTCAGCAGGCCGGAAGGGTAGAAGTCAGACAGGGGAAGCCGTCTGCCCACATCCTGCCACTGCTTCAGCAGGGGCGCCGTCGGTTCTTCGCCGGGAGGCGATGCGGCGCCGATCAGGAGGAGATTGGTGTCGGCCATTAAAACCGGTTTCTGTATCAATCCTGTCAGTGATGTTAAAAGTTCCTGCAGCCCTTTACCTTTCAGGACAATGTCGGTCATCATGCTGTGCACTTCCTGGGCATATTCCAGGGCATGGACCTTGTGGTCAATAATTTGGCTCATTACAGGGACGATAACATCGATATATGAGCAGTCGGGCATTTGCAGCAGGGGCAGGTTCAGTTCGTCGGCTTTCTGGATCAGGCGTTTGTCGATGTGGGAAATGTAGCGTTCAGGAGAAAAGATGATTAAGCCGGCTCCGCCGCAGGCCTTGATATCTTCAAGCATCTGCAGCTGGGCATTGATATTGTCCTTGAGGGCATAGAAAGTAGTTGAAAGCAAAGAGTCTCTGCGGAACCAGATCGCAGCATCGGGGACATCGATAATATCGACAGTCTGAATTTCATTATCAAGGCCGTTACTGCCGGCCAGCACCTTCGCTTTTAACAGCCCGCCAATTTGCAGGGCATCTTTGACCGTTATGGTCATCCGGTTGGACCCCATTTTCAAAATAAGTTAACAAAAAGAAGACAGGCTTACTTTGTTAACTTATTGCAGGTAATTTTTCGCTGCTATGCTCAGTTGTCTGACTGCCGGTTATCCAGCACACTAAAAAACCTGCTCAGGAGAGCAGGAAATGGCGAAGCGTGCTGATGCGATCGTACTCTTTGCCGAAGAGGTCTTCCAGTTCAAAGTCAAGGGTGCTGCAGAGGGCAGTGAGGTAAAAAAGGTGCTTGCCCAGTTCCTCGGCAATTACCTCACGGCAGTGCTCGCACATTTTGCCCTTGATATGAGAGTCCATATATTTTCCGCATCCTTTGAGTGATTCCATGGGCGGGTACTGTTTTTTGTTGGCATTGATCGAGATACAGCCGCAGTCTGTAACTGTTTTAACAACGCTGCGGTTAACCCGGGCAGTAGATTCCTGGTATTTGGATAAGCAATCGAGGATGCTGCGGTGGCGGATTAATACATCTGACACCATGTCCTGAAAGTTACCGACAACCTCGTTGTCCTTCATATCGATGTCACCTCATTTGTAATCTGGAACACTGCTAACGTAATTATACTTTTTATTTTCTGATTGTGTCAACTGCTATGAAAAGGGTGTTTTCAGGTTTGCGGCTGAAAGATCAAGGAATTTTCAAAAACTTTCAAGCTTACGGTTGTATTATAGAATAAGATATGTTAAACTATTTGTTTAATTGACATAGTTTAGGGGCTGTGTTACTATATTTTTAGGAAGAACCCAAGGGGGCGAAAAGGATTGTTCAGTGTAGGAGACAGAGTGGTATACCCAATGCACGGGGCAGGCATTATAGAAGCAATCGAGGAAAAAGAAATTCTTGGCGCTATTAAAAAATATTACGTCATGAAGCTTCCCCTTGGTGAAATGAAAGTGCTTATCCCCATCGATAACATAGCCCAGGTTGGCCTGCGCGGTGTGATTGAGGAAGATGAAGTTGCGCAGGTTTTTGTGATCCTGCAGGGAGAACAACCGGAGATGTCGGCCAACTGGAACCGCCGTTACCGCAATCACCTGGAAAAGATTAAAAGCGGCGATATTTATGAAGTCGCCGAGGTAGTCCGTAATCTGATGTTAAGGGATCGGGAAAAAGGTTTATCGACAGGCGAGAGTAAAATGCTCGACACCGCCCGCCAGATTTTAATTAGTGAACTGATCCTGGTCCAGGATCAGGAGAGCGCTGAAATTACTTCTGTTCTCGATAATATCTTTGAGCAGGTTCCCAAGTAGGCCTTCACGCTATTTACATTCACTAATCCAGTCTCAGTAATATACAATAAGGTATTGCTTATTAGCTTGCTTCCGGGGAAAGCTTTAAGTTATAATAGTTCGAAAGATGCCCCGGTTTTTTGGTTTTATTTTTTCAGGTTCTTACATTATGTATAAGGAGGTGAGAAAATGGTCAGAAAGATCTTAAGAATTATCGGCACTTTAGTTGGAATCGTAGCCGGTCTTTATACCTTTGTCAGCCTGCGGCCCCTGGTTGCCGAATATATAGATATTACCGAAGGGATGCATTTTACCCCCGTTAATATCGGTTATTATATAATCGGTGCCTTGTTGTTTGGACTTATATTTTATCTTCTTACTCCCGTTTTCATAAATACATTTAACCGCATCCTGTCATGGGCAGATGTCAAGCTTAAAGCAGTGCCAACCCAGGATATTGCCCTGGTTGTGATCAGCCTGATTATTACGCTGGTGATCGGCCTGCTCTTAAGCTACCCCATTTACCGTATTCCCGTGGTCGGGGTTTTTATTTCACCTGTCCTGACCCTGCTGCTGGTTTTTATCGGGGTCCGCTTTGTCCTTAACCGCAAAGAAGAGTTTACCTTTATATCGGGGCTCTTTAACCGTAATGCCAGAAGCGGCGGAAGGGAAAACGAAGTCTTTAAAATTCTGGATACCAGCGCAATAATTGACGGCCGGATTGTCGACATCTGCAAAACAGGCTTTCTGGAAGGCGTGTTAGTGGTTTCCGGGTTTGTTTTGGAAGAACTGCGTCACATCGCCGATTCCCCGGACTTGCTCAAACGCAACCGCGGTCGCCGCGGCCTTGATGTTTTGAACAAAATCCAAAAGGAAATGGATATTCCGGTTCAGATCTACGAAGGCGATTTCGACGATATTCCTGAAGTCGACAGTAAGCTGGTCCGCCTGGCGAAGACAATAAACGGTAAAATTGTTACCAACGACTTTAACCTGAACAAGGTTTGCGAACTGCAGGGCATTTCAGTCTTAAATATCAACGAGCTGGCCAACGCTGTCAAACCGGTTGTCCTGCCGGGTGAAGAAATGGTAGCCCAGATTATTAAGGACGGTAAAGAAGCGGGGCAGGGAGTCGCTTACCTGGATGACGGCACCATGGTTGTAGTTGAAGGCGGGCGCCGTTATATCGGTGAAACCATTGAAGTGCTGGTGACCAGCGTATTACAGACTGCAGCGGGGCGGATGATTTTTGCCAAGCCGAAGCAGGATGCTGAAAAATATTCTTCTGGGGTCAAGTAGAAATGAAAGCTGCTGCGGTTATTGCAGCCGGCGGCAAAGGGGTGCGCATGGGCGGTGCTACCAGGAAACAGTACCTGTTTCTTGACGGTAAGCCTGTTCTGGCCCGTTCAGCAGCGCTGTTCCTTGACCACGGGGCAGTTGACCAGGTAGTTTTGGTCGTTCCCGCGGGCGATATAGAAAGCACCGCTGAGTTGCTGCGCCCTTATTGCCCCTCCGGCAGTTATAAGCTTGTCGAAGGCGGGGCGACCAGGCAGGATTCAATTAATAACGGCCTGGCAGCGCTGCAGCCTGAAGCAGATCTTATTTGTGTCCATGATGCGGCCCGCCCGCTGGCCTCCAGGGACCTTTTAGACAGCCTGTTGGAATCGGCTCTCCGTTACGGCGCTGCTGTGCCCGTAATAACGCTTAGCGACACGGCAAAAGAGGTGGACAGGGCAGGTTTTGTCGTATCGACCCCTCCCCGGGAAGCCCTGCGCCTGGTTCAGACTCCCCAGGTTTTTAGACGTGATATAATTACCAACGCTTACCGGAATGCTTACAGGGATGGACTTGCAGCAACCGATGACGCCGCCCTGGTGGAACTTTCAGGAAACCCCGTGGCGACCGTACCGGGGGAACTTTCTAACCTGAAGATAACATCTCCCCGCGACCTGGACCTGGCATCATTCTGGTTGGAGAGGGAGAAGGAAGAAGGAATATAGTGAACCGAGTCGGCACCGGTTACGATCTTCACCGCCTGGCGAAAAATGAAGATTTGATCCTGGGCGGGGTTAAAATTGAACACCACCTCGGGCTCAGGGGGCACTCGGATGCCGATGTTCTAGTTCACGCCCTGATTGATGCCCTGCTGGGCGCTGCCGCGCTGGGCGATATCGGTATTCATTTCCCACCGGGCGATCCGCGCTTCCGCGGCATATCGAGCCTTGAACTGCTAAAGGAAACCAGGGACATGCTGAGCCGGGAACGCTGGCATTTAATTAATGCCGATTCGGTGATTATAGCCGAAAAACCGCTACTGGCCCCTTACATTGAAGCTATGCGCAGCAATATAGCCGGGATTCTGGCCGTTCCACTGTGCCGGGTTTCGGTTAAGGCGACGACAACCGAGGGGCTCGGAGTCTGCGGGCGGGAAGAAGGTATTGCAGCCCAGGCAGTCGTCCTGCTTGAAAAGGGCGGCCACCCCGGCCCGGCGGGCCATGAGGCCAAGTAAGTCCGAAGGGCTGATCATAACGGAAGCAGGAGAAGGAGTAAATTTCAGTGTTCGGAAGAATCAGGGAAGATATCAGGGCAGTTAAAGACAGGGACCCGGCAGCGAAAAGCACTATCGAGGTGCTTCTCTGTTACCCGGGTCTTCACGCTTTGCTCAGCCACAGGGCGGCCCATTTTTTCTACCGCCGCGGGTTAGTTCTGCTGCCCCGCCTGATATCTCATCTGTCGCGGTTTTTTACAGGGATCGAAATCCATCCCGGGGCAAAAATCGGGTCAGGGTTCTTCATTGACCACGGCATGGGCGTGGTGATCGGTGAAACTTCTGAAATCGGTTCCAACGTAACAATCTACCAGAATGTAACCCTGGGCGGGACAGGCAAAGACCAGGGCAAGCGCCACCCCACAATCGGCAGCAATGTTGTGGTCGGGACGGGGTCCAAGGTGCTCGGGCCGATTGTAATCGGCGACAACTGCCGGATCGGGGCCGGCTCAGTAGTGCTGAGTTCGGCGCCTCCTAACTCCACGCTGGTCGGTCTTCCCGCCAGGGTGGTCAGCTATAATGGATCAAAAGTATCTTCAATTAACCTGAATCACAGCGATATGCCCGATCCGGTTGCCGAAGCTCTGAACAATCTGCAGGAACAGATCGATCAGCTTCGCTGCCGGGGGGTAGAAATTGAAAACGGAGTGTGCAAAAGTGGCCATAAAAATTTATAACACCCTTACCCGCCGCAAAGAAGATTTGAATCCGGGAGCTCCCCCGCTGGTAACCTTTTACGTTTGCGGGCCCACGGTTTACGACTACATTCATATCGGCAACGCCAGGGTTTTTATCATCTTCGATGTTGTCAGGCGCTACCTCGAATACCGCGGGTATGACGTCAAATTAGTGCAGAACTATACCGACATTGACGATAAGATGATCAACCGGGCCAATGAACAGGGCATTTCCGTGCCGGAACTGGCCGAACGTTTTATACAAGCTTACCTGGAAGATGTCAGCGCCCTGCGGGTGCGCCCCGCCGATGCGACACCGCGGGCAACCGAGCATATCGATGACATTATCGAGCTGATTGAGCGCCTGCTTAAAAACGGTTTTGCCTACATCAGCGACGGCGATGTTTATTACGACACAGCCAAATATTCCGATTACGGGCAGCTTTCCCACCAGAAGCAGGACGACCTGCTGATGGGGGCGCGGGTCGAACCCGGCGAGAAGAAGCGCAGCCCGCTCGACTTTGTACTCTGGAAACAGAAAAAGGAAGGCGAGCCTTCCTGGGACAGCCCCTGGGGTGAAGGCCGCCCGGGCTGGCATATCGAATGCTCGGCGATGTCTACCCATTTTATGGATGACACCCTGGATATCCACGCCGGCGGGGCTGACCTGATCTTTCCCCACCACGAAAATGAGATTGCCCAGACCTGGGGTGCTGACCGGCGCCCCCTGGCCCGCTACTGGATGCATGCAGGATACCTTAATATAGAAGACCAGAAGATGTCCAAATCGCTGGGCAACGTGCGCACGGTGCACGAACTGGTTAAAGAATACGATCCTCTCGATTTGCGCTTCCTGATTCTTTCGGCCCATTACCGCAGCCCCCTGAATTTCAGCGGTGAGCTGGTCGTCCAGGCCGGGTCAGGGCGGCAAAGGCTGCAGGAGATGGTTGCCAACATGCTCAACGCCCTGGAAGATGCCGGCGAATCGGCGGGCGGCCATGAAGAAAAACTGGAAAATGCTTTAAGTGAGGCGCGGTCCCGCTTTACCGGCGCCATGGACGACGATTTTAACACTGCCGACGCTTTCGGGGTCCTCTTCGATCTGGCCCGCAGCTGCAATATTTATTTAAAAGAAGGCCACCCTTACAACCGCCCGCTTCTGGAAGAAGCGCTCGGTTTCTACCGCGAAATGAACGAGATCTTCGAAATTGTCGATATCTCAACGCCGCGGGGTTTGGATGACGAGATAAACTCCATGATTGCGGAAAGGGATCAAGCCCGTGCCAGCAAGGATTTTGCCACAGCAGACCGGATCCGTGATGAACTGCAGCAGCGGGGCATTGTTTTAGAAGATACTCCCCACGGCACCCGCTGGAAGAAGAAGTAAAACAGGGATTTAAGCGAGAGTGCTGATCACTGCCGGCCGGTGAGCCCGGGCTGCGGCAGCATTATAAATGCAGCGTTACTGCGAACCGAATACATTTGTGTTGACTGTCAAGACTACTGCGGGGGTGTTTCTAAATGGCATATATCAGGGAAAGAACAATCGAATCAGCCTGGCGCATGGTTTTGTGGAATTGTGCCCGCTACGGCTATAGTTATAAAATCAAAAAAGGCAGTTACGAGGGGCAGCTGCGCAAGCAGCTCGATCATCTTTCCGTGGTGATCGAGGAGCCTTATACCAGACCCCTGGCAGTCTGGCTGCCCGAGAACTGCGGCATTCCTGCGCCGACATCGGAAGAAAGGATCCAGAACTACTTTTACGACTACCTGGCTACCGATACCAAGTGTGATCTGGAAGACTACACCTACGGTCAGCACATTGCCCCTCAGCTGCCCGCTGTAATAGACCTGCTGAACCGCTCAAAAGGGGCCACCAACCAGGCCTGCATGAATATCGGGGGGTCGGAAAACATTAAGCTGGATGATCCGCCCTGCCTGCGGGTGGTCGACTTTAAAGTTGTCGACGGCTTCCTGCACATGTCCCTGTTCTTCAGATCATGGGACATTTTTGTCGGCTTCCCCGAAAACTTAGGCGGCCTGCAGCTCTTAAAAGAGTATGTTTTAATGCATCTCGATTTCCCTGCCGAAGACGGTCAGATTACTGCTTATTCGTCTGGGGCCCATATCTATGAGCAGTACTTTCCGATTGTCAATCTGTTAAACGCCCATAAATGTTAATGGCGGTACAAGGGGACGGGGGGGTATGTTTTGAGCAACCGGGAAGACAGCAACCATAAAGCAGCTCAGGACGCCGATAAAGAGGAACTGGTGGTCGGGCGCCAGGCCGTCCTGGAAGTCCTGCGCAGCGGTAAGCCCCTGCGTATTATGCTGGCTGACGGCCTTAAAGGGGCGATTATTAATGAAATAACCCTCCTGGCCCGCCAGAGAAAGGTGCCGGTCAAAAGGCTGCCGAAAACCGATTTCCTGACTGAGGCAGGCGATATCAGCGGCAACCAGGGGGTGGCAGCCATGGTTGCCCCCTTCGAGTACTGTTCCCTGGAAGAGCTGATTTCAATTTCCCGCAAGCCGAAAGAAGAGCCTTTTTTAATCATGCTTGATCATATAGAGGACCCCCATAACCTGGGAGCGGTGATGCGAACCGCCGACGCTGCGGCAGTACACGGCCTGATCATCCCGCGGCAGCGCGCCGCGGGGATAACCGCGGCAGTGCGCAAGGTGGCGGCAGGGGCGGCTGAAAGGATGCCTGTTGCCCTGGTTGGCAATTTAAACCAGGCGGCAGAGACCCTGAAGAAACATGGTTTTTGGCTCTACGGTGCTGAAGCTGACGGAGATGAGGAATATTACCGCGTTGATTATAAAAGGCCCCTGGTTCTGATTGTCGGCTCCGAAGGTAAGGGCATCTCCCGCCTGCTGCGCCAAAACTGCGACCAGATTGTGACGATTCCGATGCCGGGGACAGTAGGCGGTTCTTTGAATGTTTCTGCAGCAACCGCGGTGCTGGTTTACACCGCCCTGGCCCAGAGGGAGGGGTGGCTGTCCTGAAAGCAGACATCCTGATTGTTGACGGCTACAATATCATAGGGGCCTGGGACGACCTGAAAGCCCTGAAAAAGACCAGCATGGGCAGCGCCCGCGATCAGCTCATCTCCACCCTCTCCGCTTATGTGCCATGGTCATGGAAGCGGATTATAATTGTGTTCGACGGACAAAAATTCAACTGGGAAGATATCGACGGAATCGAGGTAGTCTTTACAGAGGGCAAGGAGACCGCCGATACGATGATTGAAAAACTTGCGGCAGGTTTGGCGGCTGCAAATAATGTGGAGGTCGCCACTTCAGATTATGCCGAATACAGGGCCGCATCGGCACTGGGAGCCTGGTGTGTGTCAGCTTCTGTCTTAAAAGAACGGCTGACCGAAGAGCAGGACAGTTACCGCCGCCGCCTTGCTGACAGAAGAGATGACCGGGGCATTGTGCTCAATGATATTTTGAATAAATCTGTCATCGACAGCCTGCAGCGCATGCGACGTCCGCGAGGCGGGTAAAAAGCTTGACCCTGCCGGGTCTTTAAGTTATAATAGCCAAAGTAAGCAAGCCTGCAAAATTCCCACCCTGAGATATTCAAACGGAGGCGATAAGATTGAGCTTTTTAGCTCATGAGTTAAAGTTTCCCTGTCAGAACGAAACAGATTTGGAATACCGCAGTGATGAAGAAATTGTAATGGAGGCGAAAAACGGCGATGTAATCGCCCTGGAATTTTTAATTAATAAATATAAGAACTTTGTGAAAGCAAAAGCAAGATCGTACTTTCTGATCGGTGCTGACCGTGAAGATATTATCCAGGAAGGCATGATCGGTCTCTACAAGGCGATCCGTGACTTCAGGGATGACAAGCTCTCTTCCTTCCGGGCCTTTGCCGAACTGTGCATCACGCGCCAGATTATTACGGCGATAAAAACAGCAACGCGTCAGAAACATATTCCTTTGAACTCATATGTATCACTAAACAAGCCGATTTACGATGAAGATTCCGATCGGACCCTGCTCGATATTCTCTCCGGCTCAAAGATTACCGATCCCGAAGAGTTAATGATTAACCGGGAAGAATATAACGATATCGAGTTTAAGATGGGTGAAATTTTAAGCGAGCTGGAGTGGAAGGTTTTAACCCTTTACCTGGAAGGAAAATCATACCAGGAGATCGCCGTAGATCTGCAGCGCCATGTTAAGTCAATAGACAATGCCCTGCAGAGGGTTAAACGAAAGCTGGAACGCTACCTGGAAGTACGCAGGACTTAATCAGGCAGAATTATGAGTCAGGCAGCCGGTTTTAAAGTAAGACTGTGAGTGTGGAAAAGGTTGCCCCTGGCTGTTGACTTTTAAAATATAGCAGTGTATAATCAGAATCGCTTAATTGCGGGTGTAGCTCAATGGTAGAGCCCTAGCTTCCCAAGCTAGATACGTGGGTTCGATTCCCATCACCCGCTCCAGTGACGTCGCGGGGTGGAGCAGTCTGGTAGCTCGTC
>SKOR01000021.1 GCA_007119965.1 Syntrophomonadaceae bacterium
ATATTCAAAGATTATGAAGGAAGAGCTTTTAAGCTGGAGAATATATTGATCAACAGTTTCTATCCGGGCCGCAAGAAACCGTCCGGCCGGGTTAAATTATGAAATGATAAGGAGCTGAACGGTTTGCGCATTGGAATTTCCGGTTACGGTCAGATGGGGGTTTTAATCCGGCAGAAAGCCCTGGCCTGGGGTTTTGCAGTCTCCGAGGTTATAGATCCTCACGGCAGTGCCGCTGAAATAACCGCCAGGGAGATATCTTCCATATCAACCCGGCCTGATGTTATAATAGATTTTACCCATCCAAAGGCAGTGATTGCCAATATAGAGCAATGCGGGGAGCTGAAAATTCCTGTAGTAGTCGGAACAACAGGTTGGTATGATCAAATGGGGCAGGTTGCTGACATTGTTAAAAAAGCCGGGATTGGCCTGGTCTGGGCGGGGAATTTTTCCCTGGGGGTCAACCTCTTCCTGCGCCTGGTTGAAACCGCAGGATTGCTCATGGACCGCTTTCCCCAATATGATGCTGCTGTTCATGAGTGTCACCACCGTTACAAAGCGGACAGCCCTTCGGGTACGGCACAAATGATCGGAGATATCATGATCAGGACCCTCGGCCGTAAAAGCGAGACAGTCAGTGATTCCCCGGAAAGTAAAATCGGAGAACATCAACTGCATTTATCATCAACCAGAATCGGTTCGGTCCCGGGTATGCACAGGCTGATTTTCGACAGCGAATTTGATACCCTGATTTTAGAACACAGAGCCAGAAGCCGGGAAGGTTTTGCCGAAGGGGCACTGGCTGCCGCACAGTGGATTTTCGGCAGAGAAGGTTTCTATAACATAAACGAAATGATGGAGTCTGTAATTGGAGGTGTTGAAGATCGAGAACATCTTTAGAGGGGTGCATACGGCCTTAATAACCCCGTTTACATCAACCGGGGCGGTCGATATAGCGTCGTTCAAATACCTGGTTGAGCACCAGATTGAATCGGGTATTGACGGGCTTGTTCCCTGCGGCACGACTGGTGAAAGCTCGACCCTTACCCATGAAGAACACGACAGGGTTATTGCCCTGACCGTGGAATATGCCGACGGCCGGGTGCCGGTAATTGCCGGTACAGGCAGCAATGCCACCTCCGAGGCGATCCAGCTTTCTCAGCATGCCGAACATTCCGGGGTCGATGCAGTGCTCCTGGTCAACCCTTATTATGTTAAGCCAACCCAGAAAGGCCTGTACCTTCATTTTAAAGCTGTAGCCGAAGCCGTGTCGATACCCTGTATAGTCTATAACATTGAAGGACGCTGCGGAGTCAATCTGGAAAATGAAACGCTGCACCGCCTGATGAGCGAAAATAAAAATATTGTCGGGGTAAAAGAGGCCTCGGGCAGTTTAGAGCAGATGAAAAACCTGATCGGCCTGCGACACCACGAATTTGTCGTGCTCTGCGGCGACGATAATATGACGGTCGATCTGATCGAAGCTGGAGGCAACGGGGTGGTCTCTGTAGCGGCAAACCTGATCCCGCGCCAGATGAAAGAAATGGTTCACCATGCTATTGATGGCAATATAGAGCAGGCCAGGGAACTCGAAGATCGCCTGATGCCCTTTTTCAGGGCCTGTTTTTTAGAAACCAACCCCATCCCAATCAAAACAGCCATGGCTATCAAGAAATGGTGCCGGGAATCTTTCCGCCTGCCGATGTGCTCTCTGTCCCGGGAAGAACATTACGATGTGATCAGAAAAGCGATGGCGGAACTCGACATTCCCGAAGGACATATTTAAGCCGTAATAATAAGCGACGAGGAGTTAGAGATGGCCAAAGTTAACAGGCATTACCGGAAACTAAGTGCAGGGTACCTGTTCCCCGAAATCGGGCGCAGAATAAAAAATTTTCAGCAGGAAAACCCGCAGCTGAAAGTGCACCGCCTCGGCATCGGCAATACTACCGAGCCGCTTACCCCTTCAATTGTGGCTGGCCTGCGCGACGGGGCAGACCGCCTGGCCGCGGCTGAAACTTACACCGGCTACGGTGATGAGCAGGGGGAAGAAAGCCTGCGGGAAGCGCTGGCCCGCTTTTACGGAAAACAAGGCGTTTCCCTGGACAAAGATGAAATATTTATCAGCGACGGGGCCAAACCCGATGCGGGCAACATCCAGTCAATTTTCAGCGCCGATAACCTGGTTGCTTTTCAGGATCCGGCCTACCCCGTATATGTCGATTCCAATGTGATCGCGGGGCGTTCGGGCCCTTACAACAGTGAACAGGGCAATTACGGCGGTTTTTTTTACATGGCCTGCAACAGCGAAAACGGCTTTATACCAGAACCGCCGCCGGATAAAGTTGACCTGCTCTACTTATGCAGCCCGAATAATCCCACTGGCGCTGTAGCCACGCACCGGGAGCTGCAGAATTTTGTCGACTATGCCCGTGAGCAGAAAGCGGTGATTGTTTTTGATGCTTCTTATGCAGAATTTATAGCCGATCCTGACCTGCCACGGTCTATTTATGAAGTAGACGGCGCAAAGGAATGCGCGGTAGAAATAAACAGTTTTTCTAAATCTGCCGGGTTTACAGGAGTTCGCCTCGGCTGGGCAATTGTGCCGCAGTCCCTGGTTTGTGAAGATTGTGAACCGGGGGAACTGCACCGTGCCTGGTTGCGCAGGCAGACTACCTTCTTTAACGGGGCTTCAAATATTGCCCAGCGCGGTGGGTTGGCGGTCCTTTCCGAAAAAGGCCGGGAAGAGTGCTCAGCACTGATCAGTTATTATATGCAAAATGCCGCTCTGATCAGGGAAGGGCTTCTAAAAACCGGGCTTACCGTTTACGGCGGGGTTAACGCACCCTACCTGTGGCTCAGGGCGCCGGGGGGGCTTTCATCCTGGGAGTTTTTTGATAAACTATTATATGAGGCACAGGTGGTCGGAACCCCCGGTTCGGGTTTCGGACCGTCAGGAGAAGGGTACTTTCGCCTGAGCGCTTTCGGCCGCCGCGAAGATATTGAAGAAGCGGTTAAAAACATTCAGGATAAACTGAAGCTTTAACTGCAGAGATTTGTCTCTAAAAAATGGAGGCTGCGATGTTAAACGAAAAAAAGATACCCCTCGGCAAAGGGCAGCTTGAAGCGATAGCAGCTGAATACCCGACCCCTTTTATCCTCTATGACGAAAAGGCTATCCGGGAGAATGCAAGGCGCTTTTATAAAGCATTTTCCTGGGTTGAGGGTTTTAAAAATCACTTTGCCGTCAAAGCCTGCCCCAATCCTGCAATTCTCAATATCCTGCTTGAAGAAGGCATGGGTGTCGACTGCAGCTCCCTGCCGGAGCTACTGCTTTCCGAAAAAGTTGGTTTTGAGGGCGAGGAGATTGTCTTTACCTCCAACGACACTCCAGCTGAAGAATTTTCCGCAGCTGCCCGCCTGGGGGCGGTAATCAACCTTGATGATATCGGTCATATTGAAACCCTGGAAAAAAGTGCAGGCATACCTGAGCTGATTTCTTTCCGATACAATCCCGGAGATGCCAGGACCGGCAATGTTTTAATCGGCGAACCGCAGGAAGCCAAATACGGGGTGACCCGTGATCAAATAGTTGATGCATACCGGGCAATGCAGGCGAAAGGGGCTAAAAGGTTTGGCCTCCATACCATGGTCGCTTCGAACGAGCTGGAGAGCACCTATTTTGTAGAGACCGCCCGAATGCTCTTTGAGCTCGCAGTGCAGATCAGGCAGGAATGCGGCATCAGCATGGAACTTCTTAACATGGGCGGAGGGATCGGGATTCCTTACCGCCCCGAAGATGAAGCGGTTGATCTGAACTATGTTTCAGCCGGCATGCAGGATCTGTACCGCCGTATAATCGCACCCGCCGGACTTGATCCGCTGAAGATAGTATTCGAATGCGGCCGGCTTGTAACCGGGCCCTATGGTTACCTGGTAAGCAGGGTCCGTCACGTAGCCCGCAAATACAAAGATTACATTGGTTTGGATGCCTGTATGGCTAACCTGATGCGCCCGGGCATTTATGGGGCATATCACCATATTACCGTGCCGGGCAGGGAAGACCAACGGGCTGAAAAAATTTATGATGTAACCGGTTCCCTCTGCGAGAATAATGATAAATTTGCTGTTGACCGGGCTTTGCCGGCTGTCGAAGCAGGTGATTTGCTGGTAATCCACGACGCGGGGGCACACGGTTATGCCATGGGCTTTAACTATAACGGCAAGCTGCGCTCAGCCGAACTTTTGCTTAAAGTTGATGGCTCTGTGCAGCAGATCCGCAGGGCGGAAACGATCGACGATTACTTTGCCACGATGCGTTTCCCCGGGGCCCCTGTTAATATCTGAATGTAAAAAAACTATAAAAAGGAGAGTGTTTTAAATGATTAGAAGTGATATCAGGGCCTATGTTAACATTGGAGCGCTGGCCGTTGTTCTGCTGATGAATTTCCTCTCCAATGCGATACCTTTCAACAACATGACCCAGCAGGAGTTGTCTGCTGCTAACCCGGTTTTAATTACTCCGGCACCATATGTTTTTTCAATTTGGGGCCTGATCTACCTGGCCCTGATTGCTTTTGTTGTCTACCAGGCGCTGCCGCAGTTCCGCGAAAACCCGGCAGTTAAAGCAGTCGGCATCTTATTTGCCGTCAGCTGTGTTTTTAACGTCCTCTGGTTGATCCTCTGGCACTACCAGAATATAGGCTGGTCGTTTATCATTATCCTGCTCTTCCTGGCAACGCTGGTTGTTATATATCTTCGCCTTGGCGCGGTTACGGCAATAAAGAACAGTTATGATCGCGTGCTGGTCAAGTATCCTTTCAGCCTATACCTGGCCTGGCTTTCAGCAGCCACGATTGTCAATTTTAACGTCTGGCTCTACAGTATTGGCTGGCTGGGCACGGGCACGGGAGCGGTTTTTTTCACAGTTTTGATGTTGATAATCGCCGCCCTGCTTGCCCTGGCCGTTTTTTACCTGAGGCAGGATTACATCTATGCTGCGGTGTTTGTCTGGGCCCTGATCGGGATCGGTGTGCGCCACGGCACTGATCTGCCATTTCTGACAGTGGTAGCCTGGCTGGCTGCTGTAGCAATCATATTTTTCCTCGGCTGGATCACCGCCCGCAAAGGTGACTTACCGTTTATGCAGAGATGACAGTGGTTATGCTATTTCAAAGTTATCTGGCGTAAAAGGTACAAACCGGCACCGGGAAAGGTCCGGGGCCGGTTTTCTTTTGTAAAGCTAAAGCTTGAGGAGCGCCGCTGCGCACGATCTTTTTAACCGGGACCGCAGACAGGCCTGCTCGAATTTATCCTGCCTGACAAGAAGCATCCGCCCTGCTTAAATAAACCATCCTGGTTTTCAGAACAGCGGGGGCTATGTTAATATAACTAGCGGGCAAGAAACCTTCCGGACAGTGAAAGGTGGCATAATTGATGGACAATAATCAGGATCAACCCAAAACAAGTATTCTCAGCCTGGTTGCAGGTTCAGTTTTTATGCTCAACGCTTTAATCTTTTTCTTTCAGGCCCTGACTAAAAACCTGTTTCCGCCGCTGCTTCTGCCCCTGCGGGAAGCCTTCCTGATTGACAATGCCCAGGCCGGCCTGCTTGTAACCCTGGTCTTTTTCGGTTACGCCCTGGCCCGCTTTCCCTCCGGAATCATGGCCGACCATATCGGCTGTACCAAAACAGTATTGCTGGGCAGCGCGGCAATGGCGTTATCCTTCCTTGGTGTCGCCTTATCGCCTGGCTATCCGGTTATGGCCCTGCTGACTTTTGTCTTAGGGGTCAGCAGCGGTGTTTACGTCACTGCGGGTTACACCCTGGCTGTTATTATCGGAACGCGTGAGCGGGCGGCGACCGCTACGGCCGCCTTTGAATCTTTCGGCATTATCGCCGCGATAGCTTCCCCGGCCCTGGTTACGGTTTTTGTCCTGTTTTTAAACTGGCAGCTCCTGTTTATCGTTTCCGGAGTGCTGCTGGCTGCCGTTACGGCTGCCTTTTACCGCGACCGGCGCCGCTCTGCCGCCTTTGAAAAAGAATATGCCGGGCAAAACGGTTTTGCCGGGAGGGCTGATCGCCGCCTGTCCAGACCCGGGGAGAAACCGGCAGGGATTGTTAAGAAACTCTGGCACGAAGCCCGTTCTTCATCAACTGTCTTTAGCGATCCGATGATCAGGCGTTTCATTATCTGGAGTACCCTGGTTGGCGGTTTAGGCGCTCTTTCCTGGACAGGGATCAACTCGTTTATCCCCACCTTCCTTGTAGAAGAGAGGGGTTACAGCTACGATATGGCCAACGCCATGTTTATTATAGTGGCGGTAGCGGGGTTAACAGCGAAAATCGGGTTCGGCTGGCTGGCGGATCGGTTCGGTAACAATCCGGTTTTATTTTCCAACCTGGTTCTCAGTGTCGGCCTGTTTATAGCCATGACTCTTACCTTCAGTCACTGGCCGCTAATCATGATCCTAGCCCTGCTCGGTGCGGCCTGCCTGAACACAAACACCCTGATTAACTCATACGTCCTGCGCAATATGCCTCCCCGGTACCAGGGAGCAGGCTTCGGGCTCTTCAGCACAGCCTATACTGTTGTTTACAGTCTAGGTCCTTATCTGACCGGCTTTCTGTCAGAGCTTTTCGGTCTCAGCCTGGCAATCCAGCTTAGTTCATTCGGAGCGGTTGCCGCCGCACTGCTGATCCTTACTGCTAATCTGTTTGTGCCAAAAAATCTTATTTCCAGGCTGTCTTCCTCTTAAGCCGCTTCACCGGCAAGGTTTGTAATTTTTCAAAAAGTGAAAAAAAGGATATAATAGAGCTAACAACCGGTATGCGGTTACTGAAGCGGAAGGGGCGCAACAGGCGAATCGCAGCAGTCTAAAACCTCCCACATTTGCAGGCACACTCCGGACTTAAAATGCCGCCCTGAGGGCCATGCTTTCTGTCGCTTCGTGAGGAGGGATCATGTAGTGAAAATAGCGATTATTTACAACCAGGATAGCCAGGCAGTGATTAACCTGTTTGGCATCCCCAACCTCGAGAAGTACGGTTTTCAAACCATTGAGATGATTACCAGGGCATTGGAAGCGGGCGGTCACCAGGTCAGGGCATTTGAAGGGGATAAGAACATTATTTATGCCCTCGAAGAATTCATGCCTACGGTAATATCAGGAGAGCGTGCCGGCCTTGTTTTTAACCTCAGTTACGGGATCCAGGGCCGCGATCGCTATACTCACATCCCTGCCATCCTCGAAATGCTCGGTATCCCGTACGTCGGCTCGAGCCCGGCAACTCATGCCATCGCCCTTGATAAAGAGTTGACCAAGATGGTTCTGCTCCAACAGGGGATGCCCACGCCAAAATTTGTGATTCTCGAAACGCCCGATTTTTCGATCACTCAGAAAAACAATATGAAGTTCCCCCTCATTGTTAAGCCGAAAGGCGGGGCAGTATCCTTCGGGTTGAAGATAATCAACAGCGACCGGGAACTGCGGGAAGGGGTCGCGGCGATATACACCGAATTCAAAACATCGACCCTGGTAGAAGAATATATCGAAGGCCGTGAAGTTAATGTGGGTCTGCTTGGAAATGACCCCGTGGAAGCGCTGCCGCCGGTTGAGATAATTTTTAAGGAAGGAGAGCATATTTATACGTATGAAGATAAAATTAACGTCAGCGGGCGCACCCTGGAAAGAATCTGTCCGGCCCGTCTTGCTCCTGAGTTAACTGAAAAAATTCAAACACTTGCAATTGGTGCTTTTAGGGCGCTGCGTTGTTTCGATAGCGCCAGGGTAGATTTCCGGATTGATGCCCGGGGGAATCCATACATCTTAGAAGTCAATTCCATGGCCAGCCTGAGGCCTAATGGATCCTATGTCCATGCCGCTCAAACCATGGGTTTTGATTATACCGCCCTGGTGAACCGCTTTATCGATATAACCAGCCGACGCTACTTTGGCCAGTCCATCCCGGAAAGCAGTTTGTCCTGGCTTGAAAACGATCCTACTACAACAGCCTTTAACGAGTTGACCCGAAACCGCGACGAAATCGAAGAAGACCTGAAAGAGTGGACTAACCTGCCCAGCTGGACGAGTGATCCCGTGGGCCTTGGCGCTTTTGCCAAAAGACTGGAGCAGCGTTTAACAGGGATGGGCCTGAAACCGGTGAGTGAGTTCAGCAGCAGGCGTTCAACCTGGACCTGGCAGACAGAAGCAGGTTTTGCGGGGGGCACGCTGCTTGTCGCCTCGATTGATGTCCCGAGGGAAGGGGCTTCCGTTTACCCGATTCCCTTCAAAAGGGACCCGGAATGGCTGTACGGTGAAGGAATTGCTTCCAGCAGGGCAGGCATCACCTGTATGCTGCAGGCGCTCAATAGACTGCAGTCAGTAGATCAGCTAAAGGATAGCAAGTTGGGGGTTTTTGTCTGCGCCGATGAAGGGCGGGGAATGCGTTACAGCTCAAAATATTTAAAAAAAGCAGCTTCCCTGGCTGCCAGGGTGATTGTCATGCAGCCCGGTTTCCGCAGCGGAGTAATTGTCGATCAGCGCAGGGGATCGCGCAAATTCAGGATCCAGGTTGAGGGAAAAATCCAGAGAATCGGTTCACAGCGGTCGCCTGTTGATTTAATGAGCTGGTTCCTAAACAATGCCGACAGGATTGCCTCCCTGAGCTGCCCCGAGGAACGGATGACTGTAGCCGTGCAGGAGGTGCACTCTGAGCGCTACAGCGTGCTCCTGCCCCACCGGATCAGGGCTACAGTTTACGTTACATTTTTTGACCCTGGGCTGGCAGACCAGGCGGAAGCCCGGTTAAGGGAGCTGTTTGCTCCCGGCCGGGAAGATCTTGATGGAATTACGGCTTATATCGAGTGCCTGGAGCAGAGGCCTCCATTAAACCGCTCAGAGGAGATAGAGCAGGTGATCGAGCAGTTAAGGAAAATAAGCGAAAAATGGGATCTGCCCTTCGGGGTTGAATCAAGCCTGCTGCCTTCGGCCGCCGGCGAGGTGCCTGCAGGCGTGCCGGTAATCTGCGGTTTCGGCCCGGCGAGCCATGGCATGTTTACCCCGGATGAATGTATTCACAGGGGCGAATTGCTGCAGCGTGCCCTGCTTCTAACCCTTTACCTGATGGAGGTAAGGCAGTTATGACATATAAGGGGCGCCTGCCGTTGTTGCTATCAGTTCCGCACGGCGGGCTCGAAATTCCGCCGGAAGTGCGCAGCGGCTGCCGCCTCGGGCTGCCTGCCCTGTTAAGAGACGGCGATACATGGTCAGGACATCTGTACAGTCTTGAAGAACGAGTTTCTGCCTTTTTCCGGTTCCCTGTGGCCAGGGCTGTTCTGGATCTTAACCGGGCAGCTGAAGACCGCCCCCCGGAGAACCCGGACGGGGTGGTGAAAACAGTAACCGTATGCAACGAACAGGTCTGGGAAAACCCCGAAGGGTTGAGCGATGATCAAATCACGTTGCTTCTTGATCGTTATTATCACCCTTATCACCGGGGCCTTTTAGCTGCCTCAAAGAACGGTAACATCAAGCTGGGCCTTGACTGCCATACAATGCTGGCCCGGGCACCGCAATCTTCTGATCACCCGGGGGAAACCCGCCCACTGGTATGTCTCAGCAATCGGGGCGATCAAAACGGGGAGGCCCTTGACGAACCCCTTACCGCCCCGCCGGGCATGATCCGGGCGCTGGGCAGGTTCCTGGAACAGCAATTGACGCGCCTGGACCGTAATCGGGCGGTACCCGTTGTCCGGTTGAACCGGCCCTTCAACGGCGGGTATATTACAACAAAACACGGCCGGGCCGGGCATATTCCCTGGATCCAGGTGGAACTTAATCGTTCGCTGTATCTTTCTTCCGAACCTCTGGCTGCAGTCCCTGATCAAGCGGCCAATGCACGTATAAAATCCCTTCAGCGCTGTTTATTTGAAGCGTTTAAAATGATATCATTATATTAAAGGAGGTGAACAAAACTAATGGATAAAAAAGCATACCGCGATAAACAGGAAGCACAGCTCAAAGAGTGGCAGGCAGAAATCGACAAAAAGAAAGCCCAGGCCGATAAGAAAAGCGCCGAAGCAAAAATAGCATATCAGAAGCAAATTGAACAGCTGGAGAAAAAAAAGCAGGAAGCAAGCGATAATTTAAAAAGCCTGCAGGAAGTCAGTGAAGAGAAGTGGGAAGAAGCCAGGAGAGAGTATGAGAAAAGAGCAGATGAGTTTATGGATAAGCTTAAGAACATGAAGCCGTAAAAAGGTCTGCCGGGCTGCTGATCGAGATGGATGATAAGCGTGCTTACGATTATGTCGGTACCGCCGACCAGCCTTACATGTTGTTAAGAACGCAAAAATCAAAGGAAAGGGATGTAAGCTTATGTCCATGGTACCAAGAACCAGGGAAAACCTGATCAAGTGTAGGTGCAAAAGCTGCCCGAGTTATACTTTTACCTGTAAAATGATGGCTATGCCCGGCAACATGATTCTTCTGATTGACCCAATGGATAATGACAAGCTTCATGCTGAAACGATGTTTTGCGCGTACGATAAAAGCCAGTGCATCAATGAAGAAAAAGGTTGCGAGTGCGGAAACTGTGAAGTGTTCAAAAAGTATGAACTTGGGAAGACTTACTTTTGCACCGTGACCGGTGGCAAATAAATAAAGTGAAAGTTAGTATTTGCTTGAACGAAACAAATAATCTTTACACAATGCTAAATGTCCTATAAAATTATATGTAGAAAGGAGTGAAGATGCAAATGGATAGCAAAGGTGATTTGTTGGCAGGTGTGATAATCGGCACCGTAATCGGTGTGTTGGGGGGAGTGCTTTTTGCCCCGGCATCTGGTAAGGAGACAAGGGAAAAAGTCGCAGAAAAAGGTTTGGAAGTTAAGGACAAAGCGCTGAGCTCAGCAAAAGAACATAAAGATGCGGTAACCGAATCATCCAAAGAACTGATTGAGGACCTGAGGAAAAAACTTCCCAAGACCAGGGATGTTCAAGATGCTCTTGACGCTGCCAAACAAGAGCTCAGCAAGGAAAGCTAAAACATGGATGAGAGTACACTTTTATATGGTTTACTGATAGCTACCACCATAAATACCATCCTTCTGCTTTTCCTGGTAGCAGTGCTGATCAGGCTTTCGCTCACTTTAAACAGCCTGATGCAGCGCGTGGAAGGCTTTATTGAACTGGGGCAGAGGGAAATCATTAATACTATGGCGGTAGCCCGCGGGGCCCTCAGACAGGGTGGAGAATTTATGGGGAAAGCAGCTCTGCTGGTCGAAAGGTACGTGGTGCTTTCCAGCATGAAAAGGTTGTCTTCAACTTCACCCCGTTTGGCTAACATTATTAGCGGTGTAAGTTTGGGTTACGGTGTAGCGCAGCCGCTAATGAAAGCCTGGCAAAAAAACAGTAAACAATGATAGAAGATAAAAAACTCCTTTATCCGCTTAAAGCGGGTGAAGGAGTTTTTTGTCTGGTTTGAGGCATAAGGCCGGGCCGATCAATATAGCCCGGCATACAGGTGTGCGACAAAAGGAGGAGCCATGGAAGGGAAAGCAGTAAGCGAAAGCAAAATAATGATTGTTCAGCAGATGGTCCAGGCTGATGCCAACCTGGTAGGCAACGTGCACGGCGGAACTATCATGAAGCTAATCGACAGCACAGCAGGGCTTGTCGCATCGAGGCATGCTTCAGGCAACGTGGTTACCGCTTCTATAGACAGGCTGGACTTTCACCACCCCGTATTCGTAGCAGAGCTTCTCATTATCCACGCTTCCGTTAATTACACGGGCAATACTTCTATGGAGGTCGGAGCCCGCGTGGAAGCAGAAAACGTGCTAACCGGTGAACGCCGTCATACTGCTTCAGCTTATCTTACTTTTGTTGCCCTTGATAAAAATGGGAAGCCCAGCCAAATACCACCCCTGGTGCTTGAAAACGAGGAAGATAAAAGGCGCTGCCGGCAAGCCACCCAAAGGCGTAAAATCAGGTTGGACGAACGTTCAACTGAAAATGAGACCCGAAGCAGCTGATCAGGGAGTGGTTAAAAGGGTTTTGAGACAGGTCAGGGCGGATAAAAAAGCTCCGGAGGAATGTCACCCCCGGAGCTTCACAATTTTAATTGCGCTTTTATGCTATAAACGCTGCTGCTCCTAAAACTGGGCAGCTATTAGAATAGTTCGAACCAGGCGGAAGCGGCTTTTATTCCGGGGCCCAGGTTGTCCATCCTGAAGGATTCTTGAATATCTGCGCTGCCTTCAACCGTCATATCTTCATAAAGGTAAGCGCCGGTCCATGGGCTGCTGACATCGATATAACGTTTTGTCGTGCCCCCTGTGTTGCTAACTTCCTGGTCGATGTGAAAGTAATTACCCACATATTCCTCGCCTTTTACAACATTAAGCCTGCCTCCGTCGTCTTTGGCAAATCCAAAGGAATCTTTTTTAACCTGATCAGATGAGCCATCGATTACATCGCCATCATAAGGCCCGTAAGCCGCCGTAGCGCTCTGGTTCAGACTGCCTGACTCGCCGGGCTCAACTTCAACCTGGACTGCCCATACCTGGCTGGTCAAAGCTTCAGCGTGCTCGCTGTTCTGTGCAGCATATGAACTGAATGTAAACCCGGTAGTAAAGACAGTCGCAAGCAGAAATGCGAACAATACGGGAACAGCTTTATTATATATTTTCATGATTTTCAGGCTCCTTTTAGTATAACATGCTCGTGATGTTTATTCCTTCACCTCGTTATCATAACATGTCGCTAACATTATGTCAACTTCCTGAAGCTTCTATTGATGGATCAAGCTCTTTCAAGCCGGTATACTCCGGATCGAGAACGGTTGTTACCCCACGCCCGTAAGCTCCTATCGCTTCACCGATTCCTCCGGAAAAAGTGGGGAAGGCGTAGATCATGGAACGCATGTTTTTTAACGGTATTCGGGCATGCACAGCCAGGGTGAGCATGCTGAGCATTTCCCCGCCCGGCGGCCCAACTACCGATGCCCCAACCAGAACACCGGCCCTGCAATCAGCTATCAACTTGATAATAGCGCCTTTGCGGGATTCAACCTTCCTTGATTTCGCTCCTTTATGCGCCCTAATGCCGTCGCCGGCAAAGGCATCTGCCGCTGGCTGCGGCGGTGAAGTCAGGAACTGTTCCGCTTACAGCTGTCAGAGACCTGCAGGTTAGCCGGGCAGGTAGAAAAACTTATTATAGTGCCTCCAACCTGCCCGCCTGAAAACATAGCAGGATAGTTGTCAGGCTATCTTGAACTTATTGTGTGGTTTAATAATTTAGACAAAAACGGCCGGGGCTAATATGGCTGTACAGGAAACAGGGGCTTATTTTCCCCCGGGAGCAGGGTTCCGGGAGCAGCCTGATCGTCTGCCAGGCAGACCCGGTATTTTACCTGAACAGGGAGGAAATTGATCCATGAGCATACAAAAAGATGAAATCAGGAAGACACTAACAGCAATTGACTGCCTGACAGTTTACCGGGGTGTTTTTGATGATCGGATCTTAAGCAGCTTCAGGGATGCTCTTGAACTGGTGCTCGCCGAAGATCCGGCTGCGGTACGCAGCACTTTCAGCCTCTTCGGCAGCCTGCTCGAGCTTGACAGGAAGAGTAGCCTGCCCGGAATTAATATCTTTAAAAACCACCTTTTAGATACCCTGCTCTGCGACGAAAACGCTTTCAGCCTCTTCTCTGAACGAAAAGAGGCGGAAGAGGCAGGTAGCGGTGAACCTTTGCCCGGGGCTGTCAAACATGATTTGGCCCTCTTGAAAGTGATCTATGATTTCGAGCCGGCCCGGTTGGCCAGGCACCTTGAGGAAAAGTTTACCCTGGGTGGGCTTGCACCCGACCCGGGCAGCCTGGAAAGCCCGGCCGCTCCTGATGCAAAGGACGTTTCAGCCGGCTCAGGCAGCAGCCAGGCTCCCCGGAAAGGCGCCTGCCGCCCTTATCCGCAGCACTATTTTACCTGGCGGGATCAAATAAAAGAAACCCTGGCCGATTCGGCAGACTGGAGCAGCAGCATCGGCGCGCTGCAGGAGTTTTACAGGCAAACGGGCAGCGGCTCTTTCGGTCGCTACTGGGCTTTCCGGTGGAACGGCAGGGGCCCGGGTTCCGGGCTGGACGGCGTCGCCGAACCAGATCGGATCCGAATGGAAGACCTGGTTGGTTATGATGACCAAAAGCAGCAGATCCTGCTCAACACGGAGCAGTTCATCAGGGGTTTTCCCGCCAATAACATGCTTCTCTACGGTGATCGGGGTACAGGCAAATCGTCAACAATCAAAAGCCTGATTCACCGTTTCGGCCGGCAGGGACTGAGAATCATAGAGATAACCAAGCACGATCTGCACTGCCTGCACCTGGTTGCCGAAATAGTTGCCAATCGGGCCCAGAAGTTTATCATCTTCATTGATGACCTCTCCTTTGAAGAAGATGAAACCGAGTACAAAGAGCTGAAAGCGCTGTTGGAAGGCAGTATTGAGAAGCCCCCGGCCAATGTGCTTGTTTACGCTACATCGAACCGCAGAAACCTGGTCCGGGAATACTTCAGCGATCGTGACCCCGACGAAGTCGGTAAGCAGGACACATACCAGGAGAAACTGTCGCTGGCTGACCGCTTCGGCATTAAGCTGGTTTACTCCGCCCCCGACAAGGGCGAGTACCTGAAAACCGTTGAAGAAATAGCCGAAAAAAACGGTATTAACATGGATCGCGCAGAACTGCAGGAGCTGGCCCTGCGCTGGGCCCTGTGGCATAACGCCCGTTCCGGGAGAACAGCCCGGCAGTTTATCGATGACCTTAAAGGCAGGCTCAGCCTGGACAGCTGATATCGGGGGAATTCTTATAAGAGTGAAGGAGGTTTACGTTGTGGAAAAGTACAAAATTATGAGCCAATCAGAAGGTAACTTTGTGCCCATGCTTGAAGGAGTGCGGCGCAAGAATCTTGTGTACGGAGATAAAACCCTGCTGTGCAAATTTGAATTGGACTGCGGGGCCGATCTGCCCTTACACAGCCACCCGTATGAACAAACCGGCTACCTGTTAGCGGGTAAAATGGTCTTCTCGATTGACGGGAACGAACATAAGATGGAAGCCGGGGACAGCTGGTGCATTAAGGCCGATGTAGAGCATGGTGTGAAAGTTATAGAAGACGTCACCCTGGTAGAGCTCTTTTCCCCGGTGCGCGAAGATTTTTTATAAGCAACTCCGCCTTTGCTTTCAGGGGCGATTTACAGGCAGGAAAGGAAGATCAATGAAACTGAACAATCAACCCGCCTCAATAATTTATAAGCTGCTGCTTATTACAATCATAACCTACGGGCTTTACCTGTCCTTCTTCAAACCGCTCTCTGTCGAAAATGGCCTCCTGCCGTCCATCGCCTATTTCACCATTCAGAGTAATATCCTGGTGGTCCTGGCCCTGGCATTATCCCTCTTTACGAGCCGATATAATCGTGCCGGGGTAATCGCCCGTGGCGGCGCCATGATCTGCATCCTGATTACCGGCCTGGTATTTCACCTTATACTGGTACCCAGCCTGCCGGAATATTTTGCTGCCGGGGTCACCTTCAGGCACCACATTACTCATACCATTGCCCCGGTCGGTTTTATGCTTGACTGGCTGCTATTTGATCGGAAAGGCCTGATGCGCAGCACTGACCTGAAGTACTGGATCGTTTACCCGATGTTCTACTGGCTGGGCACGATGATCTACGGCAGCATCAGTGGGCTATACCCCTATTTCTTCATGGATCCCGGCGCGATCGGTTTAGGAGCAGTGCTGCTCTGGTTCTTCATCCTGTCAGCTGCATTTATTCTTTTCGGCTTACTTATAGTCCGCCTGGACAACCTGCCCCTCTTTAATTCAGGTTGAAAAAATGATGAAAAAGTGCCGGTTTTGGCCGTGAACCCCCTTGCAAGGCTTGCGGAATAAACTGATTATGCCCGATGACCTTGTCATCGGCGGATCGTAGAAGTATAATTGCAGTATAAGTCAGAATGTTGTGAGTAGTCTTAAGGTCAAGGAGAAACGTTAAGCGCTGCAGCGTTGTCTGCTGCTCAAATCCTGCGTCCCGGTTCAGTCTAACGCGAACCCGCGGGCGATCAAATGGGTCTTCCGGCAGATGAAAGTGCGGGCCACCCGAATGTAAACCTCTTCGTGACCGTGATCACACCAGAACTGGCATTGCCGGGTGTGGTTCAGGTTTCCCCGGCACAGTAAAAGTTTTAACTGAAAGGGGAAGTAATGTTATGCATAAAGAGCTGTTCAGGGCTGTTTTTCGCAGCATCACCGGTATCCCGTTTGCCGTAACTTACTGGGATGGCGAAACAGAAATGTACGGGCCGGGTGAAGTCCAGGATCTTCCGTTCCGGATTATCTTTAATGAACCGCTTAACCTGCGCGATATGCTCGAAGATCCGGAAACCATGTTTGGCCAGGCCTATATGGACCAAAAAATTGATGTTGAAGGTGATTTTTCGGCCCTGCTCAACCTTTTGCTTTGTAACGTGGATGTATTCAGAAAAAGCGGCAGGAATGGCCTCTTTCAGCGCCTGATGAAAAGCCGCAGCAGCGTTCCTATCCATCAGCAGGCCGAAAATGTGGAGTCGCTTTATAACCTGGGCAGTGATTTCTTTAAGTTGTGGCTCGACAGCACACTCAGTTACTCCTGCGCCTATTTCAGGAGCCCTGAAGATACCCTGGAACAGGCTCAGCTGCAAAAAATTGACCATATTCTAAATAAACTGCACCTCAAAGAAGGAGAAACGCTGCTTGATATCGGCAGCGGGTGGGGTTGGTTGATTATCAGGGCCGCCCGTAAATACGGCGTAAAAGCGCTCGGGATAACTTTAGACCAGGAAGAAGAGGAAAAAACCAGAAAACGGATCATGCACGAAGGACTGGAAGACCGGGTAGAAGTACGCCTGGCCGACTACCGTGACCTGGCCGTTGAAGGGCAGGTTTTCGATAAAATTCTCAGTGTCGGCATGTTTAAATACGTGGGCAAAGAAAACATCCCTGTCTACTTCCACTGCCTGCAAAAAATGCTCAAACCCCAGGGCCTTTCACTGCTCCACACCATAACCCGCTCCATCGAATCTCCGACTGCAACATGGCTGGAAAAGTATATCTTCCCCCGCGGTTATATCCCGTCCCTGCGGGAAATAATGTGGCTGCTGCCGGAGTATTCCTTTCACCTGATCGATAGTGAGAGCCTGCGCATGCACTATGCTCTGACCACCGCCCGCTGGGCCGAAAATTTCGAAAAAGTGACCGGTAAGGTCAGGGAACAATACGGGGAACATTTCGTCCGGATGTGGCGTCTCTACCTGCTGGGCTGCAGCACATCTTTCAGGTGCAGCGGCCTTGATGTCCACCAGCTGCTCTTCAGCAAAGGCATCTACAACGACCTGCCCCTGGCCAGGGAAACCCTCTGGAGCAGGTAGCGCAGTAATCTTTCCGTCTTCCCGCGGAGCATTTACTGGATACATCTGCCGGACAATAAATCAATCTAGACGATCGGCTGATCAGGTAAACTGAGCCAATCCGGGAGTTTAGGGCCCCGGGCGATAAAAAATCCTCTCTTAAAGCATAATGAAATCATCGCCCAACTCCCGGTCCAATTCTTCAAGCTTCAACCCTTCGAGTGTGGTTTGGATATGTTTGTCGATTGCTTTCTCGCACTTTCCGGCATCCTTTTCTTTAATGGCCCCGATAACTTCTTTGTGTTCATCATAAGAGGGGTTATGACCGAGCTGGTAAAAGTTTTCGTAGAGGATTAAATAAATATGGCTCCTGTTAATAATACTGCTTAAATACTCTTCCAAAACCAGGTTTCCTGACATCTTAGCGATAGAGATATGAAAGTCGTAGTTAAAGTTATAATATACCCCGATATCTTTTTTATTAAATGTATCAATTTCGACGGACAGGTAGCTTTCTAATTTGGCAAGCCCGCTCTCCGTAATATTTTCTATCGCCCCGGCTGCCGCCATTTTTTCCAACTGCGCCCGGACGGCAAAGGTGTCATATATTTCCCTGGTAGTGGGCTTAACGATGGAAGCCCCCTTGTTATTGGACAGCTTAACAAACCCGTCGTGAGCCAGCTTCTTAATTGCCCCCCTGACAGGCGTCCTGCTGACTCCCAGCTGTTTGGCAATT
The DNA here is from genome assembly GCA_007119965.1 of Syntrophomonadaceae bacterium. Taxonomy (GTDB): domain Bacteria; phylum Bacillota; class Dethiobacteria; order DTU022; family DTU022; genus T3SED10-7. The sequence goes on from SKOR01000021.1 coordinate 18,180, forward strand.
TTTGATTCCACGAGCCGCGTATCCGGGCGGATGTATCGTTTAAATATAGAGTTTTTTAATTTGCCGTAAACGTAATCTTCTGCATTCATTTTGTCCAACAGCCACACCTCAGATCTGTATTACAAAAGAGGGAGTGCCGGCACCGGCGGTTAATTAAGCCGCTCCCCGGCAGAATAATTTGTTTGCCAGTTCCCCCCATTGTATTGTATACTATCATTGTATACAATCTATGGCAAATAAACAAGAGATAATAAAGCTGTCAACCGGTATTATCTTCAGCCCGGACTGGGGAACACAATAAAAGGGAGTGGTCGCTTGTGAACAAGCATGATGGCAAAGAAGAAACTATCCTGCCGGCCAGGTATGATTCAAAATGGAACCTGTTACAGCAGGGCCAGGTTGAGAAAATACACCGCGCATCCTTACAGATCCTGGAACGAACTGGTATCCGCATGCCTCACGAAGGGCTGCAGAAAGCTTTGAAGGCAGGCGGTGCAAGAGTAGACCGGGAAACGAACCTGGTATTCTGGCCGCCTGAACTGGTGGAAGAATTGCTGGGCCGTGCTCCCCGGGTTTTCACCCTCTGTGCCCTTGATCCGGCCCGGGATCTGGTTCTGGATGGATCACATGGCTACCTCACCCTTGATGGAAGTGGCCTGCAGGTTATTGATTTTGATAGTGGCAGCCTGCGCCTGTCCACTAAAAAAGATTTGGCAGATGCAGTCCGCGTTGCCGACTACCTGGGTCAAATTGCCTTTCTCTGGCCTGTAATCAGCGCCCAGGACTACCCCCGGGAGGTCCAGCCTCTCCATGAACTGGCCGCCCTGCTGTCCAACAGTACAAAGCATGCCCAGGCCATGACAGCGGTAAATGCCCTGACCGCCCGCGGTTCACTCGAAATTGCCGCTGCAGCAGCAGGGGGGGAAGAAGCCCTTAAAGAAAGGCCGATTATCTCCAACTTCCAGTGCAGTATCAGTCCCCTCTCGTACGAAGGGGAGGGGCTGGAAGCCGCCTTTATCTTTGCCGGGGCCGGGATCCCCGTCGGCTTCATGACCATGCAGATCGGCTGCTCTACTGCCCCCGGCACCCTGGCCGGCAGCCTGGCGCTCGGAAACGCCGAAATAATCGCCGGCATGGCCGCCCTGCAGCTGATGCACCCCGGCGCCCCGACATTTTACGGTTCCTGCGCTACCGTCATGGAGTTAAAGAGCGGCGGTGTAGCCTGCGGCGGCCCGGAAGACTTTGCCATGCAGGCTATGTCCGCCCAGATGGCCAGGCACTACAGGGTTCCGTCAAACATAGGCACCTTTGCCCCCAACGCCAAAGACTCCAACTGGCATGCCGGGGTCGAGAATGCCTCCTCGGGAGCAGCCAGCATATTTGCCGGCGCCGATATGATGTGCGGGGCAGGGCTCTTAAACGGAGCCCGCATCTTCTCATTTGAACAGCTGCTGATGGACTGTGAGATATTCGAGATGCTGCGCAGGACGGCAGAGAGAATCGAAGTAAATGAAGAAACGCTGGCCCTGGATACCATTCACAGTGTAGGTCCCGGCAATCACTACATGGCTGAACCCCATACCTTTAAACACCTCCGCGAAATCTGGCAGCCAACCGTGATCGACAGAAGCCCATATGAGAAATGGCTTGCTGAAGGGCGCAGGGATGCCCTTGAAAATGCCCACCGGCGGGCAGCAGAAATCCTGGCCAATCACCGGCCGGAGGTTTTAACAGCTGAAGTTAAAGCCGGGATAGATAAAATTATTGCCAAATACGAGTCTTAAGAAGTGCGGGGAACAGCTCGCCCCCGGGCGGCTCCCGGCTTCGCGGGAAATCATTTCAGGAGGAGGACAGATCTTGGAAAAACACTTTACCAGGATGGGAGACGGTTCACCGCTCTATCTTGACAGAAAAGAGATTTGCTCCGAGCTGGCTGAAGGGGTCAGTGATGCGGTGCGCCGCGGCAAAATTCCCCCGCTGAGTACAGAAGAAGTGGATTACCTGTTTGAAATAATTACTTCGCCGGTTAATGTCACCAGCGTGGCCAGGGGCAGCGAGACGGTAACTTCTTCAGATTCAGGCGCCTTCAAAATCAGCTACCAGGCCAACATATCGATGGACAGGGCGACCGCTATCCAGGTGCATGAAAAGGTCCTCGGAGCCGATTCCCTGGACCTCGGTAATATCGACTACAGCTATAAGGCAGTCAAAGCCATTCTGCACGACGAAGCAAAAGTGATGGAAAATGTGCAGCTAAATACAGTCATGCCTGTACTCTACGGTGCCATGCCCAATCTCGGCCTCTATACCAGGCCCGACGGCCCGGTGGAAAACTGGTCGGAACTGCTGCCCCGGGGGAAAATTGCCGAAGCGAGAGCCGCCCAGGAAGAAGCGGTCGAGCTGGCGGTTAAGGATATGTCTTACATAGCGGGCGGAATGTATGAAGCCGGCGCCGATGGAATGAATTTCGATACCTGCGGCGCATCGGGCGATGCCGACGTCCTGGCCGCCTTAAAAGCGATCGAAGCGATCAAGCAGAAGTACCCCGGTTTGGGAATCGAAATGGGCATGTCCGGTGAATTTATCCTCGGCATGCACGGCCGGCTGGAATACATGGGTACCCGCCTGGCCGGGCTTTACCCCCACCAGCAGGTAACGGTGGCCGAAAAAGCAGGCGTCAGCATTTTCGGGCCGGTAGTCAATACAAACAGCAACAAGTCGTTTCCCTGGAACCTGGCCAGGGCAGTAACCTTTATCAGGGCCTGCACAGAGGCTGCCCGCATCCCCGTGCACGTCAACGTGGGGATGGGGGTGGGAGCAACCCCGATGACTCCTGTGCCGCCGGCAGATGCAGTCTCTAGGGCTTCAAAGGCCTTAATCGAGATCGGCAAGGCCGACGGGTTATAGGTGGGATCGGGAGATCCCTTCGGTAACGAGGCAGTGCAGGAAGTAGCCGTTGGTATGGGTGGAATTCGTACAGCCGGAGATCTGGTTCTGCGGATGCAGCTGTCCAGGGGCATGAAAATCAACGAAGCCAAGGCATATGTTGCTGAAAAATTAGGAGTTTCAGTCCGCGCACTAAGTGACTGTACCGTGATGCGCGAGATCAGGCAAGACCTCGACCTGGGTTACCCGATGCCTGAAGCGGGGGCGGCAAAAGGAATCGAGGCAAAAATCCGCATAGCTGACCTCCTCGGGATCAGGATTAACTCCGTGGAGCGCTTTAAAAGCAAGACCGCTTTACAATAACTGAACTGGGCAGGTGGTTAACTTGAAAAGGAATCCGATTGCCGGCAGAAAATCGTTTATCGGGTGCAGCATCAGTATATTCAGCGATGAAGACCTGGAAATGATTCACGATGCCACCCTGGAAGTCCTGGAATATGCCGGGTTGTACGTCCAGAGCATCGATGCCATGGATATTTATGAAGACGGGGGCTGCATAGTGGAACGGGAAAGCAGGATCGTGAAAATCCCGGCCCACATCGTCGAAGATGCGATCAGGTCTTCACCCCGCAAAGTATTTCTGGCCGGACGCGACCCCAGGCACGACATCGTGCTTGAAAACGGCAGGGTTAACTTCTGCCCCTTCGGCGAAGGAGTTATGGTTATCGATCCCTATACGGGCGAATACCGCCAGTCTACCAAAGCCGACAAGGGCAACGTAGCCCGGCTCGTTGACGCTCTCGACCAGTATGATATGCTTGAAAATACCGTGGCCCCCAGGGATGTCCACCCCGAACTCGAAAGCCTCCATAACTACGAAGTGACAGTATCCAATACCACCAAGCATGTCCCCCAGCCCTGCCATGACAAACGTTCGGCCCAGCTGCTGATCGAGATGGCCGCCGAGGTGGCAGGCGGCAGGGAAAAGCTGAAAGACCGGCCTATTGTCTCCGGCTGCACATGCCCGCAGAGCCCGCTTACCATCTCAGAAGGCTGCGCCGACCCGATCATCGAATATGCCCGGGCAAATCTGCCCCAGAACATTTTGTCGATGGCCTTAGCCGGCGCCACATCCCCTGTCACCCTGGCCGGCACCCTGGTTACCCACAACGCCGAAGTGCTGGGCGGGATAGTCCTCGCCCAGTTAGCAAGGAGGGGAGCCCCGGTAATGTACGGCAGCTCAACTTCAATTATCGACCTCAGGCGGGCAACGGCAACGGTCGGCTGCCCCGAACTTGGCCTGATCAGCGCTGCAGTAGCCAGGATGGCCAGGATGTACCAGCTGCCGAGCTATTTGGCCGGCACTTAGGGCGACAGCAAACTTTCAGACGCCCAGACCGGACATGAAAAAACCCTGACTACCCTCTTGCCGGCATTGGCAGGCGCCAATATGATTTACGGTGGGGGTATGCTGGAGATGGGTTTAACCATGAGCTTCGGACAACTGGTAATGGACAGCGAGATAATTGCCATGACCAGGAAAGTATTAGAAGGCATCCCGGTCAACGACAACACCCTGGCCGTGGAAGTAATCAAAAGTGTAGGCGCCCGGGGCCACTTCCTGGCCGAAGAGCATACCTACAAAAATATGCGAAAGCTCTCTGAACCGGCCTACATCGACCGCAGGATGCGCCAATTTTGGGCTGAAGACGGCTCGAAAGACCTGGCCACAATCTGTGATGAAAAAGCCCGGGAGATCCTGGAGACCCACAAGCCGGATCCCCTGCCCGAAAAAGCCCACAAAACCCTCCTGGCCATCATTAGCGAAAGGGAAAAAGAACTGGGCCTCTAAAAAGTGCCTGGGGGACGGTTCCTGAAACACCTTTTTTAGGTGCCTGGGGGACGGTTCCTGAAACACCTTTTTGAATTTATGCGGCCGGGTGCTTGCCACCTGGAAGTTAAAGATAACTGTCTGAGTGTGACATGTACTCCCGCAGATTGTCATGTTAAAACATTTGCAGTTGTCAGCTGCCATGTTAAGATTAACCCCGGCATTTAAGTTGCACAAAATTATGCAAACAGGAGCTTGTTTAATAATGCTCTATACAAGAACTATCTATGTTGATCCCGAAGAGATAGCAGAGCTGGAAGAAATATTAGCTATTGAATCAGGGTACTGTAAAAAATTCAGGAAAGAAGAAATTATTGCATGCTACAATATTCATTTTGCAAATGATTTTGAAGCAGATATCGAAGTCTGCAATGATGACCCACCCTGTGTCAGGGGCACTCTTTATCAGGCGGTAGAGGAGGAAGAAGAAATTGTTTTGTATGAAGTAGATGATATTCCATTTTCCAAAAGCCTGATCGGCGAGCACCTTTTCGAATATGAAGGTAATACTTACGTTGCTGTTGTCAGCAGGGATAATTATTAAAACCCTGCCAAAAGCTTTAAATGATTTAAAATCTTGAACGGCAGGAATTACGGTCGAATCTGCAGAAGTGGCATGCGATGAATTATTTATAACAGAAGCTTAAAAGAGCGGACCCGGTTTGACAGAAACTATAGCCGGAAGATACAGGGCTGCCGATTGAGCTGCAGGGAGTTGTAAGCATTGCAAGAACAGGCAGCAGAGATCTATGAAAAACGAAAACATTATTTTTCAGAAAAACTGACGGAAGCCAGGAAAAAAATAGCTAACCTGGCCCAGCTGCGGTTGCTCGCTTTTTTGCCGGCTGCTTTTTTGCTCGGCTATAGTATTTACTCCGGCCGGGGGGAATATGCTTTATATGCCATGATTCCTTTCCTGGCTTTTATATTGCTGGTTATCATTTACCGGCGCTTTTTGAATAACACGGCATACCTGGCAAACATGGTCAATATCAACCAGAAAAGCCTGCAAAGATTGTCCTGGCAGTGGCCTGGCTTTGCAGAAAAAGGCGAGCAATATGCCCGGCCCGAGCATCCTTACAGTATAGATCTCAACATCTTTGGCCAGGGCTCACTTTTTCAATATATCAACTCCACGGTTACCTCCGGCGGAGAAGAAGCTCTTACTGACCTGCTCAAGGGCCAGGAAGATCCGGCTTCAATTGGAGAAAGGCAGGAAAGTGTAAAAGAGCTGTCGGGAGCCCTGCCCTGGAGACAGCACTTCCAGGCTACCGGTATGGAAGCTGAGGTCAAAAAGGAAAACCCCGCCGACCTGATATCCTGGGCTAAAGATCGGCAAGTCGGCGCAAAATTTCCGGTTCTTTTGCTGCTGCTTCCCGGCATCACCCTCTTGCTGTTTTTACTCTATTACTTACAGTATCTTCCGCTGCCGCTGCCCCTGGTTCTTGTAGCCACTCAGTACGGAGTTCTGCTTTCTAACAGAAAAAAGATACACCGTGAATTTGACCGGACCCAAATGGCCTCGGATCGCTTGAAACAGTATGCTGCCGTATTGAAATGTATAGAGGATGCCAAATTTGAATCTTCCCGCCTCCGGCACCTGCAGGAGAGCCTTTCCGATGGCCGCCGAACAGCCTCCCTCCAAATTAGAGCTTTAGCAGGCATTGTGGAGCTGACGCAATTTCGCTACAGCCAACCGATTGTGTATTTTCCGGTTAATACTATTTTCTTTTGGGATTTGTTTACAGCAAAAAAACTGGCTGCCTGGAAGAACTCTTCCGGAGCTTTCCTGGAAACCTGGCTCAATGTTATAAGCGAGGTTGAAGTTCACGCCAGCCTGGCGGGGTTGGCCCATGACAATCCCGGTTGGGTATACCCTGAAATTACGGCCGATTCTCCGTGTTTTCAAGCTTCTTCCCTCGGCCATCCCCTGATCAAGCCGGAACACAGGGTATGCAACGATGTAAACCTGCCTTTACCCGGGACAGTTCTTATTATTACCGGTTCTAACATGTCCGGCAAGAGTACTTTGCTGAGAACAGTGGGGTTAAACCTGGTGCTGGCTTACGCCGGCGCCCCTGTCTGCGCTGCGGCCATGAAGGCCGCATGCCTGCCGATCTATTCCAAGATGCAGATCACTGATGATCTGTCCCAGGGGGTGTCCACCTATTACGCGGAGCTGACCAGGATTAAAATGGTGATTGACGCGGCCAGGTCGGGGGAATCAATAATCTACCTGTTGGACGAAATATTTAAGGGAACCAACTCCAAAGACAGGATTCTGGGCACTAAAGCTATCATCCGGATGCTATCCGGCTTGCCTTCCCTGGGGATGTTGACTACCCACGACCTTGAACTGGCAGCCCTCTCAGAAGAGAACCCCCAACTTATAAAAAATTATCACTTTGATGATCAGATAGAAAACGACAAGATCAGTTTTGATTATAAGTTGAAAGCCGGGGTATCTACCAGCACCAACGCCATCGCCTTGATGAAGATGGTGGGTATTGATGTAGAAGAAATTTAACAAGAATGGCCTGCAAAAGGACGGCAAGCCTGGCAGTCCTGTGAAGCATATACTTCCCGCACTGCGTGAACAGCTTTCTCCGGCCGTCATTCAGGGCCCGTTTCTCCCCCCGTGCAATATGGTGTGTAAATTTATTTATGGGGCAGGGCAGTAATATATGCTATTATATTTAATGTCAGTGATTCATCCGTGACCTGATTGAGATAGAAAACACTGAAACATGCAGAGAGATGGCACAATTAGAAAAGGATAGGCAGAAAGTACCTTTATATGCCTGGTTCTATTAGAAGCATGATTTGGAATTAGATTATAAGGAGGGAAAAGCGGATACGATGCCAGAAATCGTTGATAACTTCAAGAATGCTTTGCTTTCGAGTGACGAAGAAGGTGCATCCGCAATATTAGATCAATACCTGTTGAAGCATACACCGTTACAGTTTGTTGAAGAGATCGTGGTAAAAACGCTTGACGACATCGGCAGCGGCTGGGAAAATGGCGACTATGCTCTTTCCCAGGTATACATGAGCGGCAGAATTTGTGAAGCCCTTCTGGACAGGGCTCTGCCTGATCAAAGCGGGCAGCGCTGGCATAAACCTAAAATGGCAATCGCTTTACTCAGCGATTATCACTCGCTTGGCAAAAAAATTGTTTACTCTGTTATGCGAGCAGGTGGCTTTCAGCTAGTAGATTACGGAAGAGTGGAAGTCGAAGAGTTGGTCGCCAGAGTTACGGAAGACCGTCTTGAAGTAATCATGATATCCGTGTTAATGCTTTCCTCGGCGCTGCAGGTTAAAGAAGTTGTCAGAAGGTTGAGCCCCCGCAGCGACAACCTGAAGATTGTAGTCGGAGGGGCGCCGTTCCGCCTGGATCGCCAGTTGTGGCAGGAGGTTGGTGCCGATGCGGTCGGTTACACGGCTTCAGATGCCCTCCATATAGCCAGCTCACTTCAAGGGGGTAAAGCGGATGAGTGAACCAAAAATGACCTCGCTGCAGAGAGTGCTCACCACTCTCGGGCATGAAGAGCCCGACCGGGTGCCACTTTTCCTGCTGCTGACCATGCATGGCGCAAAGGAACTGGGGCTCAGCATCAAAGACTATTTTTCCAAAGGAGAATATGTCGCTGAAGGGCAACTGCGCTTGCTTGAAAAATACGGGCATGACTGCCTTTACAGTTTCTTTTATGCACCTGTTGAAATTGAAGCCTGGGGCGGTGAAGTTCTCTACCAAGATGATGGGCCTCCCAATTCAGGACAACCATTTATTACCGATCCTTCAGCCATATCCAAATTAAAAATTCCCGATGTAAAAGAAACTCCCGCTCTGGCCAAGGTTCTGGAAGCAACCAGGCTGATGAAAAAAGAAATTGGTGATAAAGCGCCGATTATCGGGGTGGTCATGTCCCCCTTCTCATTGCCTGTAATGCAAACAGGTTTTGATGCCTATCTTGAGATGATTTATAAGGACCGGCCCCTGTTTAACAGCTTAATGGAGATTAATGAAGCCTTCTGTGTTAAGTGGGCCAACGCTCAACTTGAAGCGGGAGCAACCGCAATCTGCTATTTCGACCCGCTATCTTCTCCAACGATTATTCCCCGTGAGCTTTACCTGCAGACCGGCTACCATGTAGCGAAAAGGACTATTAGCCGTATTAATGGCGCAACGGCTACGCATATGGCCTCAGGCCGCGCACTCCCTATAATTGCCGATCTGACCGCGACAAAAACTGCAGCCGTAGGAATCAGCGCCGCTGAGAATATTGGAGAGGTGAAGGAAGCCTGTCGTGGTAAGCTGACAGTTCTCGGGAACCTCAATGGCATTGAAATGATTCATTGGGACCGGGCGGAAGTAAAAGCGGCAGTACAAAACGCTATCGCCGGCGCGGCATCCGGTGGTGGTTTCATCCTTTCTGACAATCACGGCGAAATCCCTTATCAGGTGCCTGACGAAGTCCTGCTGGCTATCTCTGAAGCAGTGAACCATTTCGGTAATTATCCACTTGATTGGCTGGTGAAAGATGATGACTAAACAGCAAATTGTGTTCTGCAGCAACTATCAGCAGGAGCTTGAGAAACTTAATCTGCAGGCCGTGTACAACGATCTCCAGGTGGCCTATTTCCCCAGCCGTTGTGGAATGCCACCTGTTGAGTGGTCGGCACTAAAAAATGAACTGCTCGGTGAAACCAACTACGAAAGTTTGCATGTCGTCAGCTGTGGCAGTATTAAGGGCCTGCCGGCCGAGCAGCGGATAACTGATCGGCACTATAGCAATAATCGGAAACAATGTTTTCTTCTGATTACCAACCCGGATCTGGCAGAATGCTATATCCAAAAGGGCTACTACCTGGTTACGCCGGGTTGGCTTAAGCAGTGGCGGGACATTCTTGACCGGTGGGGGTTTGATCAGCATACAGCCAGAGCATTTTTTAAGGAAGCAGCGCAGGCCATCATGCTGCTCGATACAGGTGTTGACCCGAAAGCAGAGTCGAACCTGACCGAATTTGCTTTGTATGTTGATCGCCCTTCCGAGATTATTACCGTAGGACTTGACTATTTGGAGCTGCTGCTTAGAAACACTGTTTTGAAAAGCCGCATTGAGGCAGCTTCCAGCTTTGAAAAGGAAAATCTGGCCGCCAGCCGTAAAGAGCTTGCCGACTTTGTAATGGCCCTCGACCTGTTGAACTCTTTAGCCAGGGTCCGCCAGGAAGATCTGGTTTTAGAAAGTATCCGGGAAATGTTCACCATGCTTTTTGCTCCACAGGAGATTATCTTCAGGCCTGCTGATCAAGTTGGTCCGGTTAGCCATCCGACAAGCTATGGTGACGGGTTTGTAGTTCCGGTAAACGGCAGCGGAGGCCTGCTAGGCGAGATTGAAGTAAAAGGCTTAAACCAACCTCAATATCTTGAACAGTATATGAAAATTGCAGCCCGGATTGTTAATATTTGTGGGCTGACGATTGAAAATGCCCGGCATTACCAGAGAATTAAAGATCTGTCTGATACTGATGGGCTGACCGGCATTTCTAACCGCCGCAAGCTTGAAGAGCATTTAACAAATGAATGGAGAAGGATGCAGCGTGAAGAAAGGCCCCTTGCCTTGCTCATGTGCGATATCGATTACTTCAAAAGCTATAATGATCTCTACGGGCATCAGGCCGGGGATGATTGTCTCCGGGCGGTAGCAAAAGTTCTCGACGATCACTGCCGGAGGGGTGGCGATCTCGCCGCACGTTTCGGTGGTGAAGAATTTACAGTTGTGCTGCCGTCAGTTACCCTCAAGGGCGCTGGACAGCTGGCCGAGGAAATCAGGCAGTCTACAGGGGCGCTGAAACTTAAACATGAAGGTTCTTCAGTTAGCAAATACATAACGTTAAGCATCGGGGCAGCCAGTATAGTGCCTTCAGCAGAATCCTCAAAAGAAGAGCTTATGGCCCTGGCGGATAAAGCCCTTTATACAGCAAAATCTGCCGGCAGAAACAGGGTTGTTCTTGCCTAGCCCTCGCGTTTTTTAAATATTACCGATTCTCCGGCTGCTGCCCGGGAATATAGAAAGGCAGGCGGTCCGGAAGCAGTTCAATGTGCAGGAGTGCCGGGGCCCTTTTCCCCCGGTAATTCCAGCCAGGCGGTTAACCGGGTTGTGTGCGATGGCCGTTCCGGAGGATCCCCTTGCAAAAGCCGCCTTCAGGCGCTTAAAAAAAGAAACTTCACCACCTCTCGCCACCAAACACAGGTATGCTATAATTAAATTGACGCAAAAAAGATTCCGGAACACCTGGAGAAAAGGAGGAACTCCATGCTTAGGCTTAGAGCCTTCTTGACCCTGGCCCTTGCAGTATTGCCTTTTATATTCCTGGGAGGTTGTGGGTTGTTTAGCGAAAAAGCCCGGGAGATCGAGCCGGCTCCGGAAAAAGCTGACCTGCCCGAATGGCTCCGGCTTTCCCATCGCCAGGCAGGTGCACTAAACTTCGATTACGTGCCGCTCGACCTTGATGAACTGGAGGCCCTGGTTGAGAGCAGCGCTGAAGCCACGGAAAAGGATTCTTCTTCAGGGGCCGGTGCAAGCTCCCCAAAACCGAACCCCACGGGAAGCCCCTATGAAGCGGGCACCCTTGCCGACATGATCTGGCAGCAAAAGCAAAAAAATAAACAGTAGCATACCCATAGCAGGGGACCGCAGGCCTCGCTTGCCAAACGTGAACTAAGCTTCAAAGTGTTTATTAAGCAGGCCGTATTGTCGATACGGTTAAGCTAAACTATATTGCAACCGAGTCAAAAAAGATTATAAAGGGGAGGCGCTCAGTGACTTATAAGGCAGTTATTTTAGGTGCCGGCCCGGGCGGGGCGGTTTTAGCGCGTGACCTGGCGCAAAACGGAATTGACGTTACTATTTTTGAGCAGAACACCTTTAAGCAGCTGGGCCATGACTGGTCAGATGCAGTGGAAGTATCTGCCCTGAAAGCAGCGGGGCTTGAAATGCCGACGCTTAAAGGGCTGCAGTGGAAAGGTTCCCTGGTTAAAGAGATGCCGGGAGGCAGCGGAGTTTTTGAAAAACATGCCGTGCCCCGGTTGAGGGTATATTCACCCGGTAAAAAAAGTTATAAAGATATCGAGTTCAAAATGATTACCACAGACCGCCGCCGCCTGAGCCAGGTCCTTGTTGAACAGGCCGAAGCAGCCGGAGCAGAAATTAAATACCGCCACCGGGGGAAAGGGCTGCTGTTTCGGGAAAGCGGCACTGAGACTCTCGAAGGGTTGGAAGTTTACGGTCTTACGGTGCAGAACATCGAAACTGGCGAAGAAATCAAAGCTGAAGCCGATATTGTAATAGAGTCGTCCGGTTTCCAGTCAATCCTGCGCAAAAGCCTGCCTGCTTACAGCGGTCTGGCCGATCCCTTTGAACCCGGCGATTTTGCGCTTGTTCACAGGGAAGTGCGGCCTTACCGGCCAGAAACTGAAGCAGAGATCATTGAGCCGGGCTCGGCGGCTGAAATAATCCCGGATCATTACCGCTACGGTTACAACACCGGTTACCAGTGGACCCATATCCATAACGAAGAGCAGATCGATGTTGGGGCAGGAGTTAAAAGTGATCTTCCGGGCGTTGATCCAAAAGATATAATTGAAGATTTTATTGCAGACCATCCGGCAATAAAAGAAGGGCAAATCAGGGGCGGAAGAAGTTTGTGCATTGTGGGGCGCCCCCTGACAAACTTCGTTGCCCGGGGCTTTATTGTGATCGGCGATGCAGCATCTACTTCGGTGCCGACTACCGGCTGCGGGGCCGGTTCAGCCATTTACGCTGGTCTCTGGGGTGCGGAAGTAATTATTGAAGCCGCTGCAGAAGAAAGGAATGATCTTGAAAAGCTGTGGGCAATCAACCGGAAGTTTTATCTTGAAAGCCACCGCGGCCCTTCATTTGCTGCCCTTTCAGAACTGCGGATCATGCTGCAGACCCTAACCCACGAGGAGCTTGATTTTTTATACAGCCAGGATCTTCTTGACGCCGTTACTTTACAAAATGCAGTTAATGGCTGTTTCACCCCACCCGGTTTTGCAAAGAAGCTTAAGTCGCTGCGAGGCGGACTGGCCAGGCCTTCAATACTGGTTAAGCTTAACCGTGCGATCACTTCAGCTGCCCGGGTTTACGGGCACTGCCGCAACTACCCGCCCGCCTGGGATGCCGAAGCCTACAGGCAATGGAAAGCGAGATTGTGAAGGTTGCCCCTTTCGCCATTTGCGGCGGCAGGATTCGATAATCGCTGCAGTTAAGGGTGCTTTCACTTTCTTTATTGCTTCCAGGAGCAGTCTGGATCATATCCTTTCATGGCAATTCTTTTAAACAGGGTCCCCTTCAGGTAAAGGGTAATGTGATCTGTCTTTTTCTCTAACACCCTGGCGATATATACCTTCAGGTTGTCTTGATTAAACACCAAATATTTTGCCACTTTGTCTTTAGGTTTTCCGTAATCAATAATAGCCTCGGTAAATGAACAACCTCCGCAGCAGCCGCCGCCGCGGCTTAAAATTACATCAATAGTTACGGTATCCTTATTTTTTGCGGATAGCCATTTTATTAAAGCAGGCTCAACAGTCAAATTCAAGAATAGCCCTCCTGTCGCCTAACCGTTTGATCAGGCTGTTTGCTATTTCAAGTCTCTCTCACGTAGCAGGCATGTGCTGCTTATCCAGCCAACGAAGTTTGATCATAAAAAAAGCGCCTCCTCCCGCTATTGAAACGGGAGGAGGTTGTAATGATCTGATCAGGCTGTTTCTTTGTAAGGCATTGAACCTTTTTCTTTCCAGGTGGTAAGGGCTATAATCACGACACCGAGGCCACAGAGGGACACGATACCGCCGATAAAGACCAGCGCCCACATTTCATTGGGAATATAATTGGTAAAAATCTGGTGGACCATCGCTACCATTGATGTGATAATCATGATCGCAAATGGTATCATGTAGTAAATTGTCGGACGGCGCATCATTTTTAAGAACACTGCCGCCGCCAACAGCGCTATACCGGCGAGGATTTGATTGGCAGCGCCGAAAAGGGGCCACAGTACCATGCCGTAACCGGTCATTGCCAGGTATAAGATGACGATCCAACCCGGGAAAAGCGAGACTGTTTTATCCCGTAAGAACTCGGGCAGGTTAAATGTCACCGTACTTTCTGCAAAAGCAATCCGGGTAAAGCGCATCGCTGAATCAAGGGTAGTCATGGCGAAGCTTTTTGCAACAACTGCAAAGAAAGTGGCGCCGATTATAGCAGGGATACCCAGCGGAATAAGGAAGGTTCCGCCGCCTGTAGCAAAGATAGCAGGCCAGGCAGCGGCACCCCAGGTAGCGTAAGATTCGGTATATCCGGCTACACCCAAGCCAACAACGGCAGTCAGCAGGGCGATTACGGCCAGGTAACCTTCACCGAGCATTGAACCGTAGCCTACAGGTTTTGCATCGCGCTCATTTTTCAACTGCTTGGGTGTAGTGCCACTTCCGACAATAGAATGCCAGCCGGATATCGCGCCACAGGCGATGGTAATCATAACAAAAGGCCAAATCGGCGGCGCTCCTTCCGGAGCTATGCGGATTGCAGGCGCAGCCAGTTGTCCTCCACCGGTAGCGGCTAAAGCAATGATCCCCACGGTGGCAGCCGTAAGGGCGATTACAAGCTGGATGCCGTTAATGAAATCGCGCGGTTGGACCAAAAGCCAAACAGGAAGCCTGGCGGCAACAAGCATGTAACCGAGCAAGATAAACACCCAGGTCCGGTATTCCAATTCCATGGGGTATCTTACTCCCAGGGCAATCACGGCGTACATGATTACAACTGCAATAAATCCAGCCAGGTAAAGATTAATATTCCACTTTTTGCGGATTGCCAGGCCAATCATAATTGCCAGCGGTATTTCGATCCACACTGAATAAACCGCTGCCGGGAAGGCCGAAGCTAAGACAGCAATAACATGGACAAAAACTGCAGAAACAAGCACAAGCAGGAAAAATACCACGACATACATTAGCTGCATAGCCCGGTTTCCCAGTAAATCTTTGAGATAATCAGCTATGCCGCGACCCTGGTGCCTCAGGGAGGCAGCGAGTGCTCCAAGGTCATGAACCGCCCCGATAAAGATTGTTCCAAAAATAATCCAGAGCAGAGCAGGCAGCCAGCCCCAGATAGCGGCAACAATCGGGCCGACGATGGGTGCAGCCCCGGCGATCGAAGTAAAGTGGTGCCCCAAAACTACAGCCTTATCAGTAGGAACATATTCGAAATCATCCTGGAATTCGTAGCAAGGGGTTTTACGGTTTGGATCAAGCTGCCAGATTTTATCAGAAAGAAATGTTGCATAAAACTTATATGACAGGTAATAAAGGACAAGCGCAGCAATAACAAATAATAAAGCATGCACATATATCGCCTCCATACACAGTTTTATGATCGGCAAACAGGATAGACGTTTAGCAAGTTGAAAAAGAAAATGTGCAGATGATTACCTTTCGGTCACTAAAGGAAGGGTAAAGCTTTGTTCCTGCCGATGATCACCTCCTAAAAAAAGCTCTGGTTTGCCCTGCTGCAGAGAGCAACCCCGATACGCTTCTATGCACCTCCCCTCTATTTCAACTGTTTCCTTAGCTTCTACATTTACATTAAAATTCCTTCTGAAAATATGCAATTATTTGAATAATCAGCCTGTCAGAGAATAGAATATGTATAGGAATTTTCCTTGGCAAAGGTCAGGACAGGTATGATTAAATCTAGCATGACGGCAGGAATCCGGGCGGAGCGTATAGATGATGCTGCGGTATGTTTGCGCCTGTGTCGTGAAAGTTTAATTGAAATTGTGAGGAGGGTTCGGCCCGTTCAAAGTAAAGGCCTGGTGAATTTAAAAAGGCCAGCTACCGGGACGGCCAGGAAATCAGGGATATGAACCTCGAAGAGCTTGTTGACCGCATAGAAAATAATATCACGTATCTTGACAGTTTCGGAAGGTGGGACGGCGATGAATTCATTCTTGCCTGTCCGGAAACAGATTGCAAAGGAGCTTAAGAACTTGCCGGCAGGTTTGGCTTTATTGCCCGGACAATCCGTTTATAGTATAGGAATTGGCTTAAATGGCCTGCCGTTAAGACAGTAGTTATTGCTGTCGATAGCAGCCTGGAAGAACTAATCAACTGGGCCGATCAGGAGATTTCTGTTTTGAGAAAACAAAAGTAGAAGCGCCAAGGCTTGAAGTGCGATCCTTTGCAAAAAAGGTGTTTTAGGAACCGTCCCTAGTGCACCAAAAAAGGTGTTTCAGGAACCGTCCCTAGTGCACTCCAAAAACTAAATAGAATAAATTCGTCAACTGCAAAACATTTGTGTTAAGATGATCAGGATAAAGTAATTTCCGAGGTCAGATCCGATGAAATCATTCTTGCTATTAAAGGACTTTTT
Organism: Syntrophomonadaceae bacterium; assembly: GCA_007119965.1. Lineage (GTDB taxonomy): Bacteria > Bacillota > Dethiobacteria > DTU022 > DTU022 > T3SED10-7. Next base: position 34,416 of record SKOR01000021.1, read on the forward strand.
TCGAAAAAATGCCTGGCGTTACGGCCTGGGAGTACTATGGCTGGTTATCGTTAATTCCGCTCAGCTGATTATTCCCTATCTTTTAGGCTATATTACCGACCAGATCGAGGCCGGACAGGTTTCCACAGCCGATTTGTGGAGATTTGCCGGCTATGTCCTGGCTATTGCGGCAGTAATAGTTGTCAGCCGTTATTTTTGGCGTATTTATATCATGGGCACTGCCCGTATACTGGAATTTCACCTGCGTGATATGCTCTTTTCACACCTTCAAAAGCTGTCGGCCAACTTCTATAACGAGCACAAAACCGGGGACCTGATGGCCCATGCCACCAATGATGTTAACGCAGTTCGCATGGCGCTTGGCCTGGGTATAATTATGCTGACCGATTCAATTTTTCTTACAGTTGCAACCGTGATTATCATGACCCAGGTGATCGATATCCGCCTTACTGCCCTGGCTCTTCTGCCCCTTCCTTTCATGGCTATGCTGGTTACCTTTGCCGGACGGCTTATTCATGACCGCTTCAAGGCTGTGCAGGCGGCATTTTCCGATATGACCGACCGGGTCCAGGAAAACCTATCCGGGATCCGGGTCATTAAAACTTTTGTCCAGGAAGATGCCGAGGTGGAACGTTTCGACCAGGTGGCTCGCGGCCTTGTTTATAAAAACATGGCATTAGTAAAAGTATGGGGACTTTTTATGCCCCTGGTTCAGTTTATATCCGGCCTGAGTTACCTGGTTGTCCTGGGGTACGGCGGTATCCTTGTTATTGAGGGCAGCATTACCCTGGGAGCATTTGTTGCTTTTAACACGTACCTGGCCATGCTGATCTGGCCAATGATGGCCCTGGGCTGGGTTATAAATGTGCTGCAGCGGGGTGCTTCATCAATGGAACGCCTGAAAGTATTGCTTGAAACTGAGCCTGAGGTTGTGGATAGGCCTGATGTAAAAGAAGTGGACAGGCTTAAGGGTGAACTGGAAGTCCGCAACCTTGATTTCAGCTATCCTGACGGGACCGCTGTGCTGGAAGACATTAACATCAAACTGCCCCGGGGCAACACCCTGGCTATTATAGGGCGGACCGGCAGCGGCAAAAGCACCCTGGCCAACCTGCTGCTGCGTCTTTATGATCCGCCTACCGGCCGGATATTTATCGACGGGATCGATATAAACCGGATTCCCCTGGAAGTGCTGCGCCGGGATATTGGTTATGTGCCCCAGGATGTCTTCCTCTTTTCTGCTACGTTACACGAGAACATAGCCTTTGCTGATGACAGCTTAACCCGCGAACAGGTGGAGGAAGCAGCTAAACTGGCCCAAATCTATGATAACATTGTGGAGTTCCCCCGGAAGTTTGATACCCTCTCCGGCGAGCGTGGCGTGACCCTTTCCGGCGGCCAGAAACAGCGGATGACCATCGCCCGGGCCTTAATCAAGAACCCATCCCTGCTGATCTTAGACGACTGCCTTTCGGCTGTGGATACCGGCACGGAAGAACAAATTTTGAAGGGGTTGCGCCGCTTCATGGCCGGACGGTCAAGCATTATCATTTCGCACCGGGTTTCAACGGTGCAGAATGCTGATGAAATTATAGTGATGGACCGGGGCCGCATTGTTGAACGGGGCACCCATGAAGAACTGCTTAAAACTGTGGACGGGCTCTACCGGCAGCTGCACCACAAGCAGCAGCTTGAAAAGTTAATTGCGGAGGACCGCGGATGAACGAAGCGCATAACTATCACGAAGAAGAAGCACTGGGTAAGGGGTATGACGGCCGCCTGATGAAGCGGCTGCTTTCCTATGCCAGGCCCTACTGGCTGATCATCCTGGCCTGTATCGTACTGCTGTTCTTTGTGACCGCAACAGAGCTGGCCCGGCCGTACTTAATCAAGATTGCCATCGACGACTATATCACTCCCGGGCCGCTGGTGGTGTGGGAGCCCGGCGATGAACCGCAGGAAGGGATTGAATACCGGGGACAGGTTTATGTGCCCCGCCACAATCTTACAGAAGAATATCCGGAACGGCCCATGGCCCAGCTTCTTACCTTTCAAGGTGATTTTTACCTGGTTGATGGTTACATGGAAGGGGCTGATTACTCGGTTCAAAGGGATGGGGATCGCCTGGTTCTTGATTCCGAGGCAGGTCTTTTTACAGCCAGCCCGCTGGCGGACGAAGACTACAGGGCTTTTCGCGGGCCCGACCGGGACGCACTAATCAGGCTGACCTTAATATACCTGGCGATAATTTCCCTGGGCTTCGGCTTAAACTACCTGCAAATTTACTTTCTGCATCGTACTGGGCAGCAGATTATCTTTAACATCCGGCACCAGGTGTTTTCGCACCTGCAGCGCCTTTCCCTGCGTTTCTTCGACACGAACCCGGTGGGGCGGCTGGTTACCAGGGTGACTAACGATACCGAAACCCTGGACCAGATGTTTACAGGAGTGGTGGTCTACCTTTTCAAGGATATCTTTATGCTGCTGGGCATTATTATAGTTATGCTGCAGCTAAACACCCGCCTGGCCCTGGTCAGTTTTATCCTGATGCCGCTTGTGATCATTGCGACCATAATTTTCCGGATTAAAGCCCGGGAAGCGTACCGGGAAGTGAGGGTGCGCCTGGCCCGGATAAACGCTACCCTGGCCGAAAATATAACCGGTATGCGCACAGTGCATATTTTTCACCAGATGAAAAAGAAATACCGGGAGTTTAATGAAGTTAATCATGCCCATTACCGGGCCAGCTTTCGTGAGCTGAAAATATTTGCAGTGTTTCGCCCCTTTATCGACCTGGTCTATTTCCTGGCCCTTGCCCTGTTGATCTGGTATGGAGGCGGCAATGTAATCCAGGGGCTTATTCCCTTTGGTGTGCTTTACGCTTTTATTCAGTACATCGAGATGTTTTTCCGCCCTATTAATGATATGGCCGAAAAATACAACATCATGCAGTCGGCAATGGCCTCATCGGAAAGAATCTTTCAGCTGCTTGATACTCCGGTGGATATTAAATCGCCGCAGCAGCCTGTGCCGGCAAAAATTGAGGGTAAAATAGAGTTTTGCAACGTCTGGTTTGCTTATAACCCTAACGAGTGGGTGCTAAGGGATGTCAGCTTCACCATTGAAAAGGGGCAGACCGTGGCCTTTGTAGGGGCAACCGGAGCCGGAAAAACTTCAATTATTAACCTGATCAGCCGGCTGTACGATATTCAAAAAGGGCAAATCCTGATCGACGGGGTGGATATTCAGGAGATGGATCTGGACCAGCTGCGCAAAAATGTGGCTGTCGTCCTGCAGGATGTTTTTATGTTCAGCGGTACTATCGCCGACAATATCCGTCTTAACAGCGATATCGACGATCAGCAGATCCAGCATATTGCAGAGGCGGTCGATGCTCACCGCTTTATCAACCGGCTGCCCCGGGCTTACGAAAGCGAAGTCAAGGAGCGGGGGGCAACCATGTCCGCCGGACAGAGGCAGCTGCTGGCCTTCGCCAGGGCCCTGGCTTTTAAACCAAAAATACTAATCCTGGACGAAGCCACCGCCAACATTGATACTGAAACTGAGCAGGTTATCCAAAAGGCCATGGGTACAATTTCCCGGGGACGAACCACCCTGGTTGTCGCCCACCGGCTGTCCACCATCCAGTCGGCCGATAAGATAATTGTTATGCATAAAGGAAAAGTGCGGGAGATGGGCAGTCACCAGCAGCTTCTGACCAGGGGCGGTTATTATTACAACCTGTACCAGCTCCAGTACAAGGAGCAGGAAACAGGCTAGTTTTCGCCATCATATGGTTCTACAAAATCGCCGTGCACCCAGCCTTCTAAACCTTCAGGAGTAATTACCTCCAGCCAGGCACCTTCTGTTCCGGTTACTTCCAGGACGGTGCCCGATCTGAGAATATCAATAATCAGGTAAGTTATCTGTGGGCCGTTTCTTAAATTCAGGTTATCGGGTCCGGTACTGACAATAACCTTATCCCCGGCAGCAGGGCCCTGCGGTTCCAGCGCGAATTCTTCCGGACTTTCAATCATAGCGGCTGCCCGGTTTAAATCATCGGGGAACGCTATGCTTTCCAGGGTTTCTCCTGTTTCGTAATCTTCTATGGTGACAGTTACTTCCCGCTCAGCAGCATCGTCAGTATAAAAATGGTGGTAATAAACAGCCATAACGTAGACCTCAACTGCCGTTTGCAGGGCATGATCGTAGTACTGCCGGTCTACCCGGAAGAGGAAGTCTTTATATGCGCTGTCATAACTCAGATCAACCGGGAAAGGATCCTGCCCGTTATCTTGAAGGGCGGCAAGCTTTTCCTCAAGTTCGTTTTCTGCTTCAGCAAGCAGGCTGTCCCTGACCCGGGAAGACATGGTGTAAATCAGCGAACCGTCGTCGACAGGGACAACTCCGGCGACCCCCTGTTCCTCTACGGCAAAAGTCATAACCTGATCAAGATCTTCGCCGGCAAATAGTTTTGCAGGGATAGCTATCTCTAAATCCTGCTCTGAAGCTCCCTCACTGAGGTTGTTGATGAGCCAGAAGGCTCCTGCTCCTGCAATTAATAAAATTACCAGGACAAGCGGAAATAGCCACCGTTTTTTCCCATCTGATTTGTTTTCCGGGTTATATCTGTTTTGATATGCAGGAAGCTTATCCCTGCCTTGTTCTTTACTTTCAACATGGGGGTGTTCATATTTATCCACCTGGCATTAACCTCCTCCGGCGCCTGGCAGCTTACCCGGCTACCATATATTAAAATTATATCATTCGCCAGTGGCAGCAGCAAACAGCCTGGTCTGTTGCTGTGGTATGATAAAAATGTCATGCACAATACGCGCAGTTGAAAGGACTGAAAAAGCAGGTTATGCAAAGAGAAATGGCAGTGCTATTAGACAGGATCAGGGAAAACAAAGAGAGCCTGTTGCCAATGATGGAGTCGGGCCAAAAGCAGGCTTTATTAGAAGAACATCACCCGGACAGCTTAATGCAAGGCAGGCAAAAGCTAGCCTTCGGTCCGAACCTTGGAGATCTATTGCCCGGAGAGTTTACCCGCCTGGTGGACCGGAAAGCTCCATATCCCGGGGAACCGAAAACTGAACAGACCGATTTGCTGATTATCGGCAGCGGGGCGGCGGGTTTGTCTGCTGCCCTTGAAGCATGCGGCCGTGGAATCAGGGTTATGGTAATCACAGCCGAAACTGCAGGAAGCTCAAACACTGTGTTGGCCCAGGGCGGGATGTCTGCTGCGGTGGCCCCCGATGATTCCCCCACTCTTCACGCCGCAGACACACTGCAGGGAGGGCAGACTAACAACCCCCGCCTGGTGGAAATAATGTCTGAAGAGGGGCCGCAGGCAGTGTTATGGCTCGAAAGGCTGGGAATGCTTTTCGATCGGGGTGTTGATAAGAGCTACCGGCTCCTGGGCGGAGCGGGGCATAGCCGGAAAAGAGTGCTTACCCACAAAGGCTTTATTGGCCCCCGCCTGATGAAAGTTTTGCTAAAAGCCTTCAAGCAAACTGACGCTGAGCTGCGCGTCTTCCATCGCCTGTCTGAATTGTGTTGCGAGAACGGGCGCTGCCGGGGTGCATTTGTGTTAAATGAAGCAAGGCAGGAGCATCTCAGGATAGAAGCACAAGCTGTGATCCTGGCTACCGGCGGTATGGGAGGTCTGAAACCGCTTGGCCTGCCGACCAGTAATCATCACAGCATTAAAGGGGAAGGGCTGGCTGCCGGCTACAGGGCTGGAATTAGGCTTATTGATATGGACTCATCACAATTTCACCCTACCGGAGCGATCTGGCCACAGGAAGCTGCAGGCCTGCTGGTTTCCGAGGGGGTACGCTCATTGGGAGCAGGCCTTTATAACAGGGAGGGCCGGCAGTTCATCAACCCGATGGAAACCAGGGATGTTATTACCGCATCCATGATCAGGGAAATTTCAGCCGGACAGGGCATTGATCTGCCCGGTGGAGGAAGCGGCCTGCTGTTGAACATATCTGCCCTGCCTGAAGAGACGCTGCAAAAATCCCTCGGGCGGATTTATAAGAAGCTGGTCATTGCCGGCTATAGCTTGCGCGAAACACCGCTGCTGGTCGTTCCGGTCTACCATTACCAGAATGGCGGGCTGGAAATTAATGAAAATGGCAGGACCTGCCTGGCAGGCCTCTGGGCCGCCGGGGAAGTTACAGGAGGGGTTCATGGTAAAAACCGCCTTGGCGGCAACGCCCTGACTGATGCCTTTGTCTTCGGTCGCCGGGCCGGCCGTGATGCCCTGGAAAGCATAACCGGTCCATGCATGTTATAGGAACGGGTTCCACTATTCTTATTCACAAATTTCTAAATCTGAAGTAATAGTTTCTTTAAATATTCCAAAAATTTTATCCCTTGTCCAAATGACTTATGATGACTCTACCAGCTTGTTATTGATCGCGTAAATGGCCAGCTGGGTTCGGTCGCTTTGCTCGAGTTTCTCCAGCAGGTGGGTAACGTGAGTTTTTACCGTGCGTTCGCTGATAAAGAGTTCTTCAGCGATTTTTTTGTTGCCAAAACCCCTGGCTATTAAATGAACAACTTCCATTTCCCGGGGGCTGATCCGCATCTGTCTTTCCTGCTTGCCTTGATCAGCCTGGACCTGCTGCATCATTTTCGATGCAGCCATGGGGTGCAGGGTCGGTTTTCCGGATGCGGCCCCGCGGATAGCGCCGGCCAAATCGGAAGCAGAAACATCCTTAAGCAGGTATGAAAGCGCTCCCGCCCGCACTGCTGGAAGAACCAGGTCGTCCTCGGCTTTGCTGGTCAGGACGACAACTTTCGAATCCGGGCTGGCTTCAAGGCAGAGTTTAGTGCCTTCCACGCCGTCCACCCCGGGCATGATCAGATCCATCAGGATAACGTCCGGTTTCAGGTTGCCGGCCAGTTCTGCGGCTTTCCTGCCGTCGGCCGCTTCTCCGACCACCTCGATGTCGTCTTCTACTTCCAGGTAATATTTCAGGCCCTCCCGAACCATGCCGTGATCGTCTGCCAGCAGCACCCTGATCACCGGTTATCTCCTCCTTCTTTATCAGGCACAATTACGCTTATTCTTGTTCCTTCTCCGGGAGCGCTCTTTATTTCCAGACTGCCCCCGATTCCTTTTGTCCTTTCCCGAATCCCGGACAAACCGACAGCGGTCGGCCGGATTGCTTTGCGCGGATCGAAACCGATCCCGTTGTCGCCTATCTCCATTTTTATGCTTTTGTCTTCCCTGCCCAGATAAACTTCAACCTTTTTTGTTGAGGCATGTTTGCTGATATTGTTCAGAGCTTCCTGGGCTATGCGGAACAGGCTCTCCGAGACTATACTGTCCGGCCGGATGCTGTGATCAACCCTCGTCTTTATCTGCCAGCCTTCACTTTCAGCTGTATTGTTGACATACTCCTCCAGGGCCGGTGCCAGGCCTTCGTTTTCAAGCGTAACCGGCCTGATCTGGAGAATTAATTCACGGATCTGGCTGTGCGCCTGCCGGGCCATTTCTTCGAGTTTTACCATCTCCGGAACCAGTTTTTCAGCCTCACCGCTATTTTTTTCCAGGCGGGTTTTCAGGGCGGCTGCGCGCATGGCCAACACGAAAAGTTGTTGATTGACAGTGTCATGGAGGTCACGGGCCAGGCGCATCCTTTCTTCCAGGACAGCGCCCCGGCCGGCTTCTTCACCCAGGCGCCGGTTCTGTTCAGCCAGCTCCCGCAGCGAAGAGACTGAGCTTTCCAGCTGATCGGCCATGTGGTTAAGTTGTTCTTCCAACCAGCCCACTTCATCTTCAGAGCCGGACTCAACACGGGCGCGGTAATCGCCGCGTGCGATTCTACCGGCCATTCGCCCCGCTTCCCACAATCTCAGCTTGAGGGTCCGGGTAATCAGCGCCCCTGCAACTGCACCGCAAAGGCCTACCAGCAACCCTGCTCCAATCCCGAGAACGATCGAACCGTAAAGATCCAGTCCAAAATATTGTCCTGCCTGGTATGCGGCCAAAGCCGCCAGGGCGCTGCCGGCACCGACCATTAAGCAGATCACGGCCTGCCGCCACTGCAGGCCTAGTGTGCGTTCATGCTTCACTTTGCTCCCCCCGGTAAAGAGGGCATATAAATAACTTTCATATCTCCAATCCCCATTTTCGCTTCAACCTCGATAGTGGCATCGGCATCTTCAACATTGATCACCCGCTTAATAGATAACCCGCCGATTCCTGATTTTTGCTCATCGAGTACTTCCAGCTCACCCAGCCCGACTGAAGCGTCGATAGCTATGTTAACCCCGTCGGGAATCCTGATTGTGACATCGCCTACACCTGCCTTCAGGTAAACACGGTGTGTACCGGACTTAATTTCAGCAGTTGTAAAATCGAGGACAACATCCCCGATGCCGTGAAAGAATTCGAGATCCTGATCCAGGGTCCAGGCAGAGCGTCCATGATAGAGGTCCCCGATGTGGCGTACCTGTGAGTAACCGGTCCAATCAACTTCATCAATGCTATGCCGGGAAAAGAGTTTCCGGAAAAACAGGTTCCGATCACCCAGCATGATTGACAGCCCGATGGCCACCAGGATCAAAGGCCAGCCAAAACGGGCGATCTCACTTCCGCTTATATCGGTTGCCCCGGCATTGGACAAAATGCCGAAGAGGCCAATCCCTCCGACCCAAAGCCCTAAACCAAGAGTTATCCAGGATATGAGGCCAAAGCTTATACTCTCGGACAGGATAACTATACCTAGCAGCAACAGCACGGTGGGCCAGAAAGCAAGGCCAAACTCATAAATTTCCAAAACCTGCAGTAAAACTAATAGCCCGAGGGCGAGAAAGATTAAACCCCACAACTGCTTTTTCATTTTTACTAACCCCTTTGCTTTGTCAATTGCGGTCCCGTTATAAGTTCCCGGCCGCTGGTTAAAGCTTAACAGGGTCTCTTGTTATAACAAAGGTCCGCCAGGCCGATCTTGATATCGTACCAAAGTATGATTTTTTATCAGTCCTGCCCGTCGATCGCCAAAATGATGAGTAAAAACAACATCGCTTATATGCCAGGCCGGATCAATGGCCTTAACAAAAGCTACAACAACAGTAAACCTTCTTTGCATCGTTGATTAGCACCTCAGTTGTTATGTTAGCGGCTTTTACTTATCAAGCAGCCAGCCCAGAGATAGTTTTTTTAAAGTTGAATCTTTGGGGTTGCCGGTTTGCTGGTTCCAACCTGCAAATTGATAATAGAGATCTTTTGCTTTTTCAAAGTCTTCCCTGTTGAGAGCCACACCTTTGGATGGTCCGTCGGGCAGTGGCTTAAACAACCGCTCGGGAAGGGTATCGTCTTCCCTGGTGAAACCTTCGCGGGAATTGAAAAACCGCATCATGTTGATCCGCCTTTCACCTGCCAGCATCAGCTCGTAAAGGGAGGTTTCCCAGCCCGGTCCGCTGCGGCATAAGTCGACCAGGTCTGTAGGGCCGTATAGCTGCCAGGTAGGCCCCCAAACAAACTGGCACAGGCAGAGGCTGTCGGCAAGTGAGTAAAAACACTGGGTGTTATAAGCGAAGCGCACTTTTTCTTCATCAAGGGCCAGGATATCGTCGGGACTGTATCCTTTCCAGATCCCAACCTGGTAAAGGAATTCCCTGATTCTGTTTTTCGGGCTTGCGGTAAGAACAGGGTCGTGGGCGCTTGACTGATGATCGGCGCCAAAGGGGTTTACAGCATAGATTACTCCCAGGGATGGTTTTTGCTGGGGCATATGCGCCGGCAGTTCCTGCTTTTTAGAGGTGATACTTAAAGCAACAGCTTCTTCACCAAACTGCGTTGCCGCTTCCAGGCTGCCCTTGGCCAGCAGTTTACCAAAGCCCTCCTTATATGCTATTTGCCTGATTAACTCAAAGATTACTTCTTCATTGCCAAAAGTTAGCTCCAAACCACCGGTGTCTTTTTCGTTAATCAGCCCTTTTTCGAAGCATTCCATGGCAAAAGAGATCGTGCCGCCGCAGGAAATTGTATCAAGGCCGTACATGTTACAAAGCTGGTTGGCTTTTGCGATTGCTTCCAGGCTTGTTATTCCGCAGTAAGAACCGAGGGCCGCACAGGTTTCATATTCCGGGCCACCGTAGAGCGGGTCAACTTCGCCAGGTACTTCCACCACTCTCTTGCATCTCACCGAGCAGGCATGGCAGGTGTCCCTGTTCTTGAGAATTGTTGTGGACATAGTTTCTCCAGTGATATCTTCTGCGCCCTCGGGGAAATAACCGGAATGCCAGTTTCTGGTCGGCAGGTAGCCTTCCAGGTGAAGACTGATTAAACCGCTGTCGGTACCATGCTCGGCCAGGCTGCTGACTACAGTATTTTCTTTGATCCTATCTTTTGCTTCCGACGCCAGCTTCCTGAATGGTTCCCTGTCCGCCGGTTTGTTCTTCTGTTTTTTCTTTACCACTACTGCTTTTAGATTTTTTGAGCCCATCACCGCGCCGGTGCCGTTACGGCCGTTGGCACGGTTGCACATGTTCATCACCGACGCATAGCGGACCAAATTTTCTCCTGCCGGCCCAATCTGGGCAATTTGCAACTTGTCCTCTCCGAGATCGTCGCGAAATACCTTCTCAGCATCACCTGTAACTTTCCCCCAGGCTTTCCCTGCACCACGCAGTTCCGTTTCTTCGCCATTAATCGACAGGTATACCGGTTTTTCTGCCCGGCCCCTGAAAATCACTGCATCCCATCCGTTTGCTTTTAAATCAGCAGGGAAAAACCCGCCTGCCTGGCTGTCGCCGATTGCACCGGTCAGCGGGCTTTTGGTAGTTATGGTCATCCTGCTTAAACCGCTGATCGGCAGTCCGGTCAGTGGTGAGACAGCCATTACCAGCATGTTGTCCGGGGAGAGCGGATCTACTCCCGCCGGCATATCCTGCAGCAGCAGGTAAAGCCCAAGGGCGGATCCACCAGGATATAATCGGTATGTTTCACTGGATAGTGTCCTTTTATCTATTTTCCCGGTGCTTAAATCAACATCCA